>CBFIGH010000011.1:0-7451 GCA_965662115.1 Cyanobium sp.
CCAGGGCCCAATGCATGATCGCCAGGCTTTCATCCAACACCTGGCTCCCCAGCTCCAGCACCGGCACCGTGCCCTTGGCCGAGGCCGCCAGCAGCTCCGGTGGCTTGGCCTTGAGGCTGACCTCCCGCAGCTCCAGATCCAGCCCCGGCTGGAAGCCCGCTGCCGCCAGGGCCAGCCGCGCCCGGATCGCGTAGGGGCAGCGGCGGAAGCTGTAGAGGATGGGCAGGGATTCAGCCACCGGCGCGCTCGCCGATGTGGCGCTCACCCCTCTGGCGGGCCCGCTCCATCTGCTGCTGGCGTTCAGCAAAGCGCTGCCGATCGGCATCGCTGAAGCGATCCAGGCAGTGGCGGCAGCTCACCCCCGCCTGGTAGCTGGGCAGCTGCCGATCGGCGGGCGACAGCGGCAGACCGCAGGCGTGGCAGAGGCTGTGCTGCCCAGGCTCAAGCCGGTGGTTCAGCGCCACCCGCTGGTCGAACACGAAGCACTCGCCTCGCCAGCTGCTGCCCTGCTCCGGCACCTCTTCGAGGTAGCGCAGGATGCCGCCCTGCAGGTGGTGCACCCCGGCAAAGCCCTGCTGTTGCAGGTAGGCGGTGGCTTTCTCGCAGCGGATGCCGCCGGTGCAGAACATGGCGATCGCCCGAGGCTGGCGCTCGGCCACCAGGGGCCGCAGCTCCCGCTCCACCCAATCCGGGAACCCGCGAAAGCTGTCGGTGCCCGGATCGATCGCTCCCTCAAACGTGCCGATCGCCACCTCGTAGACATTGCGGGTGTCGATCACCAGGGTGCCTGGATCGGTGATCAGGTCATCCCATTGGGCCGGCGGCACAGGGGTGCCCACCGCCGAAGCCAGATAGGGCTGCACGGCGGGCTGGCCCAGGCTGACGATCTCGCGCTTGAGTCGCACCTTGAGGCGATGGAAGGCCTGCTGGGGCGCCCGGCTGACCTTGGCTTCCAGCGCCTCCAGGCCGGCAACCGCCCGCAGCCGCTCCAGCACCGCCCCCACCCCCGCATCGGGGCCGCAGATGGTGCCATTCACCCCTTCGCCGGCCAACAGGACCGTGCCCCTCACCCCGGCGGCCGTGGCCAGCTGCTGGAGGTCTGCCTGCAGGGCCGGTAGGTGGTCGAGCGCCGCGAAGCGATAGAAGGCCGCCACCAGCAGGCTCATGCCCCTGCCCGCACTCCGGCGGCCGCCAGCAGGGCCCGATCGGCCTCCACCGCCGGATTGGAGGTGGTGAGCAGGGTGTCGCCATAGAAAATCGAATCAGCTCCGGCCAGCAGGCAGAGGATCTGGGCCTCCCGGCCCAGCTGTTCGCGGCCGGCACTCAACCGAACGCGGGCATGGGGCATCAGGATCCGGGCCGTGGCCACCATCCGCACCAGCTCGAGCGGATCCACCGGCGGCAGGTCGTCGAGCCGGGTGCCCTCCACGGCCACCAGGGCATTGATCGGCACGCTTTCGGGATGGGGATCGAGGTTGGCCAGCACCTCCAGCAGGCCGGCGCGATCCTCTGCCCCCTCCCCCATGCCGATGATGCCGCCGCAGCAGATCGAAATCCCAGCGCTTCTCACCCGTTGCAGGGTTTCGAGCCGCTCCTGGTAGGTGCGGGTGGTGATGATCTGGTCGTAGTGCTCGGGGCTGGTGTCAAGGTTGTGGTTGTAGGCGGTCAGCCCCACCTCGGCTAGCCGCGCCGCCTGGGAATCGCTGAGCATGCCGGCGGTGACGCAGGCCTCCAGGCCCAGCTCCCGCACGCCCCGCACCATCTGCAGCATCGCCTCAAACGGGGCCCCATCGCGGATCTCGCGCCAGGCCCAGCCCATGCAGAAGCGATCGGCGCCAGCCCGCTTGGCCGCCCGGGCCCGCGCCAGCACCGGCTCCACCGCCAGCTCCGGCTGGCCGCTCACATCGCTGCTGTTGTGCAGCGACTGGGGGCAGTAGGCGCAGTCTTCCTCGCAACCGCCGGTTTTGACGCTCAGCAGCGAAGCCAGTTGCACGTGGTAACCGGGGTTGGCGGCACGGTGCACCTGCTGGGCCTGCCAGAGCAGATCGACCAGGGGCAGCTCGAGCAGCGCCTGGATTTCGGGGCGACACCAGTCGTGACGGGTGATCAAGGGTGATTCAGGGGGTCAGCGGGGATCGACACCGCCAAAGCGGCGCTGGCGGCCTTGGTAGTCGAGCAGGGCGCCCAGCAAGGCCGCCTCGTCGAAATCGGGCCAGAGCACATCGGTGATGTGGATTTCGGCATAGGCCAGCTGCCAGAGCAGGAAGTTGCTGATCCGCAGCTCGCCGCTGGTGCGAATCAAGAGATCGGGATCCCGCTCGCCGGCGGTGTGGAGCTCGGCGGCGAAGGCCTGCTCGTCGATGGCAGCAGGGTCGAGTTCGCCGGCGGCGCAGCGCTGGGCCAGGCGCTTGGAGGCGCGCACCAATTCGGCCCTGCCGCCGTAGTTGGTGCAGACGTTGAAATGGATGCCGATGTTGGTGGCGGTGCGCTCGGTGGCATCGGCGATCAGCCGTTGCAATCCTTCGGGCAGGGGGTCGAGATCGCCCAGAAACCGGATTCGCACCTGCTCCTGCTCGAGGGCATGCAGCTCCCGGGCCAGCACCCGCTCAAACAGGGTCATCAGGAAGCTCACCTCCTCCCCTGGGCGGCTCCAGTTTTCAGTTGAGAAGGCGTAGGCGGTGAGGGCGCCGATACCCCAGTCGCTGCAGAGGCGCAGGGTGCGTTTGAGCGCTTCGACGCCCTCGCGGTGGCCCATCACCCTCGGCAGGTTGCGCTGCTTGGCCCAGCGACCGTTGCCGTCCATGATCACGGCTATGTGGCTCGGCAGCCGCGCCCAATCCAGGCCCAACGCCCCAGCCTGGGAGGCAGTGACAGTGTCGGTCGCCAAGGCGCGACTCATCCGCGGGGTTCCGGCTTGTCCTTGGTCACGGTACGACCTGCAGGCAAGGCCAGGGCGCGGCTGAGCAGATCGTGCAGGCGAGAGCTGGTGATCGGCCGCTCCAACCGGCCCTGGCTGGCCAGGGACAGGGTGCCGGTCTCCTCGGAGACCACGATGGCCAGACACTGGTCGAAGCGCTCGGTGAGCCCAAGGGCTGCCAGGTGGCGCGTGCCGTAGCGGTTGATCCCCTGGCGCGAGAGGGGCAGGATCACGCCAGCGGCCACGATCCGGTTGGCCTTCACCAGCACGGCCCCATCGTGGAGAGGGGTATCGGCGGCAAACAGGTTGAGCAGCAGGTCGACGGTCAACTTGGCATCGAGATCAATGCCGGGGTTGAGAAAATCCTCCGGCCGCAGGTCACTGCCCAGATCCACCACAATCAGCCCGCCGCGGCGGGCTTGGGAGAGGCGCCCGGCGGCCTCACTCAGCACGGCCACAGCCCCGGAGCCCAGCTGGTCGCTGCTGCGCTTGTCAAACAGCACCCCAAGCCGACCCGTGCCGAGCAGCTCCATCAGCCGCCGCAACTCCCCCTGCCACAGGATCGCCAGGGCCAGGCTGCAGGCCAGCACCAGGGCCTCCACCAACTTGCTGGTGAGGGGCAGATTGGCGTAGCGCTGCACCACCCAGGCCAGGGCCACCAGCAGCAGATAGCCGCGCAGCAACCAGAGGGTGCGGGCTTCGGTGACCCGGCCCAGCACCAAAACCCCCAGGCTGGTGGCAAAGAGCAGATCGAGCAGCAGGCGCGGGTCGATGAGGCGAAGCACCCCCCCCAATGGCGGCCCGATCACAACCCCTCCAGACGTTCCAATCAGCCTAGGGAGCGCAGACGCGCTGGCAGAACGTCGTAGCGCAGTAGGTCTTCCGGCTGCTCGCGACGCTGCACCAGATCGGCCAGTCCGTCTGCCACCAGCACCGTTGCCGGCCGGGGGATGCGGTTGTAATTGGAGCCCATCGAGGCGTTGTAGGCACCGGTGGCGAACACCACCAGCACATCCCCCGGGCTGGCAGGTGGCAGGGCTAGGTCTTTGAGCAGCACATCGCCCGATTCGCAGTGCTTGCCCGCCACGGTGACGGTTTCAGTCGGCTCGGCCATGGGGCGATCGGCCAAGAGGGCGGTGTACTGCGATTGGTAGGTAATCGGCCTGGGGTTGTCGCTCATGCCGCCGTCGACGGAGAGGTAGGTGCGCAGGCCTGGAATGGCCTTGCAGCTCCCCACCGCATAGAGGGTGACCCCCGCAGTGGCCACCAGGGAGCGTCCGGGTTCGCAGAGCAGCCGCGGCAGGCTGAGCCCCCGCTCCCGGCAGGCCGTCACCACCGCTTCGGCCACGGTGCGCACCCAGGCTTCGATCGACGGGGGATCGTCGCTGGCCACGTAGCGAATCCCGAGCCCGCCGCCCACGTTGAGATCCTCCACCGGATGGCCGAGGGAGCGGGCCAGGGCCAGGGCATCGGCCAGCACCGCGGCCAGATCGCGGTGGGGCTGGAGCTCGAAGATCTGGGAGCCGATGTGGGCATGCAGCCCGGTCAGCGAGGCCCAGGGGCAGGCCTGCAGGTGCTGCAGCACCGCCTCGAGCTGGTCGGGATCGAAGCCAAATTTGCTGTCGAGGTGGCCCGTGCGGATGTACTCGTGGGTGTGGCACTCGATGCCGGGCGTGAAGCGCAGCATCAGCCTTGCGGGCGCCGAGAACCCAGGCGCCAGCTCGGCCAGCAGCTCCAGGTCGCGCCAGTTGTCCACCACCACGGTGACGCCGTGGGCCACGGCCAGGGCGAGCTCCTCGCGGCTTTTGTTGTTGCCGTGCAGGACGATCCGCTCGCCGGCCATGCCGCCCTCGAACGCGGTCAACAGTTCCCCGGCTGAGACGGCGTCGAGCCCGAGGCCTTCGGAGGCCACCAGGGCTGTGATGGCCAGGGAACTGTTGGCTTTGGAGGCGTAGAGCGCCAGGGCCTCGCCGGGATAGTGGCGGGCTAGGGCCTGCCCGTAGGCACGGCAGGTGGCCCGCAGGGTGGCTTCATCCAAGACATACAGAGGTGTGCCGTAGCGGCGGGCCAGGTCGCTGAGGGTGCACCCGCCCACACCCAGGCAACCGTTCGCGTCGAGGCGGGTGGTCAGGGGGGTGAGGTTGCGGTTGGGGCTGAGCGGGTCTTGGCCCGGCTCAAACGGCAGCGGCGGCGCGAGGGGCTCACGGGAGGTCACCATGGCTTTGGCCGCGCGGGGTCGAGAAAGCATGAATGTACGGAAGCCCTTGCCGCCGCTGCGCCAGGCCCCGCTGACCGCCGCCGATTGGCAGGCCTGTCTGGCCCTTGACCGGGCCAGCCTGGGTGGGCTGTGGAGCACCAGCCAGTGGGACACGGAGCTGGCCGATCTGCGCCGGCCGGGGGTGGGGCTCTGGCGGGGGGCGAACCTGGTCGCCATGGCCTGTGGCTGGTTGGTGTTGGATGAGCTGCACATCACCCTGGTGGCGGTCACCCCCGGGCAGAGAGGCCAGGGCCTGGGCGCCCGGGTGCTCGAGGCCCTGCTGGAGATCGCCCGCGGCCAGGGAGCCCAGCACGCAACCCTGGAGGTGGCTCCCGGCAACAGCGCCGCGGTGGCCCTCTATCGCCGTTGCGGGTTTCGGGATGCGGGGCTGCGTCGCGGTTACTACCGCAACGGCGACGATGCCCTGATCCAATGGCTGAGGCTATCGCCAGTCAAAGATGCTCAGCTGGGGTGTGGATAACCGGCTTTTCTTATTGCTGAAAGCCGTAACTTCCCAGCCCCATGTTGTTTGCAAAGGCCGGCGAAGACCCTGTAGCAGCAGCGGATCTGGCTTTGATCGAACCTAAATCACACCTGGCCCATTAACCCTGGTAGCTTGGTTGAACTTGCACCAGGCCCCGGCCCATGTTCGAGCGGTTTACCGAGAAGGCCATCAAGGTGATCATGCTGGCCCAGGAAGAGGCCCGCCGCCTTGGCCACAACTTTGTGGGCACGGAGCAGATTCTGCTGGGTCTGATCGGTGAGGGCACCGGTGTGGCCGCCAAGGTGCTCAAGTCGATGGGGGTCAACCTCAAGGATGCCCGCGTTGAAGTCGAGAAAATCATCGGTCGGGGCTCCGGCTTCGTCGCCGTTGAGATTCCCTTTACGCCCAGGGCCAAACGGGTGTTGGAGCTCTCCCTCGAGGAGGCCCGCCAACTCGGCCACAACTACATCGGCACCGAGCACCTGCTGCTCGGCCTGATCCGGGAGGGCGAAGGTGTCGCGGCCAGGGTTCTGGAAAATCTTGGCGTCGACCTGGCCAAGGTGCGCACCCAGGTCATCCGCATGCTCGGCGAAACCGCCGAGGTGAGCTCCGGCGGTGGGAGCGGCAAGGGCTCCACCAAGACCCCCACCCTTGACGAGTTCGGCAGCAACCTCACCCAGCAGGCCGCCGATGGCAAGCTCGACCCGGTGGTCGGCCGTCAGAATGAGATTGAGCGGGTCATCCAGATCCTGGGACGCCGCACCAAAAACAACCCCGTGCTGATTGGCGAGCCCGGCGTGGGCAAAACCGCCATCGCCGAGGGCCTGGCCCAGCGGATCAATTCAGGAGATATCCCCGACATTCTTGAAGAGAAGCGTGTTCTCACCCTGGATATCGGTTTGCTGGTGGCTGGCACCAAATACCGCGGTGAATTTGAGGAGCGCCTCAAAAAGATCATGGAGGAGATCCGCAGCGCCGGCAATGTGATCCTGGTGATCGACGAGGTGCACACCCTGATTGGGGCGGGTGCGGCCGAGGGTGCCATCGATGCGGCCAACATCCTCAAACCAGCCCTGGCCCGCGGCGAACTGCAATGCATTGGCGCCACCACCCTGGATGAATACCGCAAGCACATCGAGCGCGATGCTGCCTTGGAGCGTCGCTTCCAGCCGGTGATGGTGGGTGAGCCCTCCGTGGACGAAACGATCGAAATTCTGCGCGGCCTCAAGGAGCGCTACGAAACCCATCACCGCCTCAAGATTGCCGATGAGGCCCTGATTGCGGCAGCAACGTTGGGCGATCGCTACATCTCCGATCGGTTTTTGCCGGACAAGGCGATCGACCTGGTCGACGAGGCCGGTAGCCGGGTCAGGCTGATGAATTCAAAGCTGCCGCCGGCGGCCAAGGAGGTGGATCGTCAGCTGCGGGCCGTCCAGAAGGACAAGGAAGATGCCGTTCGCGAGCAAGACTTCAGCAAGGCGGGCGAACTGCGCGACAAGGAGGTGGAACTGCGCGACCAGATTCGCTCGATCCTGCAGGCGCGCAAGGATGAGGAGCCTGGCGCCCCCGCCGAAACCATTGCCCTGGCTGAGGCTCCCGCCGAAATCGGGCGCACTCCAATGGTCACTGAAGAGGACATCGCCCACATCGTCGCCTCCTGGACCGGAGTGCCGGTGCAGAAGCTCACCGAGAGCGAGTCGGCCAAGTTGCTGAACATGGAGGACACCCTCCACCAGCGTTTGATCGGCCAGGACGAGGCCGTCAAGGCCGTCTCCCGGGCGATCCGCCGGGCC
>CBFIGH010000012.1:0-13302 GCA_965662115.1 Cyanobium sp.
CCGCCGCACCCTCGACCTGATCGAGGAGATCGGCTTCGACCTGGTCAACACCGCCGCCTACTCGCCGCGGCCCAACACCCCCGCCGCCGACTGGCCCGATCAGCTGCCGGAGGCCGTCAAAGCGGAACGGCTGCAGCAGCTCAATGGCCTGGTGGAGCGCATCGCCAGCCAGCGCAGCGCCCGCTACGCAGGCCGCCGCGAAGAGATCCTGGTGGAAGGCCCCAACCCCAAGAATTCCGAGCAGGTTGTGGGCCGGACCCGCACCAACCGGCCGACCTTTTGCCCAGGCCAGCGCCCCGACGGCTCAGCGATCCGCGCCGGCGAGCTGGTGACGGTGCAAATCGAAGCGGTGCGCCCCTTCTCCCTGAGCGGCAAACTGACCTGAGTTTTGCCCCTGTGGGGCACCCGCCGATCGGCATGAACAGCGTCCCCACTGCGGTTGGTCTGATCTTTGGGGGAGCCTCCGGCGAGCATGCCGTTTCGATTCGCTCCGCCGCCACCGTGGCCGCCGCCCTGCGGCATCCCGACAACGCGACGCATTACGCCCTTCACTGCTACTACATCGACCCCCAGGGGCGCTGGTGGGGCCCTGATGTGGCCGAGGCCGTGCTGGCCCAGGGCAGCCCAGCCCGCCCAGACCAACTGCCCCATCCCCCTGGCCAGCCTGGCTTCAGCGGTTTTCCCGAGGGGGCAGCCCAGGTGGACGTGTGGTTTCCGGTGCTGCATGGCCCCAACGGCGAGGACGGCACGATCCAGGGGCTGTTCACCTTGATGCAGGTGCCCTTCGTGGGCTCGGGGGTGCTCGGCTCGGCCGTGGGGATGGATAAACAGGCGATGAAAGCCGCCTTCGCCGCCGCCGGCCTGCCCCAGGTGCCCTATGCCTGCGTTGGCGCCAACCAGCTGGCGCTCGATCCGGAGCCACTGCTCCTGCAGCTTGAGCAGCAGCTCGGCTACCCCTGCTTTGTCAAGCCGGCCAATCTGGGCTCCTCCGTGGGCATCAGCAAGGCCAGCAACCGCGCCGAGCTGCTGGCGGGCCTGCACACCGCCGCGGCCCTCGACCCCCGCCTGGTGGTGGAGCAGGGCGTGGTCGCGCGGGAACTGGAATGTGCCGTGCGCGGCGGCGGCCAGCGGAGCCTGCAGGCTTCGGTGTTGGGAGAAATCTGCTTCGATGCCGACTGGTATGACTACGACACCAAATACAGCGACGGCAAGAGCCATACGGTGATTCCAGCGGTGGTGCCCGAGGCGATCACCGAGCGGGCCCGCACCATGGCCATCGAGGCCTGCCAGGCGGTTGGAGCGACGGGCCTGGCCCGGGTTGATTTCTTTTACAGCGAAGCCAGCGGCGCGCTGTGGCTCAACGAGATCAACACCCTGCCGGGGTTCACCAGCCAGAGCATGTACCCCATGCTCTGGGCAGCCAGCGGGATGCCCCTGCCCCAGTTGGTGGGCGAATTGATCGAAGGGGCCCGAGAATGGCACCAGAGATTGCTTGGAGTGCCCACGCCATGAGTCAAGGTTTGCTCTGGCTGCCGCTCCTGCTGGTTTTTGTGCTGATCACGGCGCTGGGCTGGTTGGAACGGCGGCGGCAGCGGCTGTTTCGGGAATGGGCCGAGGGCGCGGAGCTGGCCAAGCTCGACAGCTGCGGCGGCGCCCGCCTGGTGGATGGGCTGCTGAGTTGGTGCAGCTTTGCGGCTGGCCAGATCCAGGAGGAGGGCTCGTTTGTGATCAAAGAACTCGAACTGGTGGAGCTGCTCTCCCTGCACTCCGGCGAAGCACCCCTGACCGATGAAAGCCAGGGGGCCTGCCGGCTGCGGCTGGTGGGGGGCGGTGCGCGCAAAGATCTGCCTTTTGCCGATGCCGACCGGGCCCGACGCTGGATCGACGAGCTGATGTCCCGCTCGCGCTGCGAACTTTGACCCCGACCGAGGGCTTTTTGCGGTGAGCGCCACCCCGTCGCGGCCCGGGTCTGAACGTCGGCGCCAGCTGCGTCAGCAGCGGCTCAGGGAGCGGCTGCGCAATGGCTGGCGGCTGCTTGTGCTGTTGGCCGTGAGCGGCGGGCTCGGCTATGGCCTGCTCCGCCAGGGCTGGATTCTCAACGGCCCCAACCAGGTGGAGGTGATCGGCAGTGCGCTGGTCAAGCCCGAGCACGTCGTGCGGGCTGCCCAGCTCACCTTTCCCCAGTCGCTGCTGGAGCTGCAGCCCAAACAGATCGCCGCGGCGCTGGTCAATGCCCTGCCGGTTGAGCGGGTGCAGGTGAGCCGGCTGATGGCGCCAGCGCGGCTGCGGGTTGAGCTGGCCGATCGTCAGGCGGTGGCCCGAGCCCAGCGCCGCAGCGCCAAGGGAATCGAGCAGGGCTATGTCGACAGCTTGGGCCACTGGCTGAGCATGCGCCAGGGCAGGGCGCTGGCGACCAAGGGCAGCAAGGGTTTTCTGGTGGAGGGCTGGCAGCCGAACCATCGGCCTGTGGTGGCGCTGGTGCTGGCTGAAAGGGAACGGCTTGCCCTGGGCTCCGATCTGCGCCAGCTGCGCTTCGACCCCAGTGGCACCATCTGGCTGCAGAGCGCCCGGCTCGGGCAGGTGCGTCTGGGCCCACCCGACAGCCAACTGGCCCGGCGGCTGGAGGTGCTTGGCCACCTTCAAAAACAACTGCCCGACCAACTCCAGGCCCGCCGGCTCCAATCGATCGACCTCAGCGATCCGGAGCAACCGGAACTCGGCTTACCCGGCCCCGCCGCCGCCCCCCCGAAGCCCCCTTCATGAGCATTCGAGCAGCAGGTGTGTCGGGAAGCCTGTAAAGGTGGGACACTCCCGAGATCCCGGGACTTGCAACACGGTCATAATGCAGCCGCAGATTTCCCGCACCGACACTCCCGATGCCGTTATGACCCACAGCCCAACCCCAACCAACGGCGCCCAACCCACGGGCGGGATCGTGCCGAGCCAGACGGCCCGGATCGAGGTGATTGGGGTGGGCGGCGGCGGCAGCAATGCGGTCAATCGCATGATTGCTTCCGATCTGCAGGGGGTGGGCTACCGGGTTCTCAACACCGACGCCCAGGCCCTGTTGCAATCGGCCTCCCAGAAACGCATCCAGCTGGGCATGAAGCTCACCCGGGGCCTGGGGGCGGGAGGCAATCCGGTGATTGGCCAGAAGGCTGCTGAGGAGTCCCGAGCCGAGCTGCAGGAATCGCTCCAGGGCACCGACCTGGTGTTCATCGCCGTCGGCATGGGCGGCGGCACCGGCACCGGCGCTGCGCCGATCCTGGCGGAGGTGGCCAAGGAAGTCGGCGCCCTCACGGTGGGCATCGTCACCAAACCCTTCAGCTTCGAGGGCCGCAAGCGGATGCGTCAGGCCGAAGAGGGCATTGCCCGCCTGGCCGAAAGCGTCGACACCCTGATCGTCATCCCCAACGATCGCCTGCGGGATGCGATCGCCGGAGCGCCCCTGCAGGAGGCCTTCCGGACCGCTGACGACGTGCTGCGCATGGGCGTCAAGGGCATCAGCGACATCATCACCAAGCCGGGCCTGGTCAACGTGGACTTCGCCGACGTGCGCTCGGTGATGGCCGATGCCGGCACGGCCCTGCTCGGCATTGGGGTGGGCTCCGGTCGCTCCCGCGCCATCGAAGCGGCCCAGGCGGCGATCAGCAGTCCCCTGCTGGAGTCGGCCCGGATTGACGGCGCCAAGGGCTGCGTGATCAACATCAGCGGCGGCAAGGACATGACCCTTGAGGACATGACCACCGCCTCCGAGGTGATCTACGAGGTGGTCGATCCAGACGCCAACATCATTGTTGGCGCCGTGGTTGACGAGCGACTGGAGGGAGAGATCCACGTGACGGTGATCGCCACTGGCTTCGAGAGCGGCGCCCCCTACCTCAGTGAGCGCAGCACCGGCAGCTTCACGGCCAACAACCTGTTCAAAAACAGCCCGGAAGAGCGGGGCGCCAAAATCCCCCCCTTCCTGCTCAACCGCCAGAACCAGGCCAACCCGTAGGGCCTGGCGGCCGGGCACCCCGATGGGGTGGCGAGCATTGGGGTGACCCGGAGTCCACGCCTGCCCAGAGCATCCCGTGTGGCTGCTGCCTTCCGGATCTGACCAGGTTTGGGCGTCGGAGCCGCATGGATCCGAGTCATTTGGATGCTAGCAATGGCTTCCCCCCGCTCCGATGCCCGTGCCCCTGCGCCCCGCAGACCTGGCGAGCCGCAAACAGGCCGGTCTGCCGATCACGGTGCTGACGGCCTGGGATGCCCTCTCCGGCGCCCTGGTGGCAGAGGCCGGTGCCGATGCGGTGCTGGTGGGCGATTCGCTGGCGATGACGGTGCTCGGCCATGCCACCACCCTGCCGGTGACCCTCGAGGAGATGCTGCACCACACCAGGGCCACCGGCCGCGGCCTGGCCAGTGTCTGCCCGCCGGGGCAGGAGCCCCTGCTGATCTGCGACTTGCCCTTCCTCAGCTACCAGTGCAGCGCTGATGCGGCCGTTGCCGCCGCTGGCCGGGTGCTGAAGGAAACCCCGGCCGCCGCCGTCAAACTCGAGGGTGCCGAACCGGAAACCCTGCTGGTGGTCGACCGGCTGGTGCGCAGCGGCATTCCGGTGATGGGCCACATCGGCCTGACACCCCAGTCGGTGCACAGGCTCGGCTACCGCCGCCAGGGCAACGATGAGGTCAGCCGGGAGCAGCTGAAGCGCCAGGCGCTCGCCCTGCAGGAGGCCGGCTGCTTTGCCCTGGTGCTCGAACACGTGCCGCCTGCGCTTGGCGCCGATCTGCAACGCAGCCTGACCCTGCCAGTGATCGGCATCGGCGCCGGCGAGGGTTGCGACGGCCAGGTGCGGGTCACCGCCGACCTGCTGGGGCTGACCAGCCGCCAACCTCCCTTCAGTCCGCCGCTGCTGCCAGGCCGGGCCCTGGCCGTGGAAGCGTTGCGGGGCTGGATTGCATCCTGGCCCCATCCAGCGCCAGGGCTTCCTGCTGCTCCTGCCACCAAGCCAGCAACTCCCGCAGCACCCCATTGCTGAGGGCCAGCCCCGCCGGATCGCTGAGCCGCCAGCGGGGCCCCTCGATGCGCAGCAGGCCGGCCCCAAGCCAGGGCTGCAGCCGCTGCTGCAGCGGCGCCCCCCCCCCCTGACCCAGCAGCCGGGGCAGGTGCACCCCTTCACGGCGCCGCAAACCCACCAGCAGTTGCTCATCAACGGGCAGGCCTGTGCCGCCCTCCGGCACCGGCTCAGCCAGCCAGGCGGCATAGCCAGCGCGGCTGCGGGGCCGGGCCAGCCGCTCGCCCCAGGGGGCGGAGGTGGCACCCATGCCGAAACCCCACCAACCCGCTCCACTCCAATAGACGCGGTTGTGGCGGCAGGCATGGCCGGGCAGGGCGTAGTTGGAGATCTCGTAGTGGCCATAGCCAGCGGCCCTGAGCTCGGCCCAGGTGAGCTCCATCAGGTCGGCGCCCAGGTCGTGATCGGGAAGCTGCAGCTCCCCGCGGCCATGGCGCCGGGCAAACACGGTGCCAGGCTCCAGGCTGAGGTCGTAAACGGAGAGGTGGGGCGGTTTGCAGGCGATCGCCTGGCGGAGCTGGCCGCGCCAGCCGGCCAGACTCTGGCCGGGCAGGGCCTGGATCAGGTCGAGACTCCAGCTGGCCAGGCTCCCCTGGCGCTGGGCCTCGGCCAGCCAACCGGCGGCCTCGTGCAGGTCGGCGGCGCGGTGGCGACGGCCCAGACCCTCCAGCACGGCATCGTCGAAGCTCTGGCCGCCCAGGCTCACCCGGTTCACCCCGGCCTGGAGGTAGGCCCCCAGACGGGACTGGTCAAAGCTGGCTGGATCGAGTTCCAGGCTGATTTCAGCAGCGGGCACCAGACCAAAACGCTCCCTTAGGGCCGCCAGCAAGGCCGCCACCTGGGCGGGCAACAGCAGGGATGGGGTGCCACCGCCGAAGTACACGGTGGAGAGGGGTGGGCCGGGCGGGGCCGCGGCAATCTCCGGCAAGAGCAGGGCCAGGTAGGCCGCGATCGAGGCGGCGCCAGGCTCCCCGGGCTCAGCGCCGGCCCTGTCGCCCAGGGGCACCACGGGAAAATCGCAGTAAAAGCAGCGCCGGTGGCAGAAGGGAATGTGCAGGTAGGCGCTGCGGGGCGGGAACACGGGGCGAAGACATCGTTAAGTGCGGGAACCACCCTGGGGCCAAAGCTGCCGAAATCGGCCATGCTGCGCACCTGAACGGCTGGGTGCCAGGCAAGACGGGAATGGTGGACTCCCTCATCCTGATCCTGTTTGTGATCTCCGGCACGGCGGCCGGCTGGCTCGGGGTTGACCTGCTGCCGGAGCCCCTGCTCCGGCAAGTGGACAATCCGGAGGGCCTGCGCACGGTTTTGGGCGGCTTCGGGGCCTTCTTCGGGCTGCTGGCGGGCTTCTTCTTCGGCCAGCTGCGCCGGCGCCTGATGGTGCAGGTGCGCTCGATGCCCACCGACCTGCTGGTCAGCCGCGCCGTTGGCCTGATCCTGGGCCTGCTGGTGGCCAACCTGCTGCTGGCTCCGATCCTGCTGCTGCCCCTGCCCTGGGAGGTGGTGTTCGTCAAACCGCTGGCGGCGGTGCTCAGCAATGTGTTCTTCGGGGTGTCGGGCTACAACCTGGCCGAGGTGCATGGACGCACCCTGTTGCGCCTGTTCAACCCCAGCAGCACCGAGGCCCTGCTGGTGGCCGAGGGGGTGCTGCAGCCGGCCAGCGCCAAGATTCTCGACACCAGTGTGATCATCGACGGCCGCATCCGCGGTCTGCTGGATTCGGGCCTGCTGGAGGGCCAGGTGATCGTGGCCCAGAGCGTGATCGATGAACTCCAGACCCTGGCCGATTCGGCCAATGGCGAGAAGCGCGGCCGGGGGAGGCGCGGCCTGAAGCTGCTCAGCGAGCTGCGCGAGCAATACGGCCGGCGCCTCGTGGTGAACAGCACCCGCTACGAGGGCAAGGGGGTGGACGACAAGCTGCTGCTGCTCACCGCCGATACCGGCGGCACCCTGCTCACGGCCGACTACAACCTGGCCAAGGTGGCCGAGGTCAAAGCCCTCAAGGTGCTCAACCTCAGCGAGCTGGTGATCGCCCTGCGGCCCGAGGTGCGGCCCGGCGATGAGCTGCTGCTCAAGATTGCCCGCGACGGCAAGGAGGCCGACCAGGGCGTGGGCTACCTCGATGACGGCACCATGGTGGTGGTGGAAGGCGCCCGGGGGCGGATCGGCGCGCGGCTCGCGGTGGTCGTCACCGGAGCTCTCCAGAACCCCACCGGCCGGATCGTGTTTGCCCGCACCGATGGCCCGGTGACCGAGACGAATTCCGAAACCAGCCCGAAGCGCAAACAACGCCCTGAGCGCAGCAAGTCGAGCCCTGCCAATTCGGGCTCTGGCGATCCGCAGGCCGGTAGCCCCCGCTAGGCTCCGCAAACGTGCCTTCGGTCAACCGCGGATGTCGGTGTCAGCCCCCTACTACGGCGATTCCGCCGTCATGCGCACCCCGCCGCCCGACCTGCCCAGCCTGCTGCTGAAGGAGCGGATCGTCTATCTCGGCCTGCCCCTGTTCAGCGACGGCGACGCCAAGCGCCAGATGGGCATTGACGTGACCGAACTGATCATTGCCCAGCTGCTTTATCTGGAGTTTGACAATCCGGAGAAGCCGATCTTTTTTTATATCAACTCCACCGGCACCTCCTGGTTCACCGGGGATGCCATCGGCTTTGAAACCGAAGCCTTCGCCATCGCCGACACGATCCGCTACGTGAAGCCTCCCGTGCACACGATCTGCATTGGCCAGGCGATGGGCACCGCCGCCATGATTCTCAGCGCCGGCGCCAAGGGCCAGCGCGCCGCCCTGCCCCATGCCTCAATCGTGCTGCACCAACCCCGCAGCGGAGCCCGCGGCCAGGCCACCGACATTCAGATCCGCGCCCAGGAGGTGCTGCACAACAAGCGCACCCTGCTTGAGATGCTGTCGCTGAATACGGGCAAGTCGGTGGAGCAGCTCTCCCGCGATTCCGACCGTATGACCTACCTCACCGCCGAGGAGGCCAAGGACTACGGCCTGATCGACCGGGTGCTCACCAGCTTGAAAGACCTGCCCACGGCGCCCCCTACCGCAGCCGCCCTGACCTGATCCAGCCCAAAATCCCGCTCCCCCTCACCACCCCACTCCAGAGCCATGCCCATCGGCACCCCCAGCGTTCCCTACCGTCTGCCCGGCAGCCAGTACGAGCGCTGGGTCGACATCTACACCCGCTTGGGCGTGGAGCGGATCCTGTTCATGGGATCCGAGGTGAACGACGCGGTCGCCAATGCCCTGGTGGCCCAGATGCTCTATCTGGACTCGGAAGACAACGCCAAGCCGATCTACCTCTACATCAACTCGCCGGGGGGATCGGTGACCGCCGGCCTGGCGATTTACGACACGATGCAATACGTCAAAAGTGACGTGGTGACCATCTGCGTGGGGCTGGCGGCCAGCATGGGCGCCTTTCTGCTGGGTGCCGGCACCAAGGGCAAGCGGCTGGCCCTGCCCCACAGCCGGATCATGATTCACCAGCCCCTGGGCGGCACCAGCCAGCGCCAGGCCAGCGACATCGAAATCGAAGCGCGCGAAATTCTGCGCATCAAGGACATGCTCAACCACAGCATGGCGGACATGACCGGCCAGCCCTTCGCGAAGATCGAGAAGGACACCGACCGCGACTACTTCCTCAGTGCTGCCGAGGCTAAGGAATATGGCCTGATCGACCGGGTGATCGCCCACCCCAGCGAGGCCTGATCTGGCGCTTGCGTAAGCTCAAATCTTGCTTAGCCCAGCCCCCACGCCCTGATGGCCCAGCTTTTTTACGACACCGACGCCGATCTCTCCTTGCTCAACGGCAAGACGGTGGCGATCATCGGCTACGGATCCCAGGGCCATGCCCATGCCCTGAACCTCAAGGACAGCGGCGTCAGCGTGGTGGTGGGCCTGTACGAGGGCAGCCGCTCCGCCGACAAGGCCAAGGCCGACGGCCTCGAAGTGCTCAGCGTGGCCGATGCCTGCGCCAAGGCCGACTGGATCATGGTGCTGCTGCCCGATGAATTCCAGAAAGCCGTCTACGACAAGGAGATCGCGCCCCATCTCAGCGCCGGCAAGGTGCTGAGCTTCGCCCACGGCTTCAACATCCGCTTCGAGCTGATCAAGCCCCCCGCCGATGTGGATGTGGTGATGATCGCCCCCAAGGGCCCCGGTCACACCGTGCGCTGGGAATACCAGAACGGCATGGGCGTGCCCGCCCTGTTCGCCATCCAGCAGGACGCCAGCGGCCACGCCCGTGAGTTGGCCATGGCCTACGCCAAGGGCATCGGCGGCACCCGCGCCGGCATCCTGGAAACCAATTTCAAAGAAGAAACCGAAACCGACCTGTTCGGCGAGCAGGCCGTGCTGTGTGGCGGCCTTTCCGAGCTCGTGAAGGCAGGCTTCGAAACCCTGGTGGAGGCGGGTTATCAGCCCGAGCTGGCCTACTTCGAGTGCCTGCACGAGGTGAAGCTGATCGTGGATTTGATGGTGAAAGGCGGCCTTACCGCCATGCGCGATTCAATCTCCAATACCGCCGAGTACGGCGATTATGTGAGCGGCCCGCGCCTGATCACGGCCGACACCAAGGCCGAGATGAAGCGCATCCTCGCCGACATCCAGGACGGCACCTTCGCCCGCAACTTCGTGGCCGAGTGTGACGCCGGCAAGCCGGAGATGACCCGGATCCGCGAGCGCGATGCCCAGCACCCGATTGAACAGGTGGGCAAGGGGCTGCGCTCGATGTTCAGCTGGCTCAAGGCCGCCTGAACCTGGGGCCCTGGTTGCTGGTGCTGGCCGCCTGCGGCCTGGATCGCCTGGTCGGGGATCCGCGCTGGTGCCCCCATCCGGTGGTGCTGATGGGCTGGCTGATCAGCCGGCTGCGGCGCCTGGCTGAAGCCTGGGCGGGAGAAACCCCCTGGAGGCTGCGGTTGGCGGGGGGCTGGATCGCCCTGCTGCTGCTTGCCGCCAGCGGCCTGGCGGGTTGGGGGCTCGAGCAGCTGGTGCGGGATTTGGCGAGGCGAGGACCCTTGGCCGCTGGCCTCGGCCTTGCCGCCTTGACGATCGCCCTGGCCAGTGCCCTGGCGGGCCGGAGCCTGGAGCAGGCGGTGCGGGAGGTGTTGAAGGCCATCCCACCAACCACCCCACCCCACGCCCTCCCAGATTCCGTACAAGCTGTACAGAATCCCGAAGCGCCGAACACGGCGGCCCCCGAGAGCCTGATGGCCGCTCGCCAGGCCCTGGCTTGGATCGTGGGTCGCGATACCGATCATTTGACAGGGAACGAAATCCTGCGGGCCGCCGCCGAAACCGCCAGCGAAAACGCCGTGGACGGCCTGTTTGCGCCGTTGTTCTGGATGCTGGTGGGGGCAGGGCTCTGGAGCCTGAACCCCTCCCTGCCGGGCCCCCTCGCCCTGGCCTGGGGTTTCAAGGCAGCCAGCACCCTCGATTCAATGCTGGGCTACCGCAGGGGAAAACTGCGCTGGCTGGGCACGGCAGGCGCCCGGCTCGATGACCTGCTCGTATGGCTGCCCTGCCGCCTGGTGGCCTTCAGCCTGCCCCTGGCGGCGGGTCAACCCGGTCGCTGCTGGCCGCTGCTGCTGCTCGCCCTACGGGAAGGAGCCGCCGACCCCTCCCCCAATGCGGGGGTCTCCCAGGCTGCCTATGGCCATGCTGCCGGGGTGCAACTGGGTGGATCCAACTCCTACGCCGGCCAGGTGCGCGACAAACCGCTGCTGGCAGCCGACCAGCCGGCGGCGAATCGCGCTGGGGTGTGCCGGATGTTGAAGCTGAGCCGGCACCTGGCGCTGATCTGGCTGGCAGGGGCCGGCATGCTGGCATTCATCACAAAAACTCTCAGCTGATTGCCCAGGCCGGGGAGCCTGCCGAAGCTGCGGGCAGGTTGATGGGCCCATGGCAATTCGCGAGCTGCTGGAAGATGCCCTGCTGGAGCCGGAAATTGGCCTGACACCGTGCTTCCGCTGGCATGCCACGCCGGTGGGGATTGCCGCGCTCTGGCAAGCCGGCGCCGCTCCCACCGCCCCCCCCTTTGATGACGCCCTCAAGGAAGGCCTGCAGGTGGGGCTCGATCTGAGCCGGGAAGAACGGGAATTCCACCAGCTCAATTCAGGCCTGGTGCTGCTGTTTCACAGCTGATCGCGAGCAAGGCCGCTCAGAGCGGCTGGCGGGGCGCGCCTGGGGGGAAGACCACGGCCCATTCATGCAGGCACCAGCTGACGCAGCCCTGCTCAATCAGGGGATCGGTCTGCACCAGGGCTTCGGCTGCCGCCCAGTGTGCTGCCCAAAAAAGCAACATGCCGCCGGCGCCATCGCCGCTGCGGCCCACCCGATCAGCCCAATACCCACTGCGGGGCTGATGGCCCAGGCGCTCCAGCTCGGCCAGCCAGGCCAGGTGGGCCGGGATCACCGCATCAAAGCGATCCTTGGCCACCAGCCCGGTCTCAAGTTTCACAAACCAGGGCATGGCCAGAGGGAGGCTAAAAAAACCTTTGGCGGCAATGGGGTCCGCCAAAGGTGAGACTTCCCGTCGCTCATGACGACCTGCCAACCCTAGGGAGCGTTGCTGCTTCAGACCCGGAACTGACCCCAAACGCCGACCTGACCATCACGGCTTCAAGACAAAGGCAAGGCCAGCCCAGCCGAAGCTTCCGCAGGCCAGAATGGAACCATGGAGCGACCCGTCTGGATCCTGCTGCCTTGGGCGGTCTTCGCCTTGGCGATGGGCTTGAAGGTGTGGCGTCTGTACTGGGCCGTGAGGCGATCGGCATGGCCAGCCGTGGGGGTGGAGCCCTTCAGGCAATCGCTCGAGCGAATCTGGGCCAAGGATCAACGCAAGGTGTAAGCAGGGCAGCTCAAGCACCCCCAACCAGGCGCAGATCTGAAAATTGCTCCGCCAGCTGGGCCGCTTTGGCCTTGAGGCAAGCCAGAAGTGCCTGCAGCCGCCGATGCTCGGCATAGCGTCGCAACACGATCAGGCTGTCTCCCGTTACCAAGGGAATCTGGATGGGCAGAACCACGTGGGGCTCTGGAAAGAGATGCAACGTGAACGCATTGGCATAGCCCACCCTTAAGTCATGGGTCATCCGCCCCTCCCACTTTTCATGGCTGTACCGACGAAGCGGCACTTGCAGATTCCACAGGCCCAACTGCTGCAGGATGTGCTGCATTCGGGGGAAGGCATGGTCAGGCAGGGCAAACGAGGGGTAGTGCCTGACATCGTCAAGGGTGATGCGCTCACCCAAGGCCAGCAAGGGATGGTCAACCGCAACAACCAAATGGGTCGGCAAACGCGTCAGGTGAAAGCAGGCCAACTCCTGATCGTCCGCGTCAGGCACATCGGGATAGGTGCCAATCCAAGCATCGATCACGCCAGTGCGCAGCAGCCTCAGGGGTGTTTTGATTTCCATGAAATCGAAGTTGCCAGGCGTCCATCCATCCGGGCTGGGGTCGCAGAATAATGGCCCCGAGAAGTATTGGGCCTCGATTCGCAATGGCATTCCATGCTCCCAGCGGTAGCGCTGGTGCACCATCCGCTCAAGATTGAGGATGGTTTGATCTCCTAACGTCTCCCACTCGCCGTTGGGCTTAAAAAAACGAACATGAAAAAGATTGGCAATCTGGTTAACCCGCCTGCTGATGGTCGACTGGGTGACACCCAATCGAGCAGCGGCAGCACTACCCGAACGCAACCAAATCAAGGTGTCGAGACAGGCAAGTTCCTCGACCGAGACGACCACTGAATCTAAAGTAGTGGATCTACTGTACGCTATTGGCACAAAAGTGCGTTCTATGCAATAAGCGACTAGAAGCGCGTTTTTCATGCGCAAAGTGGATCCCCCGCCTCAGGGTCGGTAGGTGCCCAGGTCGTCCTCGCACGTCTCCACCAAGGCAATCAGGCCCTGCAGCAAACGCCTGAACCGGGGCGACTGCTCGGGGTGGGTCGCTGCATTCAGGGCCAGCATGGTGACAGCCGAGCTGAGCTGCTCGAGGGTCAACAGACTGTCGCGCAGCAACTCGAGAGGCAGAGCAGCAGTGGTGAGGGCGGTCATGCGACTGGGAGGGGCTGCTCCCAGTCTTCCCACCACGGCCAAGCCTGAAGGACAGCCGGCGGAGGGACTAAGGCTCCGAACCGGAGCCGGGGGAAGCGGGAACGGATACCCGTAGCCCTTCGAAGAGATCGCAGAGCACCCGAGTCATCGGCTCAGGCATGGCGAGGCGGGG
>CBFIGH010000013.1:0-81386 GCA_965662115.1 Cyanobium sp.
GTAGGACTCGAACCAGGGAAACGGGCCTGCCCACCCCTTGCAATGTCAGCCGTGGAGCCGATCGCCTGAGGTGCGAGGCCCACCCCGGCTACGCCGGGGTGGGGATGCCGGGGGAATTACACCACTGCTGGGGACGCCAACGCTGCCGGGCTGACAGTTGCTGCTTTCAACGCCAGCATGGTCACAATCGCTGGCGTCCAGCCTGGCCCATCCCTTGCTGGAGAGGCGCCCGTTCAGGCGTCGGCCCTTCAGGCTGGTTGCCCTGATGGCTTTGGGTCTCACGGCCTTGGCTCTGAGCCTGAGCCTGTTTGGCGGCGGGCTGTTAGGGCGGCATTCTGGGACCCATGTCCCCCCAATTGCCGTCGCGGCCCCAGTTGCCGTCGCGGCTCCAGCGGCTGGGGCCCTACCGGTGGACCGCGCCAGGGAGTTGGCTGCTCCCCCCGCACCAGGGGTGTTGCAGCTCGGCGCCTATGTGACCGTGATCGATGACATCGACCTGCTGGCGAACCATTTCGGCGCTGAGTTTTTCCTCTGGACCCGCTGGGCCGGCCTGCCCGGGGAGAATCCCAGTGATCGCTTGGCCGTGCTCAATGCGCCCAGCAACAACGATATTGATCGCTTTGAGCTGCTGGAGCGACGTCGATTGGGCGCGGTGGACTGGAGCCTCTACAAGGTGAGGTGCCGCCTCACGATGCCTTGGCGGCTGCAGGACTACCCCTTTGATCGCCATACGCTGCTGATCAGGATCGGCATGGCCAATCCATTGCTTTCTGGTATCAACTATGCTGTGGATAAGTCTGGAACGTTTGTTGATCCAGAATTTATTTTGTACGACTGGAATATTTCCCCTCTCAGAATTGACGTCAGTTCGCTGAGTCTGCGGAGTCATCTGGGTCTACCTGGCCGCATCAATACGGTATCTTCGAGTCCGGTTGTCGATCTTTCCCTGGTCATTCGGCGCCGTAGCGAGTTGGCACTGTTATCAACTTTTCTGGGTAACTTCCTGGCGGTTGGCCTTTGTGTGCTCGCCCTGATCATTCGCACCAGTCGCGACGATCTGATCCTGGGCGCCATTTTTTCAGCGGCTGGTAATTCCGTTTTTCTGGCCCAGTTGCTACCCGTTTCGGCCCTTTCAGGTTTCGCGGGCCAGATTCAGATTGTTATTTATTTGGGCATTATCTATGTGGTGATCGCCGATGAGCTACTGGATAAGGTTTTTTCAGGCTCGGCTGAATCGATGTTGCGCATCCTGAGGCCAATGCTGCTGCCTAGTTATGTGCTCGCAACGGTATTGGCAATGTACTGGATCATGCCAGCTAACCTGGCTTCCTGATTGTTTAGGGTCGATCAATGATGAAGCGATTTGCGATTCGGCCTGAATTCTTTTCAGCCATCTTGTCTCTGCTTGTTTTGGTGGGTGGCAGCCTGCTGATTCGCGCCAAGCTCCAGGATCGTCCCAGCATGCAAGACGATCTGATCCTGACGGCCGAAGAGCAGCGGGCGTTGCCTGCCCATGTGATGCCGGTTGTGCTGCTGCAGCGGCCTTGGAATGACCAGCTCTCCTTACCCTATTTAATGCTGCAGTTGATCCTATCCCGCAGCGGTGAGAACTATGCGCTTGGCTATGGCGAGACAGTGATGGATACAAAGGGATCCCTGCAACATATTTCAGCATCAAAATCCCTTTCTGCCGGCAACCCCACTGGTCTTACGGTAGGCCTGTATGGCGCCGTTGATTCGCTCGGCCCCGGTGTTCATCGGATTGCCACCCCTGTGGATGGAGGGCTACTTGGCCTGAGGTTTTCCTGTATCAATGTTAAACATCTTGGTCGGTTTAAGGCGGTTCGGGATGTTCAGGATCTGCGGGTCTACCTGGCTGTTCAAGCGCGCGGCATGAGTGATGTGCGGGTGCTCACGGGGAGTGGCTTGCCCACCTATGAGAGCGCCGGCAGCGCCTATCTCAACCTGTTGGATCAGGGCCGGGTTGACTATCTGCCCCGTGGCTTGGCCAATCTGGAGGAGGAATGTGGGCCTGGAGCTGACCAGGCAGGCTACGCCAACATTGCCATTGATCCCTATCTCTTCATTGCCTATCCCAACGCCTTTGTGTTTGGCATCCATCCAGACAACACCCGTCTCAAGGCGGCTCTGGAGCGGGGGTTGGCGCGGGCCATGGCCGATGGCAGCCAGCAGCGTCTGCTGCAGCAGCGATTTTTCACCCCCTGGCTGAAGCGCAACCTGCGCCTGCCTGAACGCCGCCTGCTGGTGTTGTCGACAGCGGCCACCGAAGCCTTGCTGAAGGAGTCGCCGCCCTCGGCCTGGCTGGTGCCCTGGAGCCGGATGCCGAAGGCCGATGCTCCAGCTGCTTCCGCGGCGATGCTCTGCACGGAGGCTTTTTTCGCACCCCTGTGCTGACCCTGTGCCGAGCGAGCGGTAACCCTGTGGTGCCCTGGCCTGTCAGGCTGGTTCGATGACGACCAGCTCCAGCACGCGCCGCTCCATCAGCACCACCAGTAGCCCAGAACTGACAGCCCTGGCCGAGGCCGTGGCCCGGCGCCGCAATTTCGCCATCATTTCCCACCCGGACGCCGGCAAGACCACCCTCACCGAGAAACTGCTGCTCTACGGGGGCGCGATCCAGCAGGCCGGTGCCGTCAAGGCGAAAGGCGAGCAGCGCAAGGTGACCTCCGATTGGATGGAGCTCGAGAAGCAGCGGGGCATCTCGATCACCTCGACGGTGCTGCAGTTCGACTACTCGGGCAACACCATCAACCTGCTTGACACCCCGGGCCACCAGGACTTTTCGGAAGACACCTACCGCACCCTGGCCGCCGCTGACAACGCGGTGATGCTGGAAGACGCGGCCAAGGGCCTCGAGCCCCAGACCCGCAAGTTGTTTGAGGTCTGCCGCCTGCGGCAGATCCCCATCTTCACCTTCATCAACAAGATGGACCGGCCGGGGCGTGAGCCCCTGGAGCTGCTCGATGAGATCGAACAGCAGCTCGACCTGGCCTGCTGGCCGGTGAACTGGCCGATCGGCAGCGGCGACCGTTTTCGCGGTGTGATCGACCGGCGCAGCCACGACCTGATCCTGTTTGAGCGGGCCGAGCGGGGCCGGGCCAGCGAGGAGAGGGTCCTGTCGGTGCAGCAAGCCCGCGACACCGGAGCCGTGGAGCCGGAGCTGTTGGATCAGGCCCTTGAGGAGCTGGAGTTGCTGGAGGGGGCCGGTGCCGACCTCGACCTGGAGCTGGTGCACGCCGGTGAACTCTCGCCGGTGTTCTTCGGCTCGGCGATGACCAACTTCGGCGTGCGCCCGTTTCTCGATGCCTTCCTGGAGCTGGCCCAGAAGCCCGTGGCCCGCTCCAGCAGCGCCGGGGAGATCGATCCGATCCGGCCCGGCTTCAGCGGTTTTGTGTTCAAGCTGCAGGCCAACATGGACCCCCGCCACCGCGACCGGGTGGCGTTTGTGCGGGTCTGCAGCGGCAAGTTTGAGAAGGACATGACCGTCCAGCACGCCCGCACCGGCAAGGCCATCCGGCTGTCGCGCCCCCAGAAGTTGTTTGGCCAGGACCGCGAGGTGGTCGAAGACGCCTACCCCGGCGACGTGATCGGCCTCAACAATCCGGGCATGTTCGCCATTGGCGACACCCTGTATCTGGGCGCGAAGGTGGAATACGAAGGCATCCCCTGCTTCAGCCCCGAACTGTTCGCCTGGTTGCGCAACCCCAACCCTTCGGCCTTCAAGAGTTTCCGCAAGGGGGTGAACGAACTGCGTGAAGAAGGGGCCGTGCAGATCCTCTACGACACCGATGAGAGCAAGCGGGATCCGATCCTGGCGGCGGTGGGCCAGTTGCAGCTGGAGGTGGTGCAATACCGCCTCGAACACGAATACGGCGTGCAAACCCGGTTGGAGCCGCTGGGCTTCACGGTGGCGCGCTGGGTGCTGGGCGGCTGGAGCGAGCTGGAGAAGGTGGGGCGGATCTTCAATTGCAAAACCGTGCGCGACGCCTGGAACCGGCCCGTGCTGCTGTTCAAGAACGACTGGAACCTCTCCCAGCTGCGCGATGACCACCCCGACCTCGAGCTCAGTGGCGTGGCTCCGGTGGTGAGTGGGGTGGAGCCGATCAGCCTCTAGCCACGCCAGCCCTGCGGGCGCGCCACAATGGAACGTAACGAACCATCACAGCGATGCCCAAGCCTCTCTGGCTGGTGCGTCCCCGCCCGGACGGGGGCTGCGATTACGTAAGTTTCCTGCCTGCCCAGGGACCCATCGGCGCCACCACTGTGGAGATGCGGGAAGGCAGCCATCTGCCGCCCCAGTTGCCCCTGCTCAAACATCGCAAGCGCCTGGGCGCAGAGGAGGCCGAGCGCTGCCGCCATCGGCTGCAACAGGAAGCTGGGTTTCAAAGCAGTGAGCCCCTGTTTTAGCCAGGGCTCGATACGCTCCCTAATGGGAACGCTCTGACCATTCCCCAGCCTTGCCATGACCCAACGCTCCGATCAGCCCACCCCGGCTGCCGAACCCTCCGGGCCCTACGAGCGGCTGGGCGTTGCGGCCAACGCGAGCTTCGATGAGGTGCAGGCAGCCAAGCTGGCCCGTCTTGATGAGGTGGGCGATGACACCATGGCCCGCTCCCGGATTGAAGCCGCCTACGACTCCGTGCTGATGGAGCGGCTCAAGGCGCGTCAACAGGGCAAGGTGAGTACGGCGGCCAAAACGGCCTCCCAGCGGGAGCAGGTGCCACCACCGCCGCCGCGTCTGGCCGTGCCCTCGCTGCCCCAGTTGCAGCTGCCGCGCCTGGCTACCCCCCAGTTGGCCCTGCCGGGGCTGGTCTGGGCGACGGGCCGGGAGTTCTGGTTCCCCATCGCCACGGCTGGGGGGCTGTTGTTGCTGCTGCTGCTGGTGCCCAGCTTCCCGGCCGATCTGGTGCTCGCCCTGGCCACGGCCATGGCCGTGATCAACCTGCAATGGCGTCATCGCCGCTTCCTGCCCGCGGTGGGCTGGGGTTTGGGCCTGCTGTGCCTCGGGTTGCTGCTTGGCGCCATTCTGGCGACTGCCCTGCCCCTGGGGCTGCCCCTGACGCCCCTGCAGGTGCAGAGCCTGCCGGCCCTGCTGCTGTTGGCCCTGGGTGCCCTGTTGTTGGGTTAACCCGGCTGTTGGGTTGAAACCGGCTGTTGGGTTGAACCCGATCGGGCTCAGACTTCGGCGATCAGCTCCTGCAGCTCGGCGGCTCCAACCTCATAGATCGCACTGCAGAAGTGGCAGGTGAGTTCAGCCCGGCCGTCTTCGGCCAGCATCTCGCTCAGCTCATCGCGGCCTAACAGTTTGAGTGCCCCGACACTGCGCTCCCGGCTGCAGCGACAGTGGAATCGCACGGCCGTGCGGGCGCTCGGGCCGGCCAGGGTATGGGGGTCGAGGTCGGGAAAGATGGCTTCGAGCAGGGCCTGCAGATTGCCCTGGCATGCGGCCAGCCGCTGGCTGAACTGCTGCACCTCACGGCAGCGCTCCTCCAGCAGGGCCACCAGCGCCGGCTCCCGGGCCGCCTTGGGCAGCACCTGCACCAACACGCCACCACTGCAGAGCACGCCGCTGCTGTCGATCTGCTCGCCGACGAACACCGCCGAGGGGGTCTGTTCGGAATGCAGCAGATAGGAGGCCAGGTCATCACCGATGCCGCCGCTGACCAGTTCCACCGTGGAGCTGAACGGTTCGCCTTCGCCCAGGTCGCGCACCACGTGCAGGTAGCCGGTGCCGGTGGCGGTGCGGAAGTCGAACTGGGGCTGCCCGTCGGGGCCGCGCACCGGATCGAGCTCCAGGCCTGGGTTGCCCACGTAGCCGCGCACCGTGCCGTCCCGGCCCGCATCCACCATCAGACCCCGCAGGGGCCCATCCGATTGGATGCGTAGGTTGACGCGGCCATGGGCCACCTTCATCGCGCTGGCCAGCAGCAGCCCGGCCGTCATGGCCCGGCCGAGCAGGGCGCTGGTCAGGAAGGAGAGGCCATGGCGCTGGCGGGCCGTGCGACTGGTGTGGCCGGTGCTCACCGCCACCATCCGGATGCCCCCGCCGGCGGCCGTGGCCCGCAGCAACTGGTCGCTCAAGGCTGGCTGTCCCGGTGGTTAGGCCATCGTACGAATCGCGCCGAGCGGCTCTAGCCGGCCCTGCTCCAGCCGCCAGCCTGCGTCGATGACGCCCTTGAACAACTCCGGTTCGTGGGTCACCACCAACAGGGCGCGCTGCTCCGCCAGCCCTGCCAGCAGTTGGAGGATGTCGCCGCGCACCGCCCAGTCCAGGCCGGCCGTGGGTTCATCCAGCAGCAACACCTTGGGTTCGCGCAGCAGCTGCACCGCCAGGGCCAGCCGCCGCTGCTGGCCGCCGCTGAGTTGTTCTGGGGCCTGCTGCAGCGAAAGACCGCCCAGACCGACCAGCTCCAGGGTTTGCTGGGCCCGCTCCGCCGTGAGCCGCCGCTGGCCGAGCTTGAGCTCCTGGCCCACACTCAGGCCCAGGAAATGGCGCTCCGGGAATTGAAACACCAGTCCGCAGAGCCAGCGGCGCTGGCGACTGTTGAGTGCTTCTCCAGCCCACAGCACCTGGCCGCTGCTGGGTTCGGCCAGGCCACTGATCACCTCAAGCAGGGTGGTTTTGCCACTGCCACTGCGGCCGGCCACCAAGGCTGGACGCCCCTCCGCCAGCTGCAGGTTGACGTCCCGCAAGACCGGTTGGGCCTCCGTGGCCCCCCGGTAACGGATAGTGCGCAGCTCAAGCATCAACCCAGCATGCCGGCGGGCGTGTTTGATGGGGGCAGTTTTGCCGCCTAGACCCCTGCCATGGAGGTGCGTTTCCGCGAATTCAATCCGTTCAATTGCTGGATCTGGATGCGCTTCCCCCACCCGGTTGGGGACGGCGAGCGGGGTTACCTGGAAACCACCTTCGACAGCTGGTTCTTCCTGGGCAAGCTGGGCGGCTTCAATGCCGAAAACCTCCAGGCCCACGAGGAGGGGGTGGAGCTGGGCTGGATGAACTACACCCAGGAGACGGCGGCGGCAGCCCTGCCGGCCCTGATGCACAACATGGGCCCAATCGAATACCAGGAGGAGTGGGCCCGCTGTTGGGTGGACCTGGGCACCAGTGATGCCCTCGCCCTCGATGTGCTGATCAATGCCCTCGGCCAGCTCAACAACGACGTGCTCGAACTCGAGGAGCTGCTGATCGGTGGTCTCAATGAGGATTGGCCGATCGAGGACCAGCCCGATGCGATGTTCGCCGGCCTGGATGCCCTCGACGACGACGCTCCCGACAACGACGCTTTTCACAACGACGCCTTTCACAACTAGGAGAGACGGTGACGCGGGAGTTGCGGCGGCTGTTGATTGGCCCCGAACGGTTGGTGGGCCAGATCGTGGCCCTCGCGCCCGCCGAAGCCCACTACTTGGGCCGGGTTTTGCGGTTGCGGCCGGGCGATCGCTTTGATCTGGTGGATGGGGCTGGCCGGCTCTGGAGCGCCCGGCTCATCCAGGCCGATCGGGCTGAGCTGGAGCAACCCCTGCAGGCGCCGCTGCAGCAGCAGGCCGTTCCCGCTCCTGCGCTGGCGTTGGCCATGGCCCTGCCCCGTCGCGATGCCGATGTGCTGCTGCGCATGGTGGTGGAGCTGGGGATCGACCGCATTCAGCCCCTGCTGGCAGAGCGCAGCATCGGACCGGCCCTCCCCAGGCCCGAACGGCTGGCCGCCCTCGTGCGGGAGGCGGTGGAGCAGTGTGAGCGCCTCCATCAACCCCAGCTGCTGGCCCCGCTGCGGGCCACCGCCCTGCTGGGATCTGCCCCTCCGGATGGGCCAGGCCGGGGGCTGCTGGCCACCAGTCGCCTGGCTGGCCGCCCCCTGCTACAGGAGGCCCTAGCGCCCCTGGCCGCAACGGCCCGTCGCAGCGGGCTGACGCTGGCCGTTGGGCCGGAGGGAGGCTGGAGCCCGGCTGAGGAGAAGCTGGCCCTCGCCCAGGGATGGCAGCCCGTGAGCTTGGGGCCGACGATCTTGCGCTGCAGCACAGCTGGCGTGGCTGCCGCAGCGCTGCTCAGCCACTGGCGCCAGGCCCTGGGGCCCTAGTTGCGAAACATGCCCGAGGCCATCGCCTTGAAACCAGCCAGGTTGGCACCGGCCAATCGCCGCCGGCTGGGCAGGGCATTGGCGGGATTGAGGCAGTCGGGGGCGAAGGTGGCGTTGCTGGGTGGCGGCATGCCCTCCTGGGCCGCACGCAGTTCGGCGGCAATCGCCTCAGCCGTGGTGAGGCCGGTCTGCAGGACTGGACTGGGCTCGGCCGCTGGCACCGCCTCTGGAGCGGCCGGGTTGACCCCGATGGCTTGAAGGGCGACGGGCTTGCTAGAGCTGGGCTGGGCAGCGCTGGGCTTGGCAGGGCTGGGCTTGGCTTTGGCGATCGCCACGGTGGCCGGGGTGGCGCCTTCGCTGCCCAGGTCGAGGAAGTAGGCAGGCTTGCGGTTGAACAACATCTCTGCAACGGCGCTCGGCCCCAATTATGGCCGGCCGCTTTGCCCGGGCCAGCGGCCCTCTGGTTGTGCAACACACTTTGAAGGTGCGCTGTTTCCTGTGTGCCGATTCCTGCCCTCGCCCTGGTTGCCCCCCAAACCTGGAGCCATTGGCTGGCTGCCCTGGTCCTCAATGCCCTGCTGATCGCCCTGGCCCAGCGGCTGCCTCTGCTCACCCGGGCCGGCTGGGTCCATGCCGGTTGCCTCGGCACCCTGCTCTGGGGCGCTCTGGGGCCGCGGGGCTGGTTGGCGGTGGTGCTGTATCTGCTGCTCGGATCGCTGGTCACCCGAATGGGCTTTCGCACCAAGCAGGCCCGGGGCCTTGCGGAGGGCCGCGGTGGGGCGCGGGGTCCAGAAAACGTCTGGGGGTCGGCGGCCACCGGTGCCGTGCTGGCCCTGGCCGCCGTGCTGGCGCCGGCGGTCTGGCAGCCGCTGCTGCTGGTTGGTTTTGCTGCCAGTTTCGCCGCCAAGTTGGCCGACACGTTTGGCAGTGAGCTCGGCAAGCGTTGGGGGCGTCACACCGTGTTGATCACCTCCCTGCGTCCCGTTCCACCTGGCACCGAGGGGGCGATCAGTCTGGAGGGCACGGCCGCCAGCCTGGTGGGTAGTGCCGTGATGGCCTTGCTGATGCTGGCGCTGGGGTGGCTGCCGGGCAGCGCTGCCTGGCTGCTGGTGACCCTGGTGGGACTGGCAGCCACCCTGCTGGAGAGCCTGATCGGCGCCACCGCCCAGCAGCGTCTGCGCTGGCTCAGCAACGAGCTCGTCAACGCCATTCAGACCGCCATCGCCGCCCTGCTGGCCATGGCGTTGGCGGCAGGGTTCCCCGCTGCCCTTTGAAGCCAGCTCAGCAGGGCCTCGGCTCGCTGTTGGGCCTGGCGGCTGGTCAGGCTTAGCTCCAGGCCCAGTTCCCTCCAGCTGCGGCCCTCCAACCAACGGCCCTCCAACAGGCGCCGCTCCGGCCCATCCAGCTGGTCCAATTGGCTCCGGAGCCAGTGGCATCGATCTTGGCTGCCATCCCCCAACTCCCCAGTGGATTCGCCAGCCGGGCCCTGGGCGGCCAGCTGGTCGAGCAGGCAGCAGGGCTCCCCAGCGTCGTCGCTGCCCAGGGGGGCATCGAGGCTGCGCACCTGCAGGGCCCGTTCAACCGCGCCGGCCTCCGCGAGCTGGCTGGTGCGGCAGTCCAGTTCCGAGGCCAGGGCTTCGCTCGTCAGTGGTGCCAGACCCTGGCCGCGCCGCTGCTCCTGCAGGCGCCGGGCCCGTTGCAGCAGTTCCCGCAGGCGCCGGGGCGTGCGCAGGGGCTGGCCGTTGTCGCGCTGGTCGTGCAACATCGCCCCTTGGATGTAGGGCACGGCAAAGCTGCTGAGGCTGCAGCGTTGGCGCAGATCGAAGGCCTCCACGGCCCGGATCAACCCCATGTTGCCTGCGGACACCAGCTCATCAAACGGTTGGCCGCTGCGCAGGCTGAGGCGCTGGGCGACCAGCTTGACCAGGCCCAGGTTCTGCTCCACCAGGGCGTTGCGCCACCGCAAACGGGTTTGGCTGTCGGGGCTGGCGGCCATGGCTTCGAGCCAATTGCGGTTGCGGGCATGGACCTGGCTGGCGGACATGGGAATTGGGATGTCAGTCATTCCACCGTCGCCGCGCCGATGCCTTCGCCTGCTCCCCCACGCGAGGGAACTGCACTCACCCGGATGGGGGATCTGCCGCTCCGGTTCGCCGTCAGCAGGCCAGGGGCGTCTGGCCGCCCAGGGGCTGCAGCTCCGCCCAGGCCAACAGGGCCGGCCAGCTGCTCACCCGTTGGTACACCTGGCGGTGGCCTTCGCTGTTGATGTGCAGGCCATCGCTGGCCAACCAGCGGGGCCAGTCCGGGTCTGCCAGGAGTCCATCCAACAGGGGCAGGAAGGGCACATCGGCAGCCAGGCAGGCCTCCTCCAGTAGCCCTTCGTAGCGGCGGATGTCGTCCATGCAATACCAGAGCACTTCGGCGTAGGGCATGGCGTGCTCATCCACCGGGGTGAGGCCGATCACGTGCACGGGGGCGATCGCCTTGGCCTGGTGGAGCAGCTGCTGCAGGCCGAACAGAAATCCCTCCGCATCCAGCTGGGGCCGCCCGTTGGCGCGCCCCACCCTGGCGCTGTCGTTGAGTCCAACCCCCAGCAGGATCCCCTGGGGCAGCTGGCGCCTGAGCTCGCCCCGGCAGCTCACCTCGGCCTTCAGCCGGGCCGCCAGGCGCTCCAGCCCATCACCGCGCACCCCCAGGTTGTAGAGCACGGGCCCACCGGGTAGGTCCATCCAGTGGCGTCGCAACCGCTCGCACCAGCCGCCCTCCAGCGGGTCCCCCCAGCCCAGGACACCGCTATCGCCAAGTGCCACCAGCTTCCTGGGGATGGCCATCACCATGGGGGGTCTCCAGAAGCCAGAGGCGAGCGCGATCGCTCAGATCTTCCCCCAGCAGGGTGAGCACTGCATAGATCCCCACCAAGGCCAGCAACTGATCCGCCGCAAATGAACTCAGGGCTTCGAGCAGCTGGCTGCCCAGCCCCGTGGCCCCCACCAACCCGACAACCACCGATTCGCGCAGGATCACATCGCTGCGGTAGGCGCCGTAGGCCAGGTATGGCCGGGCCAGGCCACTGAAGCGTCCGTACAGCAGGGCCAGGCGTGGTCCTGTCCCCGCCGCCAACAGGGCTTGCTGCTGGTGCGCACCGGTGGTTTCCGCGGCTTCGAGCAACAGGCGGCCGAGGATGCCGAGGTTGTGAAAGCCCAGGGCCAGGGCGCCGGTGAGCAAGCCGGGCTGGAGCACAAACAACAGCAGCAGGGCCGTCAGTGGGGGGGGGCAGAGCCGACCCAGGGCCCACAGCCCCTGCACCAGGGCGCGCACCGGGGGCCAGGGTTCCGCCAGCAGCAGCAGCAGGGGGGCAAGCCCCACCGCCAGGGCCGCGGCGACCAAAGTGAGCAGCAGGGTGTTGCCAACCAGCGTTGGCCAGGGCAGGCCCACCACCGCGGCCCAGTCAGCCGGCCCCACGGGCGGCCATCCTTGCCACTGGAGCAGGGCGCTGGGATCAATCCCGAGCCGCCAGGCCACCAGGGCGAGGACCGGCGCCATGGCCAGGGCGAGCGCCAGGATTTCCCGACCCTGCCGCCCCACCCCCCGCTGGCCCAGCCCCAACCGCGCCGGCATGGCCCAGCGCCGCCGCAGCCAGCCCACCAGGGCCTCCAGCAGCACCATGACCAGCAGCAGCAGCCACAGGCCGGTCCAGAGTTCGGAAAAGGCCAGCGACTGCAGGGTGAGACGCAATTCCGTGCCCAGCCCGCCCAGTCCAAACACCCCCAGCAGGGTGGCGCTGCGCAGGGCGCATTCGAGCCGATAGCCGCCGTAGCTGATCACCTGGGGCAGCAGCGGCGGCCCCAGGGCGGTAAGCAGGGCCGCCGGGCCGGGCGCGCCGCCACAGCGCAGGGCCTCCAGGTTGGCGGTCGGCAGGGCATCGAGCAGGTCGCTCACCACCCGGGCCACCAGGGCCCCGAAGGGAATGGCGATCGCCACCACCGCCACCGCCGGCTGCAACCCGACCAGCTGGAGCAGCAGCAGTCCCCAGAGCAGTTCATGGATCGAGCGTGGCAGGGCCAGCAGGCGGCGGATCCAGCCGGCTGGTGTGCCACTGCCGCTGCAGGTGCGCCACACCAGCCGCGAGCTGGCCACCCCGAGCACCAGGCCGAGCACCAGGCTGGCGGCCCAGCCCAGCAGGGCGATGCCGGCCGTCACGGCCAGCCCATCGAGCACCGACCGAACCACGATCGGATCGAGGGAGGGGCGCAGGGCGGCGGCGGCGAACTGGCCCACCAGCTCCCAGCCGCCGCCATGGCTGATGGCCGGCAGCAGGGCCAGCACCGGCAGGAGCACCAGGGCCGGCAGCAGCACCCACAGCGGCGCTGCGGGCCTCATGGCGCTTCGCAACCGGCGTAGAGCGCCTGGAGTTGGCCCGGCTCCAGCGCGGTAGCGGGCCGATCGAAGACGAGCTGGCCGGCCCGCAGCCCAATCACCCGATCAAAGCCGTGCAGGAGATCGGGCCTGTGCAAGCTGAGCAGCAGGGCCCGCGGCGGGCAGGCCAGCTCCAGCAGCAGGGCCAACAGATCGGCCGCCAGGCGTGGATCCAGGCTGGCCAGTGGTTCGTCGGCCAACAGCAGCAGGGGCTCCTGCCGCAGCAGCCGGGCCAGGGCCACCCGTTGCCGCTGACCACCGGAGAGGGCGGAGACGGGCTGGTTGAGCAGGGCTGGATCCAGATCCAGCCGTTGCAACACCGCCGCGCAGGCGGCGGTTTCCAGGGGGTGCAGCAGGTTGAGCAGGGCCTTGGGCCAGCCCCACACCGCCAACCGGGCGGCGTTGAGGTTCTGCTGCACGGTGAGCTCCTCGATCAGGCGGAGGTCCTGCCAGAGGGTGCCGATGCGGGCCTGCTGGTGGCGGCGGGCCCGGACAGCTCGGGCCCGGGGTTCTCCCTGCCAGCGCACCTGGCCCTGATCGGGCTCCAACAGCCCATTGGCCACGGCGAGCAGGGTGCTCTTGCCGGCACCGCTGGGGCCCAGCAGGGCCACGCGCTCACCCGGCTCCAGCTGGAGCGACACCCCATCCAGGCGGGGCTGGTTGCGCCCCTGCACGGTGATGTTCTGGAGGTTCAGCAGGGGCGTCAACGAAGGGTCCTGGCGAGTCCCGGGCTAGACGGCAACACCCCATCCTGCCTTTGTGTCCTGCTTCGTATCAAATTCTGATGACCTGGTGCTTCTGGCTCAGTGCTCCTGGCTGAGCAGCGCCTCCAGCTGGCGCTGCAGGCCGTCACGCACCTCCGGATCCCCCACGAGCCGTAGCTCCCCGCCCTGGGGCCACCAGTTGAGCTTCAGATTGCTGACCCCATCGTCAAACACCGCCAATTCAAAAGCCCCTTTGTGCAGCCACTGGCAAGGCACCCCGAGTTGGCTCACAAGGGCTTTGAGCTCCTCTAGGGATCCGTGGAACAGCATGGTTGGGCAGAAGGTCGGCTGGGTGCAATCAACCAACCTTAGGGCCCGCAATCAGAAAACTTTGTGAGTTCCGTAGCTACAACGACATTTTAAAGGGTTCGGAATGTTGTCCCCGCTGACCGGCTGAGATGATTCAGGGGCGGGTGTTTCCCGCCTCTCTCCATGTTTTGATCTTGACGATCATGTCCCGCTGCGAAGACTTTGCAGGCCTCTTTGCCCTGTTTGATCAGGACGGTGATGGCTGGATTTCGGCGGCGGAGGTGGAGCGCGTTCTGGCCACCATGGCCGGGGTTATGGCTGCTGATGACGGCGACGCCCTGCGCGCCCTCGTGGCCTCCCAGGGGGAGGTTGCCCGCTCGGTCTTCAGCCTCTGGGCCCAGGAGCGGCCGGGTTTGGCCATCTCCTCAACCCTGCGCGACATTTTTGCCCTGGTCGACCGCGACGACAGCAGCTCCCTCAGTGCCCCTGAGCTGGAGGTGCTGCTCGCCGCCCTGGCCCCCTGTTGCCCCGAGCTCCCATCGGTGCAGGGGCTCCTGGCCGCCCTTGACCGCGATGGTGACGGCGACCTCAGCGTGGAGGAGTTCCTGCAGCTGCTCGACGCGGATGGGGCGACCGTGCTGTCCCTGGCCGATCTCAAGCGGTTGAAAAAGACCCTGGCGCACTACGTCGGTGCCGCCAGCCGCCCCAAGGTGGCCATGGTGGAGGTGGATTGCGACCTCGGTGCCGGCATTCCTGGCGCCGGATCGGGCATCGACCTGCTCAAGCAGGCGGCCAACCGCCAGCAGGCACTGCGCCAGATCAGCGATCGCCTGGTGGAGGAGATTCAGGGGCAGGCCCGGCTGGGCGCCAGGGCCGCGGAGCTTGGGACCGCCACCGCCACCCCCCATGCCCGTCACATCGAGACGATCGCGGCTGTGATGGCCGATGCGGCCGCCTTGGTGGCCTCCACCCTGGAGCGGGGCCTGTTTCCGATCGTGATCGCTGGGGATCACTCCACCGCCGCCTCCACCATGGCCGGCATCCGTCGGGCCCATCCCGATCGGCGCCTGGGCGTGGTGTGGATCGACGCCCATGCCGATATCCATTCCCCCTTCACGACACCGTCCGGCAACATGCACGGGATGCCCCTGGCCATCGCGGCGGCCCATGACAACTCCGGCGAGGCGATCAACCAGCCGGATGGAGTCACCCGTTTGCTCTGGAAGCAACTCCAGCAACTCAATGGCACAGGCCGGGCGTCGATCGCCCTGGAAGATCTGATCTACGTGGCGGTGCGCGATACGGAGACCGCTGAAGACCTCACCCTCGAACGGTTCTCTATTCCGGTGGTCAGTACGGAGGACGTGCGCCGGCTTGGCCCCGAAGGAGCAGCCCAACGCTGCCTCGATCATCTGGAGGCCGTGGATTTGATTTATGTGAGTTTTGATGTGGATTCCATGGACTCCACCATCTGCAAGGGCACCGGTACTCCCGTACCCGGCGGGCTGTGGGCCGATGAAGCGCGGCAGCTCACCCGTTATCTGCTGGCCGATCCCAGGGTGTGTTGCTGGGAAATCTGTGAAATCAATCCCCATCTCGATTCACTCAACACCCTGGCCGAGGTGTCTCTGGGGATCTATCAGCAGGTGTTAGAGGTGCTCGACGCCCGTTGATCGGTTGATGGCGACGCCTCCGGATTCGGCCTTCGATCTCCTCAAGGGCATGCTCCAGCCGCCGGCGTCCCTGCCGACGCGTCTGCAGCGGCTGCTGCCCACCAGTGGCACCCTGCACCAGCTGCATGCTCCGGCGGCTGCTATCCACCCGGGACTGGTGTCGGTACTGGGCGGATTGCGGGGCCTGGCCCAGGTCATCTTCATCAACAACCCGATCAGTGGCCTGGTGCTGCTGGGAGCCTTTCTGGTGCAGTCGCCATCCATGGCCCTGCTGGCGCTGCTGGGTGCCGCCGCCGCCCACGGCACGGCCAGCCAGCTCGGCTTTGAGCAGGGGCTACGTCGGGAAGGCATCTACGGCTTCAACGGGGTTTTGGTGGGTTGCGCCATCGCCCATTTCGCCCAGCTGGAGCCTCCCTGGGCTGCTCTGGTCTGGGCAGCTCTGGTGCTGGTGGGGGGCGGCCTGAGCACCCTGGTGCTGGAGGGGTTGCGCCGCGGCCTCAATCGCCGCAGTGGATTACCGCCCCTGACCCTGCCGTTCTGCCTGATCACCTGGGCCCTGTTGGCCCTGGGGAGCCAGGAGCCAGGAGCGGTGCTGCCCCTGGCTGACCCGGTGGTCCTTTCCGATGGGGAAGGGGTCTGGCAGGCACTGGCGCTGGGCTTGCCCCGATCCGCGGGCCAGGTGTTCCTCTGCTCCAGCCTCTGGAGTGGCTTGCTCGTTCTGCTGGCCACGGCCCTGGCCAGTCCCCTGGCGGCCGCCCTCGGCCTGTTGGGCGGCCTGGTGGCCATGGCGACTGCCCTGCTGGCCGGCGCCCCTCTGCCGGCCGTTGCCCAGGGGATTTGGGGGTATAACGGCGTACTGGTGGCCATCGCCCTGGGGGGGATTTTCTATGCCCCCACCCTGCGCAGCCTGGCGGTAGCCCTGGGGGCTGCGGTGCTGGCCACCCTGCTCCAGCTCGCCTGGGTCGGTGCCCCGACCCAGGGGTGGCCGCCGCTCACCCTGGCGTTCGTGCTGGCCACCTGGGCCGGGCAGCTGCTGGTGCGCCAGGCCCTGCCCGCCTTACTTCCGGTGTCGGTGCACGGGATCCTCACCCCGGAGGAACACCGGGCGCGCTTCTTGCTGGCCCAAGGTCTGCTGGTGGATTTCCGCCGCAACCTGCGCCTGGCCCCCACCGGCCAGCGTCGCGCGCTGATGGCGGGTCGTGTGCCGGTGCTGATGCGGCAGAAGATGGCCGTGTTGTTCCAGCGCCTGGATCGCGATGGCAACGGAGCCATCAGTCCGGCCGAGTTGCTCGAGGGGCTGCGTCTCGATCCCCAGAGCACGGCTGCCTCAGCTGCGCTGGCGGCCCAGCTCAGCCAGGTGCTCCAGGCGATGGACTTGGATGGCGACGGCGTGGTGGATGCCGAGGAGTTCGGTGAATTGATGCTGCGCCTGCAGCGCTTGCGCCTCGGGGAGGGGCGCCTGCTCCACTATCTGATGCCCGTTGACGCCAACGGCAATGACCGGCTGGACCCCGCCGAGCTCGGCCGTCTCCTGGCCAGCGTGGCTGAACCGCCACTCAGCGCTGAAGAGGAGACAGCTGTGTTCGGCCAGTTGGCCCAGGCCCTCAGCTGGCGGCAGTTCGTTGATCGCCTGCTGCTCACCTGAGCCGGGCCTCAGGCCAGGGTGAGTCGGTAGACGATCAGGGCCAGGATCAACGCCACCAGGGACATCTCAATCAGATCGGGGCCGCGGGAGTTCATCGCCATGTCAGCGGCGGCGCCCCTCCAGCCTGGATGCGGATGGCAGCACCAGGGCCACGGCCAGCAGGGGGATCTCGATCAGCAGTTGGCCATTGCCAAAAGCGATGAAGCCCAGATCCAGGAAGGCGATGCTGTGCAGAAACAGCGACCAGGCCTCATCCGTCTCGGAGCTGGCCCGATTCCAGAGGGCCAGCCCGGCTAGGACCAACACCAGATCGATTAACCAGACCATGCGCCCATCCCCCTAGCAGTCGATTCTGGATCCAGTTAGCGAATTTTGCCGATTTGTCTGCCAACCTGCTCAATCTTCTTGTACTCCGATTGCTTGACGGTGGTGAACTGCTGGGCACCGAAGAGGTTGAGGATCTGTTTCTGCTCGGGATCACTGGTTCGCCAGCCCAGGATGGCCTGTTGCAATCTGGTGTTGAAACCCTGGCCGAAGCGTTGATTCAGGTTGGGTTGGCCCAGCCACAGGTAGTCGGGATAGCTGGGGGTGCGCCAGATCTGCACCACCTTGGTCCGGTTGGCCTTGCCGCTGCGCAGGCTGCTTTTCCACACCTGTTCGTTGACGGCGCCGGCGTCGTAGGCACCGCTTTGAACCAGGGCGATGGTGGCGTCGTGGCTGCCACTGAAGCCCGGCGCACCGCCGGCGAAGTCAGTGAGTTTCACGCCAGCCTGGCTCAGGAAGTACTGCGGCATCAGCCGGCCGGAGGTGGAACTCTCCGAGCCGAAGGTGAAGCGCTTGTTTTTCAGCACCACCAGACCTTTCTGGTTCTGGATCGGTCGAAGACCGCTGCGGGTGTTGGCGATGAACACGCTGTAGAACTGGGCGTCGATGTCCCGTTGGGCCAACATCTGGGCGCCGGGCTTCTGCAGGCTGGCCTGCACGCCGGTCAACCCACCAAACCACACCAGGTCCAGGTTGCCGGTGCGGAAAGCGCTGACAGCGGCCGTGTAGTCGGTCACGGGTACGTAGATCACCTTGACGCCCAGCTGCTGGCTGAGCTCGTCGGCAACCAGGCCGTAGAGGCGATTCAGTTTTTCGGGGTTCTGGTCTGGAATGGCGCCGATGCGCAGCACCGGTTTGGAGCTGGTCTGCTGGGCTTGGACAGCAGGCACCAGCGCCAGGCAGAGCCCAGCCAGTGCTGCAATCCAACGTTGTCGGATGGTCATCGCTCGAGTTGCTGGTGGTCAGAGGGCGGCCAGGAAGCGCTGCAAGCGCTCCAGGCCATCACTCAAGGTGGCAGGGCTGGCGGCGCAGGAGAGACGGATACAGCGGTCGTCTCCAAAGGCCACGCCGGGAACCACGGCAAGCCCCACCGTATCGAGCAGGCGGTTGCAGAGGGTCAGGGAGTCGAGCCCGTAGGCGCTGATATCGGGAAAGGCGTAGAAGGCTCCCTGCGGTGGCTGGAGGCTCACCCCGTCGATGCGGTTCAAACCGTCTGTGAGCAGGCGGCGTCGCTCGTCAAAGTGGGCGGCCATCGCGCGGACACAGTCCCGGGGACCCTCGATCGCCGCCAGGGCGCCAAACTGGGCAAAACTGCAGACGTTGCTGGTGCTCTGGCTTTGCAGGGCACTGGCGGCGGCCACCACCGCGCGGGGGCCCGCCAGCCAGCCGACCCGCCAGCCGGTCATCGCCCAGCCCTTGGCGAAGCCGTTCACTGTGAAAATGCGATCGGCCAGGTCGGGGGCTACGGCGGCAAAGCTGTGGTGGCTTTGGCCCGGGGCCAGCAAATATTCATAAATTTCATCGCACACCACGGCCACCTGCGGGTGGCGCCGCAGCACGGTGGCGATCGCCTCGAGCTCAGCGCGCTCCAGCACCATGCCGGTGGGGTTGGCTGGGCTGTTGAGCACCAGCAGTTTGCTGGCCGGGCTGATGGCCGCCTCCAGAGCGGCTGGATCGAGGCGGAATCCCCGGGCTGGGGAGCTGGGGATCAGCGCCACGGACGCCCCAGCCAGCTGGGCCATTTCCGGGTAGCTGAGCCAGTAGGGGCAGGGCAGCAGCAGCTCGTCGCCGGGCTCGAGCAGCACCTGAAATAGGTTGTAAAGGGCCTGCTTGCCGCCGTTGGTCACCAACACCTGATCGGCGTGGGTGGGGAGCTGGTTTTCGTTGCACAGCTTGGCGGCGATGGCCTCGCGCAGGGCGGGCTCCCCGGCCGCGGGGCCGTAGCGGGTGTGGCCGGCCTCCAGGGCGTCGGCAGCCGCCTGGCGGATGAAGGCCGGGGTGTCGAAGTCGGGCTCCCCGGCGCTAAGGCTGCAGATGTCCCGGCCCGAGGCCTTGAGCGCCTTGGCCTTGGCCGAGATGGCCAGGGTGAGCGAGGGCTTGAGGGCCCTGGCCCGGGCCGAGAGAATGGAGCTGGTGGTAGGCGCGGCGATCATCCCTGTGTCCGGCATCGGGACGCGCGGCATCGGGACGCGCGGCATCAGATGAGGCGCCATCCTGCCTCACCGAATTACCACCTATGGTTGAAGCTGGCAGGAATCGGTTCAGCCGAACCAGTCCGATGCAACCACCCTCGGCCCCGGCTACCGCCCTGGAGCATCTGGCCGCAGCCTGCGCCAGCTGCCGCCGTTGCGGCCTGGCCGAGGCTCGCCAGCAGGTGGTGATGGGACGCGGCAACCCCGCCGCCCGGCTGATGCTGATTGGCGAGGCTCCCGGTGCCCAGGAGGACAGCGCCGGCCTGCCGTTTGTGGGCCGCTCCGGCCAGTTGCTGGACCAGTTGCTGGAAAACGTGGGAATCGACTCCAACCGCGATGCCTTCGTCTGCAACGTGATCAAGTGCCGCCCCCCTGACAACCGCAGACCCAGGCCGGAGGAGAAGGCTGCCTGCCGTCCCTGGCTGGATCAGCAGATTGGCCTGGTGAATCCGGCGGTGATCCTGCTTGCCGGTGCTACCGCCATGGAAGCTGTGCTGGGGGTGAAGGGGGGCCTCTCAGGCCGGCGCGGCCGGTGGAGCATGGGGAGCGACAGCGGGCTGGAGGGTCGCTGGCTGATGCCGATCTTCCATCCCTCCTATTTGTTGAGAAACCCATCCCAGCAACAGGGCAGCCCGAAGTGGCACACCTGGCAGGACCTCCAGGAGGTGCGGCGTCGGCTGGATGGACTTTGAACCGTGAAGGGGTGACAGGTGCACGGTCGGTGTCAATCAACAGCCGCCGCAGCCCTTGCAGTGCAACGACTACGAAGCTTCAGCTCCTGGGCTGATGGCTTGCACGCCTGCTGGCGCAATGAAGCAACCCAGTGGCGGAACTCATGCCAGGGCCGCCAGGCATCTGCCTCAGGGCCGGATTCAGCTATTTCCGACCAGAACGATGCCCCGCCGCTGTGTCAGCAACGGGGCAAAAGGAAAGTTAGGTCAACAACTTCAGACTTGAGGTCGGCTGGAAGCGATGCGCCGCCGGAGTTTGCGGCTGAAGCCAAAGGCAACAGCGAGGCCCAGCACAGGTAGAGGTCCTGGCACCTGGGTCCCCGCTGGCACCGGTGCGTTCACCGTTAGGCTCCAGCTGTTGATGCTCATGGGGTCATCTCGCATGCCGTCAGCAAAGAGCAAATTCCAGGTGCCATTGCCCTCCTCACCAATGAAGGCACTCAACGGTGAAGAGGGCCGGAAGGTGCCGGAAACAAGCGAGTTGCCGCTGACCAAACTGGGGGCGGTGTCGTCAAAAGTCCAGGTCACGGTGTCCCCAGGCGTCTGCCCGCCAAGAGCACCAGAGGGAACGAGAGTAACGATCGTGCCGGTTGGGCTTTGGAGCTGCAAGCGGATTTCATCGTTCCAGCTCTTTTTATCTCCCTCACATGCGCCTGTGCTGAGATTGATTGAATTTCCGCTTGCAGCTTCACTGCACTTGGTGAGATTGATCGTGGTCGTTACACCGGTCACCGGGCCGGTGAATTCTGAAAACGTCAACCCGGTGCTGCTGTTGGTGCCGTCAACAATCAGTACGGGGTTGAAGGTGTCGGATAAGGTAAGCGCAGAGGCCGCCTGAGGTGCTAGCAGGGGGAGGCCGAGGAAAGAAGCCACTACGGCAGCGGCTACAGAAGTTCTACGCGCCGTGAGTGTGGGGGGGGGGGGAGCACTTTAATCCTGCCTCATGGGGTTGGACTATAATAGTATACGTTCAGGGGGCGTGACAGCTCGCGGCGAACATCGGCCCTGCTGAACCCTTGACGGCAGTTTGATTTCCGGTTGCATCTCAGGTAGAGACCGCCTGTGATGAGCGCACCCCCGGCTGGAATTCCAGATACGGACTGGTTTGAAACTCCAGCCAGCGTCAGAGCGCTAATCATCGCTCAGCAGCAGGAGATTCCGGCACTCAGGCAAGAGAACGATGAGCTCCGCGTTCAACTCACCGCCCTGGCGAGCGAGCTGGCCAGCCTGCGGGAGCGGATTGGTCGCAGCTCCCGCAACTCCTCCACACCTCCCTCCAGTGATGGCCTGGGTTTTAAGCCGCCAGAGCGGCGCAAGGGCAGTGGCCGCAAGCGCGGCGGCCAGCCGGGCCATCCCGGCAGTGGGCCGGAACTGCTGCCGATCGAGCGGGTGGATGAAGTGGTGGATCACCACCCTGATGCCTGCCGCCGCTGCGGCACCTTGCTCCAGGGAGAGGATCTCGATCCCATGCGCCATCAGGTGATTGAGATTCCGCCGATCACGCCGCTAGTGATCGAGCACCGGCTGCATCGCTTGGTGTGCCCCTGCTGTTCCACCAGCACCTGCGCCTCGTTGCCGGCGGATGTGGAAGCCAGTCACTACGGCCCAAGGCTCAGTGCACTGGTGGGCTTGCTGGGCAGTGCCTTCCCCTTGAGTTTCAGCAAGACCCAGGCCCTGCTCCAGCAGCTGGTAGGAGTGGAGATGAGCTGTGGGGCGATTGCACGGGTCCGCCAGCGTCTGAGTGAAGCACTGGAGCAGCCCATGCAGGAGGCCCTTGCTTTTGCCCGCGTGCAGCCGGTGGCCTACGTCGTAGACGAAGTCTTGCGCGTAGCGGTTGAAACTGGCGCTCCCACCGGCAACGCCGACGGCAACAATCCCACTGGAAAGCGGGGCTGGCAGTGGGTCATGGTCACACCGCTGGTGACGGTGTTTCTGCAGGGCCTGAGCCGTTCTACGGCCGCTGCGATTGAGCTGCTCGGCAGTGCCTTTGGCGGGATTGTCGTGAGCGATCGCTTCTCGGCCTACAACCACCTGCCGGTGATGCAAAGGCAGCTGTGTTGGGCGCACCTGATCCGCGATTTAACGGCCATCGCCGAACGCCCGGGCGTCAGCGCTGAGTTTGGAGCCCAGCTGCTTGGCCTGCAGCAGCAGCTGTTTGGCCACTGGCACCACTACAAGGAGGGAACAATTGACTGGCCCGCCTTGCAGCAAAGCTGCCGGCCGATTCGCAAGAATTTTGAAGCCACGTTGCAGCGGGTAGTGGAGCTGGGCTACCAACGCGGCGAGCGAACGCCGTGGGCCAGCACAGTGCGCACCTGCCAGCAGCTCCAGAAGGTGACAGGTGGGTTGTGGACCTTCCTGGAGAACGAGGGAATCGAGCCCACCAGCAACGCAGCAGAACGTGCCCTGCGCCAGTCGGTGATTCAGCGCAAGATCAGTCACGGCGTCCAATCAGCCAGCGGTGCAGTCTGCCGCAGCCGCCTGCTCACGGTTACAACCAGCCTGCAGCAACAAGGCCGCGATGTCTGGCAGTTCCTGGAGCAGGCCTGGATCTCCCATCACCGCGATGGGGTGATGCCGTCACTGCTGAGCGATCCCTGAGGGAAGAAGAACGAGCAAGGAAGAGTCTCTGATCGCTCAGCGGTGAGTGATCAGGCTTGCATTCGTGCGGCGGGGCGTCCCGAGCCCTGAACGCATACTATACGTGAGATTCCCCCCTTGCTGCTGCGTGCAAGAACAAATTCACTTAGAACTGTGTAATTGGATACAGTTTAATCGCTGATTCTTGCCCTATTACCATTCTGCGAGCCCCGCCGCCCCTCCATCGCGTTGGCTTTCCGGCACCAGACAACCCACTCCGGTAGTGAACGTCCGGGCTGGGGACGGCCCCCGTCCCCACTGGTTTCCGCGCGCTGTGACAGGCTTTAGCCACGCGCCTGCGCAGCCCCAGCCATGACCGGCACTACGGCCCCCGACGACAGCCTGGCCCGCTACGACACGTTGATCCATCGGCGCCAGACCCGCAGCGTGCGGGTGGGCACCATCTGGATTGGCAGCGGCCATCCGGTCGTGGTGCAATCGATGATCAACGAGGACACCCTCGACATCGAGGCTGCCACCGCGGGGATCCGCCGGCTGCATGAGGCCGGCTGCGAGATCGTGCGGCTCACCGTGCCGTCCCTGGCCCACGCCAAGGCGGTCAAGGAGATCCGCCAGCGCCTTGAAGACAGCTACCAGAGCGTGCCCCTGGTGGCCGATGTGCACCACAACGGCATGAAGATCGCCCTGGAGGTGGCCCAGCACGTCGACAAGGTGCGGATCAACCCCGGCCTGTTTGTGTTTGACAAGCCCGACCCCAACCGCACCGAATTCAGCCCTGAGGAGGTGGCTGCGATCGGTGAGCGCATCAGCGACACCTTTGAACCGTTGGTTCAATCCCTCAAGGCCCAGGACAAGGCCCTGCGCATCGGCGTCAACCACGGCTCCCTGGCCGAGCGGATGCTGTTCAGCTACGGCGACACACCGCTCGGCATGGTGGAGAGCGCCATGGAGTTCATCCGCATCTGCGACCGGCTCGACTTCCACAACATCGTGGTGTCGATGAAGGCCTCGCGAGCTCCCGTGATGATGGCCGCCTACCGGATGATGGCCGACCGCATGGATGCCGAGGGCTTCCCTTACCCCCTGCACCTGGGCGTCACCGAAGCCGGCGATGGTGACTACGGCCGCATCAAGAGCACCGCCGGCATTGCGCCCCTGCTGGCCGAAGGCCTGGGGGACACGATCCGGGTTTCGCTCACCGAGGCCCCCGAGCGGGAGATTCCGGTTTGCTACGCGATTCTGCAGGCCCTGGGGCTTCGCAAGACGATGGTCGAATACGTGGCCTGCCCCAGTTGCGGCCGCACGCTCTTCAACCTCGAAGAGGTGCTTCACAAGGTGCGCAATGCCACCTCCCATCTCACCGGTCTCGACATCGCCGTGATGGGCTGCATCGTCAATGGACCCGGTGAGATGGCTGATGCCGACTACGGCTACGTGGGCAAGATCCCCGGCACGATCTCCCTCTATCGCGGCCGCGAGGAGATCCGCCGGGTGCCGGAGGCCGATGGCGTGGCGGCCCTGATTGCTTTGATTCAGGAGGATGGGCGCTGGGTTGAGCCCTGAAGTGGGGTGCCGGCGCTAGTTTGAAAGCGTCTTTACCCGGCCCGATCCGCTCTTCAGATGGCCAGCCCTCGCACCAGCCTGCTTGTGCTGGTCGGCATCGGTGCCTGTGCGGCCACAGCGGTTGTCGCCAGGGAGGTGGTGACCTCCCCGGGAGGAACATCACGAATCAGTGATAGTCCTAAGGAGGTGATCGACCAAACCTGGCAGATCGTCTTCCGCGACTACCTCGATATCAACGGCAAATACAATCCGGAGCAATGGCGCCAGCTGCGCCGCGATGTGTTGGCCAAGAGCTACGGCAGCTCCAAGGAGGCCTATGAATCGATCCGCGGCATGCTGGGCAGCCTCGATGATCCCTACACCCGCTTCCTTGATCCGCGGGAATTCAAGGAAATGCAGATTGACACGTCAGGGGAGCTCTCCGGCGTGGGCATCCAGCTGAGCCTTGATAAGGAAACCAAGAATCTGGTGGTTGTCTCGCCCATCGAGGGTTCCCCCGCTTCCCGAGCAGGTGTGCAGCCGAAGGATGTGATCACGGCGATCGATGGCAAGAGCACCAAGGGCATGAGCACGGAGGATGCGGTCAAGTTGATCCGTGGTCAGGCCGGTACCTCAGTGACCCTGACCCTGCAACGCAAGGGTCAGAGCCTGCAGGTGCCCCTCACCCGGGAGCGCATTGAACTCCATGCCGTTGATCATCAGATCAACACCACCCCAGATGGAATCAAGGTGGGCTACATCCGCCTGCGTCAGTTCAATGCCACCGCCACCAAGGACATGCGGCTGGCGGTCAAGGACCTGGAGGAGAAGGGTGCCCAGGGGTACGTGCTCGATTTGCGCAGCAACCCCGGTGGCCTGCTGATGGCCAGTGTGGAGATCGCCCGTCAGTGGCTCAATGAGGGCACGATCGTTTCCACCAAAACCCGTGACGGCATCCAAGACATCAAGCGGGCCAACGGTCGCGCCCTAACGGCCAAGCCCCTGGTGGTGCTGGTGAATGAGGGCTCCGCCAGTGCCAGTGAAATCCTCTCCGGCGCCCTGCAGGACAACCAGCGGGCCGTGCTGGTGGGCCAGAAAACCTTTGGCAAGGGTTTGGTGCAATCGGTGCGGGGTCTCTCCGATGGCTCCGGCATGACCGTCACCATCGCCAAATACCTCACCCCCAGCGGCCGCGACATCCACAAACACGGTATTGATCCGGATGTGCGGGTGAAGATGACTGAGCTGGAGGCCCAACGGCTCAAGCTCGAAGACCTGGGCACCAAAAAAGACAGCCAATACAGGGTGGCCGAATCCACCTTGGTGAAGCGGTTGCGCAGTGCCAACGGCCCAACCCAGGCCTACAAGCCAGACAGTGCCAACCTCCCGGCAGCCCTGGGGGCGACGGCCCAGCCTTGAGCGAACAACCCACCCTGTGGGCTAGTAAGCCCTGGTGGTGCCAGCCCTGGACCATCGTGTTGACCGGGTTGGCCATACCACTGGCAAGCTGGTTCGTTGTCGAACGCTGGTGGCTGACCGCCCCGTTGGCCGGGGGGGTGTTGGTGTGGTGGTGGCTGTTCTTGGTGGTGGTGCCGCGGAGCTATCAGCAACAGCAGCCGTAATTCAGCCACGACTATCAAGCCGGTGAGCCTCAGTTCAGGAAACCGGCTGCATCAGACCGCCGCCTGGACTGGAATCATCGTCGTCGTTGTTGCCCGGATCGCCTTGGAGCAGGGCGTAGAGACCGAGAGCAACCAGGCTCACCACCCCGGAGATCAGCGAGAAGCCAGCGGAGGAGCCCGAACCCTGCGCGATCAGATCTCCCATGTTGCTCCGTAACACAAGTTCTCACAATTGTAACGGAAGATTGAGGGATCCGTGGCCGGGTCCTGCCCAGCCGCCGCCTAAACGACCAGCACGGCTTCGTTCTGGGCCGCCTGCTGGGTGGCGCGCTCGGCCTCGCTCAGGCCAGCTTCGCCTGGGATCTGGGCTGCCATCTGCCGCAGCCAGCCCATCAACTCCTCCACTTGCTTCTCGGCGGGCAGCACCCCCAGTCCCCTGGCCAACACCTTGGCGGTGGCTCCCGATCCGCCTTGATAGAGCAGCCGTCCATGCAAATGCTGCGGCAGGCCCTGGCGCAGCAGGCGAAAAGCAGGCTCTTCCATGGGTGTTTCGAGGCAGATGTTCGGCTTTTCCGGCTTGATCCGCGAGAAGCCACAGCGCTTGGCCACCAATTTCAGCTCCATCAGCTGCAGCAGCGACTGCACCGCCTGGGGAATGGCGCCATAGCGATCCACCCAGGCCGCGGCCAGTTCAACCAGGGCGGCGCTGCTGCTGCAGTCGGCGGCGGCCCGGTAGGCCGCCATCTTCTCGTCGTTTTCGGTGATCCAGTCGCCTGGGATGAAGGCTGTGATGGGCAGATCGATCTGGGTGTCTTCGACATTGGGGATGTCCTGCCCCTGGATCTCCGCGAGCGATTCCTGCAGCATTTCCATGTAGAGGTCAAAACCGATCGCCTCCATCTGGCCGCTCTGCTCCACCCCCAGCAGATTGCCCACGCCGCGGATCTCCATGTCGCGCATGGCCAGCTGGTAGCCGCTACCGAGCTGGGCGAATTCCTGAATCGCCCGCAGCCGCTGGCGGGCGGCTTCCGAGAGCGAGGCATCGCCGGGATAGAAGAGCCAGGCGTGGGCCTGGATGCCACTGCGGCCCACCCGACCCCGCAGCTGGTACAGCTGGGCGAGTCCGAACTTGTGGGCATCCTCGATCAGGATCGTGTTGACCCTGGGGATGTCGAGGCCGCTCTCCACGATCGTGGTGCAGAGCATCAGGTCGGCTTCGCCGGCGTTGAAGGCCACCATGGCGCTCTCGAGCTCCCCCTCGGCCATCTGGCCGTGGGCCACAAGCAAGCGCAGGCCGGGAATCATGCTCTGCAGCTGGCCGGCCACATCGTCAATCCCTTCCACCCGGGGCACCACATAGAAGATCTGGCCGCCGCGGTCAATCTCCTGGCGGATCGCGCTGCGCACCGCCTCCTCATCGAGGGCGGCCAGATGGGTTTTGATCGGGCGACGCAGGGGCGGCGGTGTGGTGATCAGGCTCATCTCCCGAACGCCCGAGAGGCTCATGTAGAGGGTGCGCGGAATCGGGGTGGCGCTGAGGGTCAGGACGTCCACGTCATTGCGGAGAGCCTTGATCTTTTCCTTCTGGTTGACGCCGAACCGCTGCTCCTCATCCACCACCAGCAGCCCCAGTTGCTTGAAGCCCGTGCCCTTGGAGAGCAGCTGGTGGGTTCCTACCACCACATCCACGCTGCCTTTAGCGAGCCCTTCGAGGATGGTCTTGCGCTCGCTGGCGGTGCGGAAGCGGTTGAGCAGGCTCACTTTGAGTGGATAGGGGGCGAAGCGTTCGCTCAGGGTGCGCCAGTGCTGTTGAGCTAACACCGTGGTGGGGGCAAGCATGGCTACCTGCTTGCCCGCTGTCACGGCTTTGAAGATGGCGCGAATCGCCACTTCCGTTTTGCCGAATCCGACATCGCCGCACACCAGCCGGTCCATGGGCTGCGGTTGTTCCATGTCGCGCTTGACATCGGCAATCGCCTTGGTCTGGTCGGGGGTGGGGTCATAGGGGAAGGAATCCTCCAGCTCCTGCTGCCAGGGGCCGTCGGCTGGGAAGGCGAATCCCGGCGCCTGGTGACGCTGGGCATAGAGCTTGACCAGATCCACCGCCACCTTGCGCACGGCCTTTTTGGCCCGTTCCTTGGCCTTGGCCCAGGCGGTGCCGCCCATGCGGTTCAGATCCGGCGGCGCGTCGGTGCTGGCGCGGTAACGGCCGAGGCTGCCCAGCTGGTCGGCGGCGACCCGCAGCAGGCCATCGGCGTACTGCACCACCAGGTAGTCGCGGGAGTCGCCGCCAATGGCCAGCTTCTCGAGCTTGAGAAACTTCCCGATGCCGTGGTTGCGGTGCACCACAAAGTCGCCCGGTTGCATCTTGCCCGGGTCGACCGTGCGGCTGGCGGCCTTGCGGCGACGGCGCACATAGCCGCTGGCGGCCAGGGCATGCTGGCCGAAGAACTCCCGGTCGCTGATCAGCACCAGCTTCCAGGCGGGCAACTGCAGCCCCTCGAGCTCGGCGGTGCTGCGATGTTTCAACGCCACCGGTGTGGCCTGCTCCACCAGTCGATCGATGGCGGGGAAGTCGGCCGGGTTGGGCACGAAGCGGCTGATGCAGTCGTGCTCCTCCAGCAGGGCCACCGCCCGTGAGGGCTGGGCGGAGATCAGCCACACCGTGGCCCGTTCGGCCACAAAGCCCTTGACCAGGGCGGCCAGCTTGCCAAAGGCGTTGGGGTAGGCCGGCACCGACCGAGCGGCCAGGTCAAAGCTGTTGGGGTGCTGATCGGTGTCCTGCAGCTCGGCCAGATCAAAGCCCCTGAAGGCTTCCACCTGCTGAAGGGAGCCAGTTGGCTCCCGATGCAGCAGGGGCGGCAGGGCGGCAGCCAACCCGCTGCAGACATCGGCATGGTGGTCGGCGGCATGCTCAAACCACTGCTGGCCATGGGAGAGGCACTGGCCCCTTGCATCGACCGCCACCAGGGTGTCGGTGGGCAGGTAATCGAGCAGGGAGGCGGGCTGCTGCCAGGCCAGCCCCATCAACCGCCGCATTCCCTCGGGGGTGCCCCCCTCCAGCAGCTGGTCGAGGGCCTCCGGGCTAAGCAGCTGCTCCAGCCCTGCCGGCATCGCCTCGCGCAGGGCTTCGGCAACCAGGGGGCCGTAGCCACTGGGGGTCAGGCGCACCACCTCGATCGGATCGAGCGAGCGTTGGGATGCGGGATCAAATTCCCGCAGTTTGTCGAGCTCCTCGCCAAAAAATTCGAGCCTGACGGGGAGTTCGCTGCTCACCGGGAAGACATCGACGATGTCGCCCCGGCGGCTCCAACTGCCCTCCTGCTCAATTGTGGGCACCCGCTCGTAGCCGAGGCGCGCCAGGGTTTCGCCCAGCTGCTCAAGGTTGATGGTTTCGCCTTTGCGCAGGCTCAGGCATTGGGCCCGCAGGGCCTGCGGCGGCGGCAGATGGGGCTGTAGCGCACGCTCCGTGGCGACGATGGCCACACCCGTGGGGCTGTCCAACAGCTCACTGAGTACCTGCAGCTGCCCCCAGGTGATCTCGCTGGTGGGATCAAACGGTTCATAGGGGCTGCCCTCACTGGTGGGGTAGAGCTGGCAGCTGCTCCAACCCATCAACTCCAGCAGCGCTGCCCAGCGGCCCGCCTCCTCCAAGGTGGGCACGATCACCAGCAGGGGGGCGCCGGCAGCTCGGGCCATGGCGCTGCTGATCAGCGCCCGGGCGGCCCGGCCAGCGCCGGCCAACCGCAACCGTTCTGGTCGGGCTAGTCGCGCCAACACCTCGCCAGTCAACGGTGCCAGCTGCAGCTGGCGCACCAGGGCGGTGAGGGGCATGGAAGGTTTTGGGCTTGGCTGGCCCCGATCCTCGCAACTGCCCAGAATGGGGCGATAAAGCCTGGTTGCTGCCGTGTTCCTGATCCATAGCCGCGTCGACCACGCGCCCCTGCTGGCGGCGGCGCTGGTGGGCGCCTGCCGCGGCACCGGTTGGCTGAACCCCCTGCAGCCGCGCTTTCTGAGCGTGTTGTTTCACCAGTTGCTCGACCATCCGGTTGATTTTCATGAGCTTGCCGCCACAACCCCGGAGGCTGTCGCCCAGGCCCTGCCCAGCCCGGAGCAACGACGCGAGCTGGTCGAGCTGATGGTGACTGTGGAGATGCTTTGCGATGCCATCCCCGCTTGGTTGGAAGGCTCGATTGAGCACTGGGCGGGCCTGCTGGGGGTGGAAGATCGCAGTTTGCAACTAGCCCGCGACCTGGCCGCCCAGGCCTCTGCCAAGGCCCTGCATGATTTTTATCGCCTCAATTGGATGGGCGAGCAGGATCGGGCCAGCCCATCCTTTGAGGGTCTGCTGGCTCGCCATGGCGACCAGGCCTATGCCCTCACCGTCGAACCAGACCCGCTGGAAGCCGCCCGCTGGCGGGCCCTGGAGCATTGTCCGGCCGGCAGTATCGGCCGCACCCTCTGGGAGTTCTACGACAAGCGTGGCTTCGGATTCCCCGGTGAACTAGGGGCGGCCAACGGGGCCCTGGCTCACCACGATTGGATCCATGTGCTGGCCGATTTCGACACCTCGCCGATGGGCGAGATGGAGGTGACCGCATTCCAGGCCGCTGCCAGCACCTTGCCTGGCGCCACCCTCGGCTTCATTGGCGCCGTGAGCATCTTTCAAACGGGGCTGCTCCCGAGCCTGGTGGTCGGGCCGGGCTACACCCACTCGCTGGAGGTGCCGGGTGGCCCGGAGCGCATCGCCGATGCCATCCGCCGCGGCCGGGCCTGCCGGCGCGACATGTTTGTGGAGATCGACTTTTTTGGCGTGGCCACCGAACCGCTGGCCAGCCTGCGCGAGCGTTGGGGCATCACCCCGAAGGCTCCGCTCGCCCAGAGCTGATGCGGTTTGTCTTCCCGGCACTCGGCGCGCTGCTGATTGCGGCTGGTGCCCTCAGCCAGGGGACGCCACAGCCGCCAACGAGCGCTCCCGATCTGGAGACGCTGACCAGCCAACTGGCGTTAGCCGATCAGCAGTGGATCCCCCGGGCCGAACCCCTGGCCAACGGCGGCTATCGCTACATCTACAAACGCCGTGCCGGAGAGCCACACCTCAAGCCGGAGCAGATCCGTTCCCTGATCGCCAATCCACCCAACTTTGCGAGCGAACGGCAGCAGATTGGCCAGCTGTTGCAGGTTCTCTACCAAGCCGGCGTCCAGGTGAAGCTCACGGCGCCCCGCAAGTCCGGAGCAGCCGCGGAGTGGGATCCGGCTGCCCGCACCCTGCGCATTCAGCCGAGCGTGGTGGGCAAGGGCTCGCTGGACTTTGCCTGGGTGCTCAACCATGAGGCCATTCATGTGGCCCAGAGCTGCCGCAACCAGGGCATCGGCTCGGAACCCCGATTGCTGGGCCTGCCCACCCAGCTCCCAGCCCGTCTCTCCCCCGTTCTCAATCAACCGATCTATCGCGAGGCACCCGAGCGCGTCCGCCAACTCGAGCGGGAGGCCTATGCCAATCAGGAGCGCCTCAGCCTGGGGGTCCAGTTGGTGCGGACGTATTGCTGAGATCTTCCAGCAGCATGTTGAACTGCAGCAGCTGGGCATCACTGAGCTGCTGACGGCTGGAGAGGGAAAAGTGCTGTTCCAGTAGGGCTCTGCCCTGGCCAGGATCCCATTGGAGCAGCTCCAGCAGTTGGTCGCACTGGCTGAGCAGGTCGCGCCGCCGCAGGGGGGCCGGAGCGCTGCTGGCCAGCGTGCCTGTGCTGCAGCCCTTCAGCGCTTCCAGGTAGGCCTGGATGTCGGCGTAGTTGGTCAGGCGGTTGCGATTCGGATGGCCGAACACCCGCTCGAGGTATGCCGCCTCCTGGTCGCGATCCCAGCCCAGTCGCTGCAGCTGGAGGTCGAGTTGGGCCAGCTCGCTGCTCCAATCCTCCGGATCAACCTGGGGTTGCTCGGGCGCCTGGAGGGGGGGCGGGGTGGGTTGTGAGGGGCTTGGGCCCGGGATCGGGCCAGCCGCTTTCGGCCTGGCAACCGGCTCCCGGGCCCCAGTCGGGGTCCTGTCAGCCACCCTGGTTTCAACCGGGGGGGTGCGGCGGCTCTGCAGGCGCTGGCGGGCCCGATCCTCGGCCAGCTCGGCCGTGGCGGCTTCGCCCAAGGCCGCATCGAGCAGCCGCTCTCCCCGCTTGGCCTGCACCAGCACGACGCGGCTACCGGCTTCGGCATGCACCAACTGCACGACGATCACCTCTCCCTGCTGCCCATCGAACGGTCGATCGGGCTGCTGGTCTGCCACTTCCCCAACCTCCGGACTGCGCAACCCGACTTTCTAGACTTGACACCATCCTGACCCGCTGCAGCCCGTGGAAGCGGAGTCGATCCAATCCATCACACCCCTGCTCCAGCAGGCGGACCAGTGGGGCGAGGTGTTGCTGCTGCTGCCCCTGCTGGTGGCGCTGGAGGCGGTGCTCTCGGCTGACAACGCCATTGCCCTGGCTGCCATTGCCCGGCAGCTCCAGGATCCGGCCAGGCAGCGGCAGGCCCTCAACCTGGGCCTGGGCCTGGCCCTGGTGTTTCGTCTGGTGCTGATCGTGGCTGCCCGCTGGGTGCTCAATTTCTGGCCCCTGCAGCTGGCGGCAGCCGGCTACCTGCTCTGGCTCTGCGGCAGCCATTTGCTCAAGGTGTTCTCCCATCCGGAGACCGATGCGGCGGTGCTGGACGCCCAGGGCGCAGATGGCCCCAGCCCCGGCCCGGAAACGGCCCTGCCGGACCCCTTGCCAACCGGTCCCGAGCGCAATGGCGGCCTGAGGTCGGTGGTTGTCACCCTGGCGCTCACCGATCTGGCCTTCTCCCTCGACAGCGTGGCGGCAGCGGTGGCGGTGACCGATCGCCTGCTTCTGGTGATGGCGGGTGGTGTGATCGGTGTGATTGCCCTGCGGCTGACAGCGGAACTGTTCATCCGTTGGCTGGCCATCTACCAACACCTCGAAACAGCCGGTTACCTGGCGGTCGGTTTGGTGGGCATTCGGTTGCTGTTGCGCCTGGGCTTTCCCCAGGTTGTGCCGCCGGAGTGGTTGCTGCTGCTGCTGGTGGCCGCGTTGTTTGCCTGGGGCTTTTCCGTGCGTCTTGCTGCCGCGGAGCCGACGCCTGGGCCATGAGGGTGGAGCTGCGCCAGATCGACAGCGACCGACTGCTGGAGGCCATCGAGGTGGTTGCGATCGGCGATGTGCCCCATCCAGGCCGCTGGCTGGAAGCCGGCGGCCGCAGTTTTCTGGTCCTGCAGCGCCGCCATCGCTACCAGTTGCGCAACGGTCGCTACCAGCTCGCCAGTGTGGCGTTGCAGGTCAAGGCCCAACGTCAGCCACCCGATGCCCGCTGGTGGCGCAACCAGTGGGTGATCGGCGACCCCAGCTGCCGCTTCAACGCCCGCACCGCCCTGTTGCGCTGCGCCGTGCTGCCCGAGGGACCCTGTGACGCCTGCGCCCATTACCAGCAGGGCGATCGCTCCACCCACGACACCTAGGCTTCAAAGACAACGCGTTTGCGGCGATTACCCAATCCATCCCCGCCCCGACCACTGCTGCGCAGGGCCAGGTTGATTCTTTTGCCGTTTTCGGCTTAGGCGAGCCCTTGCTCAAAGCCGTGGCTGAGAAGGGCTACACCCAGCCCTCACCGATCCAGAGCCAGTGCATCCCAGCCGTGTTGGCCGGCCATGATGTGATGGCGGCCGCCCAGACCGGCACCGGCAAAACCGCAGGCTTCACCCTGCCGATGCTCGAGCGGCTCCGCCATGGACCCCATGCCCGCTCAGGCATCGTGCGCGCCCTGGTGCTCACCCCCACCCGTGAGCTGGCCGCCCAGGTGGGTGAAAGCGTGCGGGTCTATGGGCGCTACCTCGATCTCCGCAGTGACGTGGTGTTTGGCGGGGTGAAGGTCAACCCCCAGATCAACCGCCTGCAGAAGGGCGCCGATGTGTTGGTAGCCACCCCGGGCCGGCTGATGGACCTCTTTCAGCAAAGGGCCCTGCGGCTTGATCGGGTCGAGATTCTGGTGCTCGATGAGGCCGACCGGATGCTCGACATGGGCTTCATCCGGGACATCCAGAAAATCCTGGCCCAGTTGCCGCCCAAGCGTCAGAACCTGCTGTTTTCGGCCACCTTTTCCGGTGACATCCGCCGCCTGGCTACCGGGCTGCTGCACAACCCTGTCCAGCTCCAGGCCACGCCGGCCAACCGCGCCGCCCCCACCGTTGAGCACCTGCTCCATCCCTGCGACATGGACCGCAAGGCCGATCTGCTCAGCCACCTGATCCGCAGCAACGACTGGCAGCAGGTGCTGGTGTTCTCCCGCACCAAGCATGGCGCCAACCGCATGGCGGAACGCCTCAGCCGCGAAGGCGTAACCGCCGCCGCGATCCATGGCAACAAGAGCCAAGGCGCCCGCACCCGGGCCCTGGCCGATTTCAAGGCCGGTTCCCTGCGGGTGCTGGTGGCCACCGACCTGGCCGCCCGGGGCATCGACATCCACCAGTTGCCCCACGTGGTCAACCTCGACCTCCCCAACCAGGCCGAGGATTATGTGCACCGCATCGGCCGAACGGGCCGGGCTGGCCACAACGGCCATGCCATCTCCCTGGTGGCCGCCGAGGAGCGTGAGTTGCTGCGCGCGATCGAACGGGTGATCGGCCTCAGCTTGCCGCGCCAGGAGGTGCCGGGGTTTGAACCCAAGGTGCTCACGGCCGCCCCATTGGATCTCAGTGGTGGCCGCGGCAAGGGTGGGCGCCGCCCATCAGCTGCCCCTGGCGCCCGCCACCGGGGCGGGGCCGGTGGCGGGCGCCGCCCCGGTGGCTCCGCCCGCTAGGCACCGGCTTGGCGAACCGCAGCAACCGACACACCAGCAGCGGCTCGGCTCCGCTGCGATGGTGGGGCGTCACAGTCCAACAATGCCCTACGAGCCCGGATCCCCAGAGTGCCGCGTTTTGATTGATTGCAAGAGCCAAATTGAATCGATGCTGTTGGTCCTGGGACGCATCGACAACAGTCAGCACATCCGCGACCAGCTGGTGTCTGTCCACAACCAGTTGGAGGGACTGCACGCACTCCACCGCAAAGAGGCCCTTCAGCTCAAGCAGGGCTGATCCCCTTGCTGCAACGTTGATTCGCCGCCCAGCCGATCGCCGGGTTCGGCGCCCAGCTGCTGGATCAGGCTTTGGCCCCGGGCGGGGGCCTTGCCCTCCAGCTGGGCCTCCCTGATCAGCACGGGGCAACCACCGCTGGCGACCACCAGCCCAACCCCAGGCACGGCAGTCAGGATGGTGCCAGGGGCAAGGCCAGGCTCCACAGGATTTGGGCCCAGCAGGGCGCGGGCATCGGGGCTGAGCTGGGCTTCCAGCCTGGCCACCAGCGGTTCGCTGGCCAACAGCTTCAAGCGTTTGCCCTGCCAGCTGGTTTGGGCCGTGGGATAGAGCCCCATCACCTTGCGGTGGATCGCCAGGGCGGGGGCGCCCCAGTCGATCACCGTATCGGCCTTGCTCAGCAGGCGGGCGTAGGTGAGGCCCGCATCAGCCTGGGGATGCACCGGCCGACCGGCTTCGATCTGGGGCATGGCCTCAACGAGCAGATCGGCGCTGAGCTGGGCCAGTCTGTGGCCTAGCTGCTCGGCGTTCTCCAGGAGTCCGACCGGAATCGCCTGCTCCAGGAGCACTGGTCCGGTGTCGAGTCCCTCCTCCATCGCCATGATCCCGACCCCGCTCTGGCTGTCACCTTCCAGCAGACACCATTGAATCGGGGCGGCTCCGCGCCAGCGCGGCAGCAGGGAGCCATGGGCATTCCAGCAGCCGAGGCGCGGCTGGGCCAGCACCTCGGGGGGCAGGATCTGGCCGAAGGCCACCACCACGTAGGCATCTGCAGCCAGGTCAGCCAGCTGCTGCTGACAGAGGGGGTCGCGGCGAATGCGCTCCGGGGTGAACACCGGGATTCCCAGTTCCAAGGCCCGGGCTTTCACGGCGCTCGGCTGGAGTTGCTTGCCGCGCCCCCGGCGGCGATCCGGCTGGCTGACCACTCCCACCACCCTGTGGCCTGCGGCAACCAGGGCCTCCAAACTGGGCACGGCATAGGCCGGCGTGCCCCAAAACACAAGCTTCACGTCTGGTTGATCACGTCTGGTTGATCACGCCGGGCTCCTCACGCATCGCCCGTGATCGAGAGGCCCCCAACCCACACGTAGGGGCAGAGCCCATCGGGGGTGATCTTGGCTTCTCCTTCAAAGCCAACAATGGCTTGGAGCAGCTGGCGAATGTCGCCGGCCACCGTGGCGGCCTCGATCGATCGGCTGACGCCGCCGTTCACCAGCCAGCCGTCAAAGGGCAAGGAAAAGGATCCCTGGCTGGCTTTGACACCGGCATGGAGGGCCGAGAGGGAATCGATCACCACCACGGGTTCGTCGTGGCTGAAACGATCCAGTCCCTGTTGGCCGCCACTGCTGCCCGGTGTGGGGCCGATTTCAAACCAATCAGGCCCGACAGCCACCTTCGCCCCCATGCCGGCATGGCCGGTGGGGGCCACACCGAAGGCTCTGGCCGTGGCTTCGGAGTGCAGGAAATGGCTCAGAACACCGCCCTCCAGCAGATCGAGGGGGGCGGTGGGCGTGCCCTCGCCATCGAAGGCGGAAGCGCCGATGTTGCCGGGGTTCAGGCCGTTGTCCCGAATGTTGAGGAAGGGCACGGCCAGCGTCTGGCCGAGGGAGTCACGCTGGCTGAGGCTGACGCCATCGAGCACGGCCCTAGCGTTGAACAAACTACTGAAGGCGCCAATCAGGTCAAGGAAGGCCTCCGGGCTGAACACACACAGGTAAGACCCGGTTTGGATCGGTCCGTAGTCGAGGTGGGCGATGGTGCGGCTGGCGGCCTCGTCAATGCAGCCGGCGATGTCGAGCTCGGTGGTGCCGTAGGCCATCCGCACGGCGCCGGAGCTGCGGGGTTTCCGTCCCGCTTCCTCCGCCCGGGCGTAGAGGTAGAGGCTGGCGGTGGTGAGGATCTGGTGGCGACAGGCCCCATCGCTGTTCAGATACAACCGCTCGCTGCTGCGTTGGGCCAGGCCGTTGTAGGGAACGGTGCCGATGGCGGCATGGCGGTCGAGTAGTTGGCGCTCGGCTTCTTTGAGGGTGTCGAGCAGGGTGAGAATGGGTTGGGGTTGATGGATGGGTTGATCCAGCGTCACCAGCGGAGCGGTGGCCAGGGGCGAGAAGGCGGGGGTTTCCTCGGCGTTGCCAAAGGCGCTGGCATCCTGGGCGCCGCCCAGGGCCCGCTCCAGGCCCGCATCGCTGAGATCGGAGGTGCTGGTGATCCCCACCAGACCATCGCCGTTCCAGACCCGCACCGTGATCGCGCTGCGCTGGGCGCCCTTCATCTGTTTGGCTTCGCCCCGATCCACCTGCACGGAGGTGTCGGTGCTGCAGGAAGCGCCGAGGTCCCACTGCTGGATCCCGGCTGACTGGGCCAGCTGCTGGAGCCTGCCGCTGAGGGCTTCGGCGTTGAGGCTGTTGTCGGCCATGGTCAACGGCCTCCAACCGTGATCGATTCCACTTTGATGTGGGGCTGGCCAACGGTCACGTTGACACTGCCACTCACCGAGCCACAGAACCCGGCGGCCAGCTCCAGATCGTTGGCACACATCGAGATTCGCGGCATCACCTCCTTGGCTTCGCCGATCAGGGTGGCTCCCTTCACCGGTTTGGTGAGCTGGCCATTTTCGATCAGGTAGCCCTCCTCCACCGCGAAGTTGAACTGGCCTGTGGGGCCGACGCTGCCTCCACCCATCGATTTGCAGTAGAGGCCACGATCCACCGAAGCGATCAGATCTTCAGGAGCATGGGGGCCGGCGGCGATGTAGGTGTTGCGCATGCGGCTGGCGGCGGCGAAGGCATGGCTCTGGCGCCGGCCACTGCCGGTGCGGCCGTGGCCCGTGCGCCGTTCGCCGGCGCGATCACTGAGGAAGCGCTTCAGCACCCCCCGTTCGATTAACACCGTGCGCTGGGGTTGCATCCCCTCGTCGTCCATCGACAGGGAGCCGAAGGCCCCTTCAGTGAGGCCCTCATCGATGGCGGTCACCGCTTCGTGGGCAATCGGTTCGCCCACCTTGTCGGCAAAGGGTGTGGTGCCCCGTTCCACCTGGGTGGTTTCCAGCAGGTGGCCGCAGGCCTCGTGGAAGATCACGCCGCCAAAGCGGTTGGCCAGCACAGCCGGCATCTGGCCGGCCTCTACGAAGTTGGCGTAGAGCATGGTTCCCACGCTCGTGCAGACGTCCTGGGCCGAAGCGTCCGCATCCCACTGGCGCAGGTCGTCCGGTTGGCCGGAGGTGCCATAGCGGCGGCCCAGACCGGCGCGGTGGTCGCCATCGGCGGCAAGCACATTGAGGCCGAGCGACTGGTGCAGGCGGATGTCGCGGGCGAAGGTGCCGTCGCTGGCGGCCACCAGCACGTTCTGCCAATCGCGGGAATAGCTGCCGCGGCGTGCCTGCAAGTGCTGGCCATGCTGGGCCAGCCTGGCCGTGCCCTCGAGCAGCTTCGCCGTGGCCTCGGCCAACGATGGGCAGCGCGCCAGCCAGTCGGCCTTGGTGGTGCTGAAGTCGCAGAGGGGGCCTAAGCCCTCGAAGCCCGAGGCCGAGGTGCTGCTGCGGCCCAGGCCGAGCATGCCCAGGGCCTGGTCAAGGCCTTGCAGCAGGCCTTGGTCGCTGAGGTCGTTGGTGCTGACAAATCCGTCGCGCTCGCCCAAGAAAACCCGGATCCCTGCGCCCATGCCAAACGAAGGGCTGACGTTGGTGATCGTTTCCTGCTCGGCCAGGACGCCGAGGTGATCGGTGCGCTCCAGGAAGATCTCAACCAGATCGGCACCGGCGCGCCGACCGGCAGCCAACAGGGCCTCGAGCCTGGGCTGCCAACTGATCTCAAAGCTCAAGCCGATGGGGGCGTTCAGGGCAGGCGAGGCAACCAAGGCGGATCGGCAAGGGGGTGGGGAGAGGGGGGCGGCCTGACGCTCAGCGCACGGCCGCCTGGAACTGCTCGCTGCGGATCGGTGCCATCAGATAGAGCTTGGCCATTTCGGTTCCGTTGGCAATCCAGAAGGGCAGCTTGCGCAGCACCTTCAGCGCGGCAGGCGCGGAACTGGCATCGACGGCGCTGAGTTGGGCGTTGTTGCTGACCAGGCGCTCCAGCCGCACGTAGAACTTGGGGTGGTCGACGTTGAGCACCACGGGGAAGACCCGGGCCGAAGTCTCGTTGGTTTTGGCGATCACAACCTTGTCGTAGTCGCGGGCATCGAGGCCAAGGGCTTCGTAGAACTCCTTGCGAGCCACGTCGCGCACATACATGGTGGCGAAGACCGCCAACAGGAAAAAGCGACACCAGAGGCGAGCGGTCAGGCCCCGCACCGTGTCGGGTTGGGCTTTCATCAAGGCGTCAAAGAAGTCGCCGTGGCGGTTTTCGTCTTGACACCAATTTTCAAAGAAGTTGAAGATCGGGAAAATCTTGCTTTCGGGGTGCTGCTCCAAGTGGCGATAGATGGCGATGTAGCGCCAATAGCCGATCTTCTCGCTCAGGTAGGTGGCATAAAAGATGAACTTGGGTTTGAAGAAGGTGTAGGCCTTGTTGGCGGTTAGGAAGCCAAGATCGAGCTGGAGACCAAAATCGCCCATCGCCTTGTTCAGGAAACCAGCATGGCGGGCCTCATCCCTGGCCATGTGGGCAAAGCATTCAGCCAGCAGGGGGTTTTTGGTTTTGATCCGCCGACTCAGTTCTTTGTAGAGCAGAAAACCAGAAAACTCCGAGGTGCAGCTTTGTTCAAGGAACTCAACAAAAACCTGGCGTGTTTTGGGATCGAGTTTGTCTGCCGCCCCCTCGAATTCCCCATTGCGCACGAAGTGGTGACGGTTGTAATCCTTGCGGAACTCCTCGCAGATCGCTTCGAGCTCCAACGCGTTGGGCCGCAGATCCATCGCCGCCATGGCGTCGAAATCCGTGGTGTAGAACCGGGGGGTCAGGATGGTATCCCTGGCCGGATCCTTGATCGCCGGACCGTCCGGGGTGGCTGTTGGGGTAGCAATCGCGGTGGGAGGCACCATCTGGCGTTGCGGCTTACGGCAGTTCCTGCATGGTAGGCGCCGCGGTCGTCAGTTCGGGCCAAGCCATTTCTGACCGTTGAGACGCTGCACCAGCCGAGACACCAACAGCGCCAGGGTGATCTTCTTCTCGTCAATCAAAAAGGATTCCAGCAGGCTCGGTTCACTGCCCGCCTCGGCCACAGCCACCGTTTTGGCGCCATTGATGTTGGCAGCCGTAAAGCAGAGCCAGAACCGCCGCTGGCCGGGCAGCTGACCCCTGACCATCCAGCAGTCGGAGCCGACCACCGGCATCGGCCCCTGTTCGAAAGCCAGTTCAGGCGCCGCCCCGCCATAGCCCTGGATTTCCGCCGCCAGGGCGGGCATCAGCAGCTGGGGGATGAAGCTGTCGAAGGGTTGGTCTTCCGGGCTCGGTGGCTTGGCCTTGGCCTTGGCGGCGGCGGCAGGCCGGGTTTCGCCATTGGTGGCAGGTCGGGCGGATTCGCTCACCGGTGCAGGCCCCTTGCGGCATCTCAACCAACCTTACGCAGGTCGGTCACGCTCTGCAGCCCCTGCTCACCAGTCGTCGTTGCCGCCGGCATCCCAGCCATCGCTGCCGGCTGGGGCCTGGGCCCTGGTCGCGTCTGGCGTGGCGCTGGTCGTGGCAGTGCCCGTGGCAGTGGTCGTGGCGGTGGCGTGTCCCTTGCGGATCACCCGAAACGGCACGGCCACGGTGGGCGCCGGTTCCCCGGGCGGACGGGGCGGGCCGGCGGGTGGCGCGGTGTCCGGAATCGGTGGCCTTGCCCTGGTCTGGGCCTGGGCGGGGCCGCTTTCGGGTCGGCGGCGGGATCCGGTCCCTGTCCCTGTGCCGCTGCGCAGGGACAGGCCGGTTGCAGTGGCGCTCAGAGCTGCCCCAGCGCCGCCGGCTAAGGCGATCCAGACCCCGATCGGCAGGGGCGGGGAGGTCCAGATCAGCAGACGCAGCGAGAGGCTGGGCCTGGGGTTGAGGGCGCCCACCAGCAGCACCAGCAGCAGCGGGGCCAGCAGGGGGAGCAGCAGCAGGCGTTGCAGCAGGTCCAACGGACGGGAACCGTTTCAGGCGGACGGAGGATCCTGGGATCCTGGCTGCCCGGGCGCCCCCTGCCAACGGCGCAGGCTGCCCAGCTCGAAGCCCAGGACGTCAAAGACGCGGATCACCAGGAAATCAACCATGTCCTCAATGGTTTGGGGCTGGTGATACCAGGCCGGCACCGGTGGGGCAATGCGGGCTCCAGCCTCGGCCAGGGCGGTGAGATTGCGTAGGTGAATCAGATTCCAGGGGGTTTCCCGAGGGCAGATCACCAGGGGTCTGCCTTCCTTGAGATGCACATCGGCGGCTCGCTCGACCAGATCCAGGGCAACCCCCGCAGCGATTCGCCCCACGGTGCCCATCGAGGCCGGCAGGATCACCATGCCCCGGGTGCGATAGCTGCCACTGGCGATCCCGGCGGCCTGGTCATTCCAGCGATGGCAGCGCAGCTGGCCCGTGGTGGTGCCGGTGCGCTCTCTCCAGAAGCGCTCCTGGGCTGCGGGCTCCGATGGCACCCGCAGGCCCAGCTCCGCTTGCCACACGCCGATGGCCCCACGGGAGGTGACCAGCTCCACCGTTTCGCCGGCCTCGAGCAGCAGTTGCAGGGCTCGCTGGGCCAGGGGCTGGGCGGAGGCGCCCGATACTGCCAGCACCACCGGAGCACTGCCGGCTGGGGCTTCCACGCTCAGGCCTCGCCCAGCACTGCAATGGGTGTAAACGGATCGGTGGGTGTAAACGGATCGGTGTCCTCGTGGGAGGCTGCGTCGTCAAGCTCCTCACCGTCTGGCAGCACGACGGCCAGATCAATCTGATGGCGCAGCACATCGACCTTCTGGATTTCCACGTCCACCTGATCGCCCAGCATGTAGGTCCGGCGGTTCTTGCGTCCCACCAGTCGGTTTTGACGTGATCGGTATTCGTACCAATCGTCCTTGAGCGAGCTGACGTGCACCAGGCCCTCCACCTGGGAAGGAGGCACTTCCACGAAGAAGCCGTAGCTCTGCACGCCGCTGATCACCCCGGGAAGCACCTGCCCCACCAGCGGTTCTGCCTGACGTGCCTGCAGCATGGCCAGGAGGTCAGCCTGGAGCTCACTCAGGAAGCGCCGCCGGCCGACCAACCGTTGCACCAGACCCTGGTCCAGGGCCTTTTGGTAGGGGCTCAGCTGGCTTGGGGCCAACAGGGGCCAATCGATCGTGCCCAGACAGGCATCAGAGGCCAGATCCACGCTCGTCTTGTGACGCACGCTGGGCCGATCCTTGCCTTCGGTCAGCAGCAGCACCAGTTGCTGCTGGTTCCAAAGATCGGCGTAGTGGAGTGTCGGGCAGCACCAGGGAGCCATGGCGGCCCCTTCCTCGATCAACCCCGTCAACGCGTGGGGCCCAGGCCTGTCACTGAGCAGCATGGGTTTGAGGATGGCCTTGAGTTGTTGTTGCAGGGCCCGACTGCGGTCGGTGCCGGCAAAGGCCATGGCCAGTTCTGCGGCGCTGGCATTGCCTTCCTCCCCCAATTCGAGCGGGAGGTCGAGGGCCAGGGCGGCGCGGGCCACGTCGTTGAGATCACTGTCCTCGGCACTGGCGTTGGTGGTGAAAATCGCCGGCAGGCCGAGTCCAGCCAGATGCTGGCCAAGGGCCCGTTCGGCCAGAAGCACGGCTTCGCGCAGCACGGCAAGGGGTTGGTGATCCTCCAGCGTGACCAGCCAGCCCTCCAGGGGCTGGTCTGGACCCGGCACGGCCAGATCCCCCAGGCTGTCAATGGCGGGTTGGGGCAAGTTGAGGTCCAGGGAGCCGTTGGCCTGGCGCTGTTGGCGCAGCAGGCCGGTCAGGCTGATCAGTTGTTCGAGGCAGGGCAGCTGATCCTTGAGGCCCTTGAGGGCTGCGGGCAGGGTGCGGCTCTTGGGTTTGCGTTCGGCCAGGGCGCTGAGGGCGTCTGGCCCTGCGCTGGCCACCGGCTTGATCAGGCTGCGGCTGAAGCGGTAGTGCTCGAGCTGGCCTTGGGGGTTGAGCTCCAGGGCCACCGACAGGGCTGCCTGGGTCTCGCCCACCTTGAAGGCGCTGGCCTTGACCAGGGCTGAACTGAGCAGGGGCAACCACTGGTGCCCGACGCAGAGGGCATCGGCCTGGTCCCGTAGCCAGAGGTCTAGGGCGCCGCCTGGCGTGTAGCGCTCGCTGATCGCCGGGGTGTGGAGCCAGAGGGTCCAGCCCCCGTCCCGTTGCTCCAGGCCCAAGGCCGGCAACCCGGGAGCCTCCTTGCCATGCCAGGGTTCCAGCAGCAGGGTCGCCTGGCCGGTGAGGTCGGTGCGGTCCTTGCTCGCCAGGGCTTTGAGGGTGGCCCGGGGAGACGGGGCCCTGCTGTGCAGCCGGTGTTTGGTCAGCAGCAGGTCGAGATCGGCGGCCTCACCGCCATTCACCAGCAGGCTGCGGGCCACATGGCCCTGGGGGCCGAACTGGCCCACCGGGTAGCGATCCACCAGAACCTCGACCACCGAGGTTTGTTCGCCTTCGAGATGGCAGGCATCGCTGGCGGGCAGTTCGACGGCGGTCAGCAGCCGGTCGTCAAGCGGTGTGGCCACCAACCGATCCTCCAGCTGCTCCACTTGGGCCAGCAGGGATGGGGTGTGACGTTCCAAAATGCACTGCACCCCCCCCTCGGGAGAGCGGCGGCGCCCCCCTTCTCTGGTCACCTTCACCAGGACCCGATCCCCATTCCAGGCGTGATTGAGTTGGTGGTCACGGATGTAAATGTCTTCGCCGCCGTCTTCCCGCAGGGCGAAGCAGAAGCCCTTGCTGCTGCAGCGCAGCCGGGCCGCAATCAGTTCGGGATCAACAAGCCTGGCCACGCCAGCCTCCTGCACCGTGATCAGGCCAAGCTTGCTGAGGCCCTCCAGGCCGATCTGCAGGTGCAGCTTCTCGGCCTTTTGGCTGAGCCCCAGGGCTTTTTCCAGCTTTGCCAGTGGCAGGGCTTCATCGGCTGGAAGTTGGTCGAGCAGGTCGGCGACCGTGAACTTCATGGGTGAGAGGGTTGGTTGGGAAGACCCACCTCAGCAATCCTCCAGCAATGGGCTGTGCTGGATCGGGGTGGTAGGTCGGGCTGGTTGAAGGTGGGCTGGGCTCGAAGCGATGCCCACAACCACCAATTTGAATTCTAGTCGGCGGGCTGGCCGTCACCCTCTGGTGTTCCAGAACGCTGGATCAGGCGCACCCCAATCACCAGAAAGCCGAGGGAGGCGGCCAGTTGCAAGGCATTGGTGGGGATCACCGCAGAGAGGGAGCCACCCGCCGCTGCACCGAGCAGGCTGGCCAGCACCAGGGCCGCTGAACTCCCGGCAAACACTGCCCCTGGGCGGCTGGAGGTGCCGCTGATGCTCACAATGGCCAGTTGGGTCTTATCGCCCAGCTCGGCCAGGAAGACGGTGGCAAAGGTGGAGGCAAGCAGGGCGAGGGGCATGGCTTCAACCTGATCAGCTGAGGGGCAGGTCTGGGGAGGCTGGCACCAGACCCAGCACGGCCTGACGGCCCAGCCAGAGGCCTAGGGCCACCATCAGGATGCCGCCCAGGCGCTCCAGTTGCTGGGGGGGCATCAAGCGGGCCAGCCAGCGTCCCAGCAGCACACCCACCAAGCTGGAACTGATCAGGGCCAGGGAGGCGCCGATGAAGACCACCACGGGACGACCCGATTGGGCCGACAACAGCAGGGCCGCCAACTGGGTTTTGTCGCCGAGCTCGGCCAGAAAGACCGTGGTGAAGGTGGTCAGAAAGGCTGCGCCCCAGCTGCCTGCATGGCTGGCGGGCGGGGTTGCGGCGTCCGGCCCGGGATTCTGCTCGGGTTCGCTGCTCATCAACGGGTTCGAATGGCGCGGAGGAAGCGAGCCATCACCCTGCCACGGCCGCCGTATTCACTGCGGATCTGCTGTTTGCAGCAGTCGATGGCCAGCCTGTCGCCGGCGCCGGGATCCTCGGCCGAGCCGAACAGCTCGATCAGATGGGCAACGTTGCAGAAGTCGGGCCGATCGGCGTAGATGCGGCAGTTGCGGGCTCCGGTGTTGAAGTGAATGCACCAGCCATCTGCCCCCACCATCGCCAGGTAGTGCTCCTGTTGGCTGGGGCTGAGTGCCGCGATGGCTTCCTGCCGCAGGCTCGGATCGAGTCGGCAGCAGGCTCCACAGCCGCGAATGCAACTCCAGCAGCCATCCCCGTCACGACCCATCGGCCTGGCCAACGCCTTCCATTGCTCATCCCATTGCTACAGCTTTCGTCAGCCCGTGAGGCCCTGCTGTGACAAGCCATCACAGAGAGCCTGCTCGGCCCTCAGGGCGTTGCATCCGCCATTAGCCTCTGCCCAAGTGACTTGAATCCAAGCGGGGACTCCATGGGCATCGACTTTCACCTGATTGCCAATTTTGCTGCCCTGGCCCTGATCACCCTGGCTGGCCCAGCTGTGATTTTCGTCCTCTTTTACCGCCGCGGCGCCCTCTGAGCTTTTCTGTGTCAGTTGGTGGTGTCAGTTGGCGGCCGATGTCCATCATTGGAACCTGGCCTCCAGCTGCTCCCCATTGCGCCCCAGCTTCCAGAGGGCGTGGTAGATCGGCTCAGGTTGGATCTTGCGTCCAACAGCCGCGCCAATCACCCCGCTGAGCAGCAGACCGAAGAGCCACTGTTGGTCGCCGGCCATGCGCAGGGCAAACAGCACCGTCATCAACGGGAGCTGGGTGGCACCGGCCAAACTCGAGGCGATTCCCAGGGCCAGGCCCAATTGGGCATCCCCTCCCAGGATTTCCAGGCTGCCACTGCCGAACAGGGCGCCGATTGCAAAGGCCGGGTCAATCAAGCCGCCGGGAATCCCAGCCGCCAGGGCCAGCACCGGTGCCCCGATCCGGGCGACCAGCAGCAGCAGCCAGCCAACCAAGCTGATCGGAGAGCCTGGAACGGGCAAGCTTCCCTGGCCATCAAGCAGCTGGACCATCAGTGCTTCGCCATCGCCACCACTCCAGCCACCGCTGGCCACGGCGATCAGGCCAAGGGCCAGGCCAAGCCCGAGCCCCCAGGCCAGGGGCCTGCGACGCACCCGCTGGCGCAGCAGTGCCGTGGACTGCAGCAGAATTCGGCTGAATAGGCCCCCGAGCAGCCCCCCGCCGACCCCGAGAGGCAGGGCCCAGAGCAGTTGCTGCCATTCAGGTTTGAGGGTTTGGACCAGCCCGAGGGTGAACAGGGGGATCCCGTCGAGATTGCTCACCAGGGCAGCGGCGCTGCACACCACAGCCGCAGGCCAGAGCACCGACGTTTGGAAACGGCCGGTGAGCTCCTCGAACACAAACACCGTGCCCATCAGGGGGCTGTTAAAGCCCCCAGCTAGGCCGGCTCCCGCGCCGATCGCCATCAGGGACTGGGCGCTGATCCCTGCCAGCAGGCGGGGAAAGCGCTGGCGCAGGGCGTGGGCGACGGCCGCTCCCACCTGCACGACAGGGCCCTCCCGGCCCAGGGGCAGCAAGGCCAGGCTCGCCACACTCCAGAGGGCCAGCCGGGCCACCGTTGCAAACGGGGCCATCATCCGGGCGGCCTGCCCGGGATTGTCGAGGCTTTCAATCGTCTGGGGAATGCCCGAGCCGGCTCCGCGCGCCAACCGCCCCGCCTGGAGCATCAGCAGCAGGGGCATGACCCCAATCGGTGCCAGGGCGATGGCCAGGCTGCTCAGTTGCCAGCTTTGATTGTTGAATCCCGGCAGCTGGTGGAGCAGCAGGTCCTGGCCATGGTCGACCAGGTTGAGGGGCCAACAGGCCAGGCCCACCAGGAGGCCCAGCAGAAGCAGCCCCAGCAGGGTGCGCAGTTGGGATCGTTGCAGGGGAAAGGAGATCGGTTTGGCGCTCATGCGACCAAGCCCAGGGCGATGGCCGCATCCTGCATCAAGGTGCGGACATAGGGGTGGGCGTGATCTGAAGCCAGATCACTGCACAGTTCATCCCCGGCCGCATTGCGCACCACCAAACCAGAACCGCGGCGACGGCACCAATAGGTGCGATTCCGACGCTGCAACACCACCTCCCCTTCGCCGCCAGCTCCGGTATGACTGGCCCGCAGGCCGACCAGCTCAAGTTGGAGGCGCTCCTCGCCCTGCCATTGGTCCAACCTCAGCCGGTAGGCCACATCCACCCTGGCTGGCAGGGTTGCTGAACCCTGCCAGCGCCAGCCCATGGCCCGTAAGCGATGCTCGCCCTGGGCCAACTCCAGCTGGAGGTGACCACCGCGTAGCAGCTTCTGGGTGACCACCTGGCAGCCCCGGCTCCAGAACACCGGGTCTGGATGGCCGATCCCGAAGGGTTCGAGCCGCTGCAGTTGGCGGTGGAAGTCGCGGTCAATTTCGCTGAGGGCCAGCAGGGCTTCAGGCTCCACCGGGGCACCGCTGCCGGTTTGTTGCAGCCAGGTCTGGGCGAGTCCATCGAGCTCGGCGTGCAGGGCCGCCACCTGGCCAGCGCGCACGGTGAAGCCTCCGGCCGCAGGATGGCCGCCAAAGCGCTCGAGCAGGGCAGCACAGTGCTGGAGCGCTTGGTCGACCGCAAACCCACGCGGTGCCCGTACCGAGGCCCGCAGGCGGCCATTGCCCTCTCCGGCCAACAGGGCGGCCGGTAGGCCAAAACGCTCCACCAGCCTGGCGGCCACAATCCCAATCACGCCATGGTGCCAATGGTTCTGCGCCAGGAGAAGGAAGGCTGGCCGGCGAGGCCCATCGGCCTCGAGCAAGGCCAAGGCCTCCGCCTCAATGGCGCTGCAGAGGTCCCGTCGCTGGCGGTTCAGGGCCTCGCAGTCCCGCGCCAGGGCCAGGGCCCGAGCGGGATCATCCGTGGTCAGCAGCTCCACCACGCGTTGGGGATCACCCAGCCGACCTACCGCGTTGATGCGAGGGGCGATCTGAAAGCCAACGGCCTGGGCATTGAGGGGCGCTTCGCCGATGCCCGCCAGCTGTTGCAGGGCCTGGAGGCCCAGCAGGGGGCTCTGGCCGAGCTCCGGCAAGCCATCGATCAACCAGCGCCGGTTGACGCCCACCAGCGGTGCCATGTCGGCGATGGTGCCGATGCAGAAGAGATCGAGGGCAATCTTGAGACCATCGGCCCGTTTCAAGCTCTGGCACAGGGCCGAGGCCAGCACGTAGGCCAGGCCCACCCCGGCCAGACCGCGGTAGGGGGAGGCCGTCGGGGTGCGCAGGGGATGCAACAGGGCCAGGTGGGGCGGCAGCGGCTCCGGAATCGTGTGGTGGTCGGTGATGATCGCCTCGATGCCGAGCGTCTCGGCCCGCTCCAGGGCTTCGATGGCCGAGACGCCGTTGTCAACGGTGACCAACAGGGCGACCCCCTGCTCGGCCAACCGCTCAACCATGGCAGCGTTGAGGCCATAGCCGTCATCCATGCGGCTCGGAATGGCCGCGATCGGCCGTGCGCCCAGTCTCTGCAAAACCCCGACCAGCAGGGCGGTGCTGGTCATGCCATCGGCGTCGTAATCGCCGCAGATGGCCACCTTCTCAGCCTGCTTGCAGGCCCGCTTGAGCCGGGTCACGGCCTTGCTCAGGTCGGGAAAATGGCGGCTGGCCGGCGGGGCGCCTGGCGGATCGAGCAGGGTCTCGATCAGGGCCGGGCTGTCAAAGCCCCGTCTCGCCAACACGGCCAACAGGGGCTGGGGTAGGGGGTTGGCTTCAGGCACCTGGGTCAGGGCGTCGGGCGCCAGGGGGGCCGGCAGTTGCCAGCGTTGCTCTTCAAGGGCAGGCAGCAACGAGAGCACGTACAAGCTGCGGCCATTGTGCTGGCCATGCCGCCTGGATGCACCCCTTAACCTTGCCCAACCTCGTGTTGCGGCTGGATGGCCTTGCGGACCCTGCTCTGGGATGTGGATGGCACCCTGGCGGAGACCGAGCACCATGGCCATCGCCTCGCCTTTAACCGGGCCTTTGCAGAGGCGGGGGTGCCCTTGCATTGGGATGGGGCCCGTTACGGCGCGTTGCTGCGCATCAGCGGCGGCCATGAACGCCTGGCCTTTGCCCTCGCTGAGCTGCAAGGCTCCGCGCCCGATCCAGCCCTGGTCGCCGAACTGCAAGCCCGCAAGCAGACCCATTACGCCTCACTGCTGGCTTCAGGGGAGCTGGGGCTCAGGCCCGGAGTGGACGAGCTGATCAGGGAGGCCGCTGCTGCCGGCTTAGCCCAAGCCATTGTCACCACCAGCGCTCGCCAGGCCGTCGCAGCCCTGGCCGAGCACCTGCTGGGAAGCCTGAGCGATTGCTTCAGCGTCTGGGTGTGCGGTGAGGATGTGGCGCGCAAAAAGCCCGATTGCCAGGCCTACCGGCGCGCCCTGCAGCTGCTGGATCTGAGCGCTGATCAGGCCCTGGCGCTTGAGGATTCCGCCCATGGCCTTGATGCCGCAGCCGGGGCCGGTTTGGCCTGTTTGGTAACCCTGAGCCACTACGGGCAGAGCGAGCCCCTGGAGCGCTTCGCCCGGGCCCGGGCCGTGGTCAGCGAGCTCGGCCCGGAAGTGTCGGTGTTGCGGGGGCCGACTTGTCATGCTGGGCAGGTCACGCTCTCCTATCTCCAAAACCTGCTGGAGGCTGCCCCGCTGTGACCCGCCTCCCCCTCCAGCGCACCCGCTTCAACCGGGCCCTTGAGCGGCTGGGCTCCCTGCTGTTGGGCAACCTGCGCGGCAACTGGCGTTACCGCAGCAGCGTGGTTCTGGCCCTGTTGTTGGGCTTCTACGCAGCCAGCAATGTCACCTCCTTCGTGTTGGTGCAGATTCCCGGAGGCCGGCCGATGGCCGTTGTGCTGATGGTGCTGCTGGTGGAGGTGATGGTCCGGCTGCGGGGCCGGCTGGTGCCAGCCCAGCCAGGCCTGGGCTGGGTGGTGGCCGACAACCTGCGCATGGGCGCCGTCTACGCCGTGGTGCTTGAAGCCTTCAAACTCGGCACGTGAGGAGCCTCGATCCTGATCTGGATCAGCACTTCGCTGGCCCCCTGCTAGCCCAGTTGGCTGCCCTGGGATCCAGTGGCCACCGCCCAGTCGTGGGCCTGAATGGCCCCGTGGGGGCCGGCAAAACCACGCTCAGCAGACTGCTGCTCCACAGGGCGGCCGCCCAAGGATTGCGGTTGGCGGTGGCGTCGATCGATGATTTCTACCTGCCCTGGGAGGCGCGATTGGGGGCCCTGGCGGGCAATCCCTTCGGTGTGACGCGGGTGCTGCCTGGCAGCCATGACATTCCGCTGGCCCTGGCGTGTCTAGACAGCTGGCAGCAGGGCGCCAGCCTCCGCCTGCCCCGGTTCGACAAGTCGCTTCGCTGCGGCCAGGGGGACCGGGCTGGCGAGCAGCTGGTGGAAGCCGATGTGCTGCTGTTGGAGGGATGGTTGATCGGATGCCAACCGCTCGCCAGGCAGCGCTCCGCTTGGGATGGGGCCTTGCTGGCCTACCTCCCCCTGTGGCGCCGCCTGAGCCAGCTCCACGTGCTCAGGCCTTTGCGTTGGACCCTGCCCAGGCGCTGGCGCTTCCAGGCCGAAGCCAGGCAACGCAAGTGCGGCCAAGCTTGGTTGCCGGCAGAGGAGCTCGATAAGGTGGTGAACGCAAGCCTTGGTTCCCTGCCCCCGGAGCTGTATCAGGATCCGTTGATCAGCCAGGCCACGGGAGTCGCCATCCTCGATAGTCGCCGACGCTGGGTTGGTGGATCGCGCTTGGATGAAGCGGGTTAAGGGATTCAGCCCTCGGCGTCGTCGCCGTCTTCAGGCACTGGGTAGATGAAGCCTTGGGCCCGGCCGCTGAGCACGGCCTTGCCGATCGAGAGAGCTTTTTGAGCAGCCACTGCCGCCTTGCCCTTCCAGGTGGCATGACGCTGGTTGCGCTTGCCCTGGGACTTTTTCTTCTTGGGAACTGCCATACCCGACGACCAACGCCAAACCAAGATCCTGCTTGGCTACGTGGCCTTTCGTCAAATGGCTAAACTCATTTCAAAGTTTTAACCCTGTGAGCGTTAGCCTTCCTGCGGACAGGCCCCTGCTTCAGCTGAACCCCCTAGCCGCTGGGAAGCCAACGCCGTCTTACAGCCAGTTGCTCGGCGATCTCCGCGCGGGCCGGGTCAAGGACTTGGAGCTCTCGTTGCGGCAGCGCGAGGTGAGGGTGCGTTTTGACGATGGCCGTCAAGCGTCTGTTCCCGTCTTCAGCAACGACCAGCTGCTGCTGCGCACCGCTGAAGCGGCCAAGGTGCCTTTGACGGTCCGCGATGACCGCTCCGATGGGGCGACTGCAGGGTTGGTGGCGAATGGGCTGTTGGTGCTCCTGTTGCTGGGTGGTTTGGCCCTGCTGATCCGCCGCTCGGCCCAGGTGGCCAATCGGGCGATGGGATTTGGAAGCAGCAAGCCCCGGCTGCAGGCTGAAGGCGACGTGACCGTGCGCTTTGAGGATGTGGCCGGCATCGCCGAAGCCAAGGAGGAGCTCCAGGAGGTGGTCACCTTCCTCAAGGAGCCTGAGCGCTTCACCGCCGTGGGCGCGAAAATCCCCAAGGGCGTTCTGCTGGTGGGCCCCCCGGGCACGGGGAAGACCCTCTTGGCCCGGGCCATTGCCGGGGAGGCGGGGGTTCCCTTTTTCTCGATGGCGGCATCCGAGTTCGTCGAGATGTTTGTCGGGGTGGGAGCCAGTCGGGTGCGAGACCTGTTCCGCAAGGCCAAAGCCAAGGCCCCTTGCATCATTTTTATTGACGAGATCGATGCGGTCGGTCGCCAACGGGGCGCCGGCATTGGCGGTGGCAACGATGAGCGGGAGCAGACCCTCAATCAGTTGCTGACGGAGATGGATGGCTTTGCGGACAATTCCGGCGTGATCCTGCTGGCGGCCACCAACCGTGCCGATGTGCTCGATACCGCCCTGATGCGTCCTGGTCGGTTCGACCGTCGCATCACCATCGACTTGCCAGATCGCCGTGGCCGGGAGGCGATTCTGGCGGTCCATGCCCGCACCCGGCCCCTCGGAGCAGGGATATCCCTCTCCGCCTGGGCCAGTCGGACCCCCGGTTTCTCCGGTGCAGACCTGGCCAACCTGCTCAATGAAGCCGCCATCCTCACGGCCCGCCGCCACCAGGACCAGATTGATGACGGGGCCATGGCTGGTGCCCTGGAGCGGATCACCATGGGCTTGTCTGCCGCACCGCTGCAGGACAGTGCCAAAAAGCGGCTGATTGCTTACCACGAGGTCGGCCATGCCCTGCTGGCCACCCTGGTGCCCCATGCCGATCCGCTCGACAAGGTCACCCTGCTGCCCCGTGCTGGGGGCGTGGGAGGTTTTGCCCGAATGGTGCCCGATGAAGAGATCATCGATTCCGGCCTGATCAGCAAGGCCTACCTGCGCGCCCGACTGGTGGTAGCCCTGGGGGGCAGGGCAGCCGAACTGGTGGTCTTTGGTGCTGGAGAAGTCACCCAGGGTGCCAGTGGCGACCTTGACCTCGTCACCCGGATCAGCCGCGAGATGGTGACCCGCTTTGGTTTCTCCAGCCTCGGGCCCCTAGCCCTCGAAGCAGACGGAACGGAGGTGTTTCTCGGCCGTGACTGGCTGCGCTCCGAACCCCCCTACTCCCGTGAAACCGGCAACCGGATCGATACCCTGGTGCGCGAGCTGGCGACGACGGCCCTCGATCAGGCCGTGGCCTATCTGCAACCCCGTCGCAACCTGATGGACCAGCTGGTGGAACTGCTGATCAAGGATGAGACGATTGAAGGGGATGCCTTCCGGGCCGTGGTTGCTTCGGCCGAATCAGTTGCCGGTTTGGAGCGAACTGGTTTGCAGCCCACGGGCAAAGCGGATGTCCAGGCTGCGCAGGTAGGTGTGTAGCCCCGCATCCTGAATCGGCAGTAGGCGGGCCTGGCGAGCGCTGCCGTTGACGTGGGCGTGCCAATGGCCGGGGGGGGTGATGAACGCACCCCCCGGTTGCCAGTCGATGCGCTGGGGATTGACAATGTTGCCCTCCGCGTCGATGTCGGTGCCCACCAGGGTGTAGCAGCCCGGGTCGCAGTCAATGATCAGGTCCAGGGCAACCGATTGGTGGCGATGCGGTGCCTGGCTGGCTCCGGACGGCACAACCCCGAGCATGGCCCAGAGGGTATGGGTCACCGTGCGGCTCTGGGGCAGGTCGCTGTTAGCCAGCAACAGGCTGAGTCTGTTGCTGTTGGCGGCGCTGGGATCGGCCAGCAGCTGATCGAGTTCCGTTTGCAGCAGGGCGGCCGGGTAATGGGTGGGTTCGAAGCGGGCGCTGGTGGCAGCCACGCCGAGGAAGCGCAACAGCGGCCCGTCATGCACCCAGTAAAGAACGCTGGTGTGATCGGCCTGCAGCAGGGGAGCCTCTCCAGCGGGGAAAACCATCAGGTCCCCTGCCGCCCAGTCCAGCCGTTGGCCGGCCCATTGCAGCACTCCGCTTCCCTGCAGCACGTAGAACAGTGAGCTGGTGGCTTCGGCTGCGGCCTTCAGCCCCTCTCCAGCCAGAATCCTGAGGAAATGGGCTGCCAGGGCCGGACTGGTGGCCGGACCGCTACAGCCCATCTGCCCACTGAGATCAAGGGGCAGTACAGCGGTTGCACCGGACTGGTGCAGGGCAGCATCCCAATGGTGGTACCCAATCGGTTCGGTCAGGCCCCGACGCACCGGATTGGCCGCCTGGCGGTAATCGAACAGCAAGGCCTTGGCTTGCCAAGTCGCCTGGCTGGTGGAATCGCCGGTTTGGATCGGGGCCTGGGTCATGGCGTGGGCGCAGCGCTGGCTTGGAATCGCGTGCAAGCCATTCTGGGATCAACCGCCAGCCACTGCGGGCACGATGCTCACCTCATCGCCGCTCTTGAGGGGGGTGGATTGGTGATCAAGGAAGCGGATGTCTTCACTGTTGACGTAAACGTTCAGGAAGCGGCGCAACTTGCCGGTCTCATCGCAGAGGCGGCCCTTGATGCCGGGGTAGTGCCCTTCGAGCGCATCGATCAGACCATCCACGCTGGTGGCGTCCAGATCGACACTGGCCTCATTGTTGGTGAACTTCTGCAGAGGGGTGGGGATCAGAACCTGGACGGCCATGGCGAAGATCGGGCGGGATAGGGAAAGCAATCAGTGGCTGCGAGCCGCCTGGGCCTGGGCCCAGGCGGATTGGAAGCTATCGAGCTGGGCTTCAATCGTATAAGGGGAGCCGATGGAGTCGGCAATGGCCTCGGTTGTCTTGAGGCCATTGCCGGTGATGTAGGCGACGGTGCTTTCGTCGGGGCTGATCTTGCCCTGCTCCACCAGTTTTTTGAGCACCGCAATCGTCGTGCCTCCGGCGGTTTCGGTGAACACCCCTTCGGTTTCGGCCAGCAGTTTGATGCCCTCAATGATCTCCGTATCGCTGACGGCGGCGATCGAGCCGCCGGTCTTGTTGGCGATGTCGATGGCGTAAGGGCCATCGGCGGGGTTGCCGATGGCGATCGACTTGGCAATCGTGTTGGGTTTAACCGGCGTGATGAAGTCCCGGCCCTCAGCGAAGGCCTGGGCGATCGGGCTGCAGCCTTCGGCCTGAGCTCCGCTGAAGCGCACGGGCTTTTCATCCACCAAGCCAACCTTGATGAACTCATCAAAGCCCTTGCGGATTTTGGTGAACAGGGAACCGGAGGCCAGGGGCGCCACGATGTGGTCGGGCAGCTGCCAGCCCAGCTGTTCAATCACTTCGTAACCCAGGGTCTTGGAACCTTCGGAGTAATAGGGGCGCAGATTGATGTTGACGAAACCCCAGCCATAGGTGTTCGCCACTTCGGAGCAGAGGCGATTGACCTGGTCGTAGTTGCCATGCACCGCCATCAAGGTGGGGTTGTAGACCAACGTGCCGAGCACTTTGCCCAGTTCGAGATCGCTCGGGATGAACACGCAGCACTCCAGGCCGGCATGGGCAGCGATGGCGGCGGTGGAGTTGGCCAGATTTCCGGTGGAGGCGCAGCTCACCGTGGTGAAACCCAGCTCGCGGGCCCTGGTGAGCGCCACACTCACCACCCGGTCTTTGAAGGAGAGCGTCGGCATGTTGACGCCGTCGTTCTTGATGTACAGACTTTTGATCCCCAGGCGCCGGGCCAGGTTGCCCGCCTTAAGGAGGGGGGTGAACCCCGTGCCCACATCGATGGGATCGCCCTCAATCGGCAGGAACTCGCGGTAGCGCCAGATTGAGGTGGGGCCGGCCTCGATCGTGGCGCGGGTGACGCGATTTTTGATCGCCTCGTAGTCGTAGACCACCTCGAGGGGGCCAAAACAGACGTCTTCACAGACGTGGCGGGCCCCGGCTCCGTAGGGGTGGCCGCATTCCTTGCAGCGCAACCCGGTGAACGTGGAGCGGGAGAGGGTGGCAGTCACGGTCACGCCCAGCAGTGGGTTGAGGCTAACAGCGCCAGATCGGAGGTTTGATTAATTCCGACTTCAAGGGTCGGGTATTTTATCAACCAGAAGGCTTGCTGTTGGGCCAAGGCTTCCTAGCCTCCATGGAGCAGCCGATTGCCGATGCCGAGGCGCCCGTCGCCCCCTGCCCTGGTGCTGCTGATCAGCGTGCCCCTGGGGTTGGCTCTGTTGCTCGGAGTCAGCGTGGTTGCCTCGCGGCTCTGGGTGGAATGGATGTGGTTCGAGCAGTTTTCCTGGGGGGGAGTGCTGCTGCGTCGCTGGCTGTTGCAGCTGGGTTTCGCCCTGCTGGGATTGCTCTTGGGTCTGGCCCTGCAGCGTTGGATCAGCCATTTTTGGCGCCCCGATCCAGCCAGGGCTGGGTCGCTCCGGTTTGGTCTTGCCCCGCTGGCCTTTGGGCTCAGCCTGGGACTGTTGCTCCTGGCCCAGCTCGCCCCCCTCGCCCTGCTGCTGCGGCTGGCGGAGCGGTTGGTTCGCGATCCGTTTGATCCGAGCCGGCTGCATGGGCTCGCCATGCTGAATGGCTTGCCATGGCCCCTGCTTCTGTTGCTGGTTGCCTTGTTGCTGGCGTTGCTGCTGCGCCCCCGTGGGGCGACGCGCCTGGTGGCGGGGATGGCCTCCCTCGCGGCAGCCACCGCCATGGGCCGGGCTTGGGGGGTGTGGTCCCTGGCGCTGTTGGCCCCCGATAGCGGCCTGCGGGAACCCATGCTCCAGGCCGACATCAGTTTTGCGCTGGTGCGCTTCCCTGCCCTGGCCTTTGGGCTCACCCTGCTGCTCGCCCTGATCAGCTGCCATCTCGCTGCCGGGATGTGGGGAATCCTGGCCCGCCCACCCCGGCTCAGCGATGGGCGTTTCGAGGGCTTCACGACCCAGCAGTTGCTGAACCTGCGCCCCCCCCTGGCCCTGCTGGCCCTGTTGGTGGCCTGCAGTTTCTGGCTCGGACGCCACCAGTTGCTGCTGAGCGCCGTCGGCAGTGTGCCAGGAGCTGGCTGGCTGGACGTGCACCTGGTGCTGCCCCTGCGCACCACCGCTGCGGTGGTGGCTCTGGTAACGGCTGGAGTCCTGCTGCTGCCCCTGACCCGCCAAGGCGTTCGCGGCCCCCTGCTGGCGGCCGTCTCATTGGCCCTGCTGATGGTGCCGCTGCTGGAGGCCGTGCTCACCCCCTTGCTGCAGCTGATGCTGGTGCGGCCGCGGGAGTTGCAGCTGGAGAAGCCCTACCTGGCCCGCTCGATCGGCGCCACCAGGGCTGCCTTCCAACTCGATGGCATTCGCAGCAGCAATGTGCGACCACGCAACCGGCTCAGTCGCGCCGATGTGCTCGCGGGCCAGGCGACCCTGCGCAACATTCGCCTCTGGGATAGCCAGCCCCTGCTTTCGACCAACCGCCAGCTGCAGCAGCTGCGGGTTTACTACCGCTTTTCCGGGGCGGCTGTCGATCGCTACAGCCTTGCCGCCCAAACGGGCACCGACCGCCATCAACTGGTGATCATTTCTGCCCGGGAGCTCGACCAGGCCTCCCTGCCACCGGCTGCCCGCACCTGGCTCAACACCCATCTGGTGTTTACCCACGGCTATGGCTTCACCGTGTCGCCGGTCAACACCAGCAGTCCGGACGGCCTGCCCGATTACTTCATCAGCGATCTCGGAGCCTCCACCAGGGTTCAGGGCAATCCCCAGCTCGGCATCACCAGGGCTGAGGTCAAGGCCGGCATGCCGATCGGCTTGCCCAGCCTCTACTTCGGAGCGCTCGTGTCTCCCTATGCCCTGGCACCAACCCGGGTGCAGGAATTTGACTATCCCCAGGGGGACGAAAATTTCTACACCCACTTCGCAGGCACGGCCGGGGTGCCGATCGGCACGACCTGGGGCCGCCTGGCCGCTGCCCTTTACCTGGGCGAGCCCAAGTTGCTGGTGCAGGGCGCGATCACTCCCAAGACCAAAATGCTGCTGCGGCGAGAGGTGCGGGAGCGGCTGCGCACCCTGGCTCCCTTCGTGCGCTTTGAGGGAGATCCGGTGCTGGTTTCGGTCAAGCTTGAGAGCGATGGGCCTTTTCCCCGCAACCAACACCAGTATTGGCTTGTGGAGGGTTTCACCACCAGCCGCAGCTATCCCTACAGCGCCGCTGTGCCCGGGGATCCAGATATTCGCTACCTGCGCAATTCCGTCAAGGCGGTTGTTGATGCCTACAACGGCACTGTTGTGCTCTATGCCGCATCCAGCAGCGATCCGATCATGGCGGGCTGGCAGCGTCTCTTCCCCGATCTCTTCCAACCCCTGGCGGCCATGCCTGCTCCCCTGCAGGCCCATATCCGCTATCCCCAGTGGCAGTTTGAGTTGCAGACGACCCAGCTGCTTCGTTATCACGTCACCGATCCGCGCATCTTCTACAGCGGCGATGACGTGTGGCAGGTTCCGAAGGAGCTCTACGGCAGCAAGCAGATCCCGGTGAAGCCTTATCACGTCAGTGCCCAGCTTGCGCCTGACCAACCCCCGGAATTTCTGCTGCTCCAACCGCTCACGCCCCTGGCCCGCCCCAACCTCGCCGCCTGGTTTGCAGCGCGCAGTGATGCCCCCCATTACGGCGAATTGGTCTTGCTGCGCTTCCCCACCCAAACGCCAATCTTCGGTCCAGAGCAGATCCAGGCCCTGATCAACCAAAATCCAGCCATTAGTCAGCAGTTTGGCCTCTGGGATCGGGCCGGATCGGAGGTGATCCAGGGCAATCTGCTGGTGGTTCCCCTAGGCGAGGCGCTTCTCTACGTGGAGCCCGTGTACCTCAAGGCCCGCAATGGCGGCCTGCCCACCCTCACCCGCGTGGTGGTGAGTGATGGCACCAGGGTGGCGATGGAAACCAGCCTGGACAAGGCTATCGAAGCCCTGCTCGATCCACGCCGCTCCCTGGCTGCCGTCACCAATCCAGCTGCAACCACTCCAGCCCTCGCTCCGCCGTGAAGCTCAGGGCGATGGTGGCTTGGGGCAGCCTGTTTCGTTCAGAATGAGGCTCTGCAACCTTCATGGCATCCCCCCGATCATGAACAGCATTCAGCGCCTTGCCGGTCGGACGCTCACCACCCTCGTTTTGGCAGCCTCCACCAGCTTCGATCCGATTGGCCCAGCTTTTGGCCAGCAGCGGGTTGGCATGCCCACGGTGTCCGTTCCTGACTTCAAGAACACCGTGACCGGCACCTGGTGGTGGCAAGGACCCGTAGCCGAGGATCTCTCCAGCGCCCTGGCCAATGAGCTGGCTGCCACCGGTGAGCTCAAGGTGGTGGAGCGTCGCCAGCTTGGACAGGTTCTCTCAGAGCAGGAACTCGCCGAACTCGGCATCGTGCGTAAAGCCAGCCCAACGGCGGCCAAGCAGGGCCAGATGACGGGGGCCCGCTACATCGTGCTCGGCACGGTGACCTCCTATGACACGGCAACCGATCTGGAAAGCAAAGGCAGCGGCATGGGTTTTCTTGGTTTCGGGGGAGCCAAGCAGAACACCGTCACCAAGGACTACGTCGCGATCGATATTCGTGTCGTCGACAGCACCACCGGCGAGATTGTCGGCTCTCGCACGGTTGAGGGTCGCGCCACCAACACCATCGAGCAGAAGTCCAGCGGGGGCAGCCTGCTGCCTGCAGCTGCGATTCTGGGCGCCACGGTGCCGATGGGCTCAGGCGGCTATGCCGCGACCGCCGCTGCAGGCACGTTCAATTTCTCTAACAATTCCACGACGGCTAGTCGCACGCCAGCGGCCAAGGCGTTGCGGGCGGCCTTGATCGAAGCGTCGGGCTACGTCAGCTGTCTGCTGGTTCCGTCGGGTGATTGCATGGCCGCTTTCAAAGCCAAGGATCAGCAGCGTCGTCAGAACACCCTGGGAACTCTGGAGCTGGAGTGATGCAAGGGGGGCCTCCGCCCCCCCTGATTAATCCTGGCTTGGCAACTCAGGCTGCAACTGCGGTCTTGGGGTCAAGCTCGCCCTTGGCATAGAGGCCGGCGTAGTAGTTAATATCACGCTGCTTGATTTTGCTGGCGTTGCCGGCACACCAGAACTGCTGATAGCGATCGAGACACACCTGCTTCATGTACTGGCGGGCGGGCTTGTTGAAGTGGCGGGGATCGAAGTTGGTGGGATCTTTGAAGGCGGCCTCACGCACCGCGGCTGTGAAGGCGAGACGGTTGTCGGTGTCAATGTTCACCTTGCGCACGCCGTTGCGGATGCCCTCCTGGATTTCCTCCACAGGCACGCCGTAGGTCTCGGGGATGGCACCGCCATACTTGTTGATCATGTCGAGCCACTCCTGGGGAACGGAGGAGGAGCCGTGCATCACCAAGTGGGTGTTGGGGATCGCCTTGTGGATCTCGGCGATGCGGCTGATCGCCAGCACTTCACCGGTGGGCTTGCGGGTGAACTTGTAGGCGCCGTGGCTGGTGCCGATGGCGATGGCCAGGGCGTCCACCTTGGTCTTGGCGACGAAGTCGGCGGCTTCGGCGGGGTCGGTGAGCAGCTGGCTGTGGTCGAGCTTGCCCTCAAAACCGTGGCCGTCTTCGGCTTCACCCATGCCGGTTTCCAGGGAACCCAGGCAACCCAGTTCCCCTTCCACGCTCACGCCGATGGCGTGGGCCACATCCACCACTTCCTTGGTGACGGCAACGTTGTACTCGTAGCTGGCCGGACTTTTCGCATCCGCCATCAGCGAGCCATCCATCATCACCGAGGTGAAGCCGTTCGCAGCTGCACCGAAGCAGGTGGCGGGGCTGTTGCCGTGGTCCTGGTGCATCACCACCGGGATGTCGGGATAGGTTTCAACGGCAGCCAGGATCAGGTGGCGAAGAAAATTCTCGCCCGCATACTGACGGGCACCGCGGGACGCCTGCAGGATCACTGGAGAGTCGGTTTCGCTGGCCGCCTCCATGATCGATTGCACCTGCTCGAGGTTGTTGACGTTGAAAGCCGGGATGCCATAGCCGTTCTCAGCGGCATGGTCGAGCAGCAGCCGAAGCGGAACGAGCGCCATGGGAAAACCTCTCGGGGAGACGGGATGGGAACTGGCTGGGAGTCTAGGGGATGCCCTCTGACCCACCTGCCCTCAGGGCCCCAGACGGGGCAGGGCCGGCGGCAGGCGCCGTTCCGCCCTGGCCCTGGCGGGCCCAGTCGCAACAGCGCTGGCTTGACACCGCTTCGCCCAGGCCCGGCACCATCGGCCTGGCTTGGCGTGTGGCCGTGCTCCACCAGCCATGCAGCCGCTGGACCGGTGCGATGCGCCCGTCGGCCCAGGTGCGGCTGAAACTCCACTGGCCGTTGGCGTCCACCGGCCTGAGCGGTTCGCCGCCCTGGGAGTGCCAGAGGCCAAAGCCATGCACGTAGTCGGCCTGGTTGTCGGAACCGAGTACGGCCGTGCCATCGCGACCGTAGAGCTCAAGCCAGCAGCCCCGGCCCCGCCGGGTGACGGAGGCGAGGTTCAGCTGGGCTGGCACCACCTGGCCCTGGGCGGTTTCCAGTTCCAGCTGCACCAGGGCGATGTCCTCAGCGTCGACCCTGGCCTGTCGGCCGCTGCCATCGCCCAGGGGCCTGGCCTCGATCGCCGTGCTGAGCTGGGCTCGCAGCGAGCGGGTCGGCCCCACCAGCCAATGGAGGGTATCGAACGCGTGGGTGCCCAGGGCCCCCAGCACGCCGCCACCAGCTGCGGCCTGGGAATACCAGTTCCAGGGTCTGGAGGCATCCGCGCGGCTTCCCATCAGCCAGTCGTATTTGACAAGCAGCAGTTCCCCCAGGCTGCCACTGGCCAATAGGGCGGCCAGTTGCTGGAACAGGGGCACGGCCCGGTATTCAAAGTCAACCGCCACGGTCAGGCCCCGCTGCAGGGCCAGCCGTTGCAGCTCCTCCACCTGCTCGGCGCAGAGGGCGACCGGTTTTTCCAGCAGCAGGTGTTTGCCGGCTTGGAGGGCCCGCTGGGCCAGCTCGAAGCGGGGCGCGGGGGGCGTGGCGATCACCAGGGCCTCCACCGCCGGATCGGCCAGCAGGGCATCGAAGTCGCTGTAGCCAGGCAGTTCGGCCTGGCGGCAAGCGACCTCCAACCGCTCTGGGCGGGGATGCCAGAGCGCCACCGGGGTGGTGCCCTCGCAGGCGCGCAGGGCGGGCAGATGGACCGTCTCACCGATGCCCAGGCCGGCAACGGCCACCCGGAGTGGCTGGGTCATGGCAGGCTCTCGCTGGCCATGGCGCACACCTCATCGACCACCGTGGTGATCAGGTTGTCCCCGGAAGTGGGCTGCCATTGGGAGCCGAATTGGGGCAGGCCATTGATCGAGGTGTCGCGGAACAGGGCCTGGCCGCAGTCGATTTCCATCACATAGAGGTCGCTCATCGGGCGGGGTTTCTCCTCCGTCGCAGCTGGCAGAAACCTGGTCAGCACCGATACGTTGCCCTCGCGACTGCGTCGCAGGCTGCCCCCATCCCACCATTGGCGCCCCTCAGCGCTGTTGGCTACTTCGTGCCAGTCGACCGGGCCCGCCCACACGGCGATCGCCGCTCCCACCAGCACTCCCACCAGCAGGAGCAAGGCAGCCAGCCAGCTGAGCTGTTTCATGCCGGCACCGTTTCGCGGCAGCCGTGCAGTTTGAGCAGGCTGGCCAGGGTGGCTTTCAGGCGGGTTCGATCCACGATCGCATCGACAAACCCATGCTCGCGCAGGTATTCGGCCGTCTGGAATCCTTCCGGTAGTTTTTCGCGCAGGGTCTGCTCGATCACGCGCCTGCCAGCAAAGCCGATCAGGGCCTTGGGTTCAGCCAGGATGAGATCGCCCAGCATGGCGAAGCTCGCGGTCACCCCGCCGGTGGTCGGATAGGTCAACAGCGGCAGGTAGAGCAGTTCGGCCTGGCGGTGACGTTCGAGGGCACCGGAAATCTTGGCCATCTGCATCAGGCTGAGCATGCCCTCCTGCATCCGGGCGCCGCCGGAGGCACACACGATCAAGACCGGGTAGCGGCGGGCCGTGGCGGTTTCGATCAGTCGGGTGAGCTTTTCGCCCACCACCGAGCCCATCGACCCCCCCATGAACCGGAAGTCCATCACCCCAAGGGCGAGGGGCAGGCCACTGGTGTGGCAGAGGCCGGTAATGACGGCATCACGCAACCCCGTGCTCTGCTGGCTGTCGCGAATCCGATCGGCGTAGCTGCGCCGATCCTTGAAGGCGAGTGGGTCGGTGGGGGCCAGGCTGCTATCCAGGGCTTCAAAACTGCCTGGATCGGCGATCAGGGCGATCCGCTCTTCACTGTCAATGCGGTTGTGGTGACCGCAGCCCTTGCAGACACTGGCATTGGCCACCAAGTCCTTGCGGTACACGACCAGTGCACATTCGGGGCACTTGCTCCAGAGCCCATCGCCCTCTTCCACGTCCTGGCTGATCCGCAGGGTCGGTGCGTTTTTTTGGCGATCCGCAAACCAGTCGAACAGCGACATGCGATCTCGGGGCCCAAGGGCCCGGTGGCTAGACCCATTTAAGGCACCTCATCCCACCAGCCCAAGCATGGTCAGCCAAAAGTCATGGCCGACCAGCCAGACGCAGACTCCACCGACGGCCAGGAAGGGTCCAAAGGCAAAGGGCTGGTGCTTGCCCAGCCGGCCGCTCAGTCGGCCGATGCTGCCCACCACGGCACCGCCGAACACCGCCAGGATCACCGTGACTCCCAGTCCGGTGAGGCCCAGCCATGCCCCCAGCATGGCGGCCAGTTTCGCGTCACCCAGCCCCAGGGCTGGCTTGCCGATCAGCTTCTGGGCCAGGGCGCTGACGCTCTCAAAGCCCACCAGACCCACTCCCGCCGCCACAAGATGGTGAAAAACCAGGGCCCGGCCCACGCTTGGATCCTGCTGGAAGCCAATCGCTGCCGTCATGGCCAGGCCCAGCAGCAGGCCGATGCGGCAGAGCGGTTCCGGGAGCCAGAGGTGATCGAGGTCGATCAGCACCAGGGGAATCAGCCAGCTCACCAGCAGCCAGCCGGCCAGCACCACCAGCGCCGGCAGGGGCTGCGGACCCATGCCAGCGGGTACGGCCATCAGGCAGGCCGCCCAGAGCCCAGCCGTGAGCAGTTCCACCAGGGGGTAACGAATCGGGATTGGGGCACCGCAGTGGCCGCAGCGGCCGCGCAGCGCCAACCAGCCAATCAGGGGCAGGTTTTCATGCCAGCGCAACCGGCTGCCGCATCGGGGGCAATGGCTCGGTGGCAGCAGGATCGATTCCTGCCTGGGCAGTCGCCAGGCGACCAGATTGAGAAAACTGCCAAAACAGGCGCCGATCAGCGCGGCCCCAATCAGCAGGCTCGGGACGCTGGCAGGCAGGGGAGCAGGGACGCTCAAGCGGAACTCAGACGGTTGGCGAGGATGGGGGCTTACGGCGGACCCGCCGGCCCCGGATCAGTTCGATGGGCACAAAGTGCTCATGCGGTAGCAACACCGGTTGATCGACAACAATCCTGCCTTGGAGCGTGGGCTGGTTGATGTTGAGCACCACGCCTGCCAGCTCCTGCAGGGATGGGCCGTGGTGGAGGGCTTCCACCAGAATTCGGCGGGCGGCTTCAATCACCACTTGACTATTGATCTGATCGAGACGCAACACAGGGGCCACCTTTGTGGGGGCCCCTGCAATTTGAAACGAGGGGAGAGTCTGCCTGGACTGGGTGAAGGAAATCGGCCCCACCAAGACGCACGTCACCCCATAGTAAGGCCTTGGGCTGGAATTAGGCCAGCTTCTTCTTCTCTTCGATCATCCGTTGGATGATCGGGGTGAGAATCAGCTCCATCGCAAAGCCCATCTTGCCGCCGTTCACCACGATTGATGTGGGAGTTGACATGAAGGAGTCGTGGATCATGTCGAGCAGGTAGGTGAAGTCGATCCCCCACTTGTCGCGGGCCACCTTGCGGAAGTGGATGATCACGAAACTCTCATCCGGGGTCGGAATGGTCTGGATGAAGAAGGGGTTGGAGGTGTCCACGGTGGGCACCCGCTGGAAGTTGATGTCGGTGAGGCTGAACTGCGGGCAGATGTGGTTGATGTAATCCGGCATGCGGCGCAGGATGGTGTCGACGGTGGCTTCCGCCGAGTAGCCGCGTTCCTGGTTGTCGCGAGCGATCTTCTGGATCCACTCCAGGTTCACGATCGGCACCACACCGATCAGCAGGTCCGCCAGCTTGCGCAGGTCGTAGCCATCCCCCACCACGCCGCCGTGCAGGCCCTCGTAGAAGAGCAGGTCGGTGCCGGAAGGGATCGGTTCCCAGGGGGTGAATTGGCCGGGCTCGAGTGTGGTGCTCAGGCGGGCATTGTGGTCGGCGGCTTCCTCGGCTGAGTGGAGGTAGTAGCGCTTCTGGCCGCCACCGGTTTCCCCGTAGGTGCGGAACAGCTCCTCGAGCTTGTCAAAGCGATTGGCGCAGGGGCCGAAGTGCGAAAACTTCTTGCCTTCCGCCACCGCCTGGGCCATGGCCTCCTTCATGGGGCCCCTCTCGTAGCGGTGGTAGCTATCGCCCTCCACCACGGCCGGGGTGATGCCCTCGCGCTTGAAGATGTACTCGAAGGCTCGTTTGACGGTGCTGGTCCCAGCGCCGGAGGAGCCGGTAACAGACACAACCGGGTGACGCTTCGACATGCGCGGGGGGAGAAACCGGCTGCAATATTGGCAGGTAGGTGGGCCTGCTCGGCCAATCCCTGGCGGACCGTTACCAGCCGTGGTTCAGGCTTCCAGGCTGGCTAGCAACCGATCTCCCATGGCGCGGCAGCCCAGCTGGGTGCAGCCTGGGGCCATCAGGTCGCCGGTGCGGAAGCCGGCGGCCAGCACCCGATCAACGGCCGCTTCCAAGGCGGTGGCGGCCCCCTCCTCCCCAAGGCCCAGCCGCAGCATCATGGCTGCGCTGAGCACCATGGCCAGCGGATTGGCCTTGTCCTGGCCGGCGATGTCCGGCGCGGAGCCGTGGATCGGCTCAAACAGCCCCGGGCCGCTGCTGCCAAGCGAAGCAGAGGGCAGCATGCCGATCGAGCCACTGAGCATGGCGGCCTCGTCGCTGAGGATGTCACCGAAGAGGTTGCTGGTCAGCAGCACGTCGAACTGACGCGGATTGCGCACCAGTTGCATCGCCGCGTTATCGACATACATGTGGCTGAGTTCCACCCCGGGGTAGGCAGCCGCCATGGCGTTGACCTGGTCGCGCCAGAGCTGGCTGACATCCAGCACATTGGCCTTGTCGACGCTGCAGAGCTTGCCGCGGCGGCCGACGGCCAGATCAAAGGCCACCTTGGCGATGCGGTCGATCTCGTCGTCGCAGGAGGCCATCGTGGTGAAGGCCCGCACCCGACCGCCCGCCTCCACCCGCCCCCTGGGAGTGCCGAAGTAGACCCCGCCGGTGAGCTCCCGCACCACGAGCAGATCCACCCCTTGGATCACCGCCGCTTTGAGGCTCGAGGCATCGATCAGGGCGGGAACAATCTTGACCGGTCTCAGGTTGGCAAACAGGCCCAAACCGGCACGCAGGGCTAGCAGGCCCGTCTCCGGTCGTTGCTCGCGGGGCAGGGTGTCGTACTGGGGCGCGCCGATCGCCGCCAGCAGCACCGCATCACTGGCCTTGCAGGCGGCCAGGGTGCGGTTGGGCAGGGGCACACCGGTGGCGTCGATGGCGCTGCCGCCGATCGGTTGCTCGTCGAAGACGATCCCAAAGCCATGCAGAGCGCTCACCGCAACAAGCAGTTCGCGGGTCACCGCCGTGATCTCCGGGCCGATGCCATCGCCTGGCAGCAGGGTGATCCGGTGGCTGGAGGTCATGGCGGCTGGGATAACAGGCGCGAGGCTAGGACTTGGGGGGGTGGGACTCGCCGCGCTTCTCCAGCTGGCGCAAGGCTTTAGCGAGTTCAGGCAATTTGTTGAAGGTGGCGGAACAGCGAAGCCAGAGCCGGTTGGGGATGGCTGGATAGCCGCTCACCACCGCGCCGGCAGCCACCTCACCGTGGATCCCAGACTTTGAAGAGGCAATCGAGCCATCCCCCATCGAGGCCTTGTTGGCCAGGCCCACCTGGCCCGCCAGGATCACCCCATTGCCCAGCGTTGCTCCGCCGGCGATGCCCACCTGGGCCGCCAGGGCGCAGTCCTTGCCGATCCGAACGCCGTGGCCGATGTGCACCAGATTGTCGATCTTGGTGCCCGCTCCAATGCGGGTTTCGCCCACGGATGGCCTGTCGATGGTGCTGCCGCAGCCCACCTCAACGGCCTCTTCCAGAATCACCTGGCCGGTTTGGGGCATCTTGCGCCAGCCGAGGGCTGTCGGCACAAAGCCAAAGCCTTCGCTGCCGATCACGGCATTGGAATGCACCACACAGGCTCCGGCCAGCCGACTACCGGAATGGAGTACGGCGCCGGCGTGGAGTTCGCAGCCCGCACCGATCTGCACGTCGTCGTAGATCACCACGCCGGGGTGGATCGTGCAGCTGACCCCAATCTGCACATCCGCTCCGATGACGGCATGGGCGCCGACATGGCTGCCCATGCCCACGACGGCGCTGGGGTCGACCACGGCGCTGGGGTGGATGCCAGCCATCGGGCGGCGGCGGGGATGGAGGGCCTCGAGCGCTTCGGCGAAGCCCAGCCGGGGGTCGGCCAGGGCAACCCAGGCCAGGCCCCGCCCACTCGCCAGCTGCTGCAAGGCATCGGCCCCCTCGCCGCGGGCTGGGATCAGCACGGCACTCGCGCCGGTGTTGGCCAGGGCGGCCGCCAGGGCGTTGCCCGGCTCAAGGAAACTCAGCTGCCCGCTGCCGGCCTGGTCAAGGGCTGCGGCACCCTCAATGGCAGGGTCTGTGGCCAGGTGCCTGGGAGTGGCTTCGGTCACCTCCCCGAGCAGGCCGAGCAGTTCGCTGAAGCGCATTCCCAGGTGATCGGCCTGGTCGAATCGTAGGTCGGGCCTAGGAGCCGATCAGCACCAGGTGGTCCCGGTGCACCACCTCCACGCCGGCACAGCCGATCAGCTCCGCCAGCTCGCCGCTGCTCAAGCTGGCGAGTCCCCGGCCCAGTTCTCGCCCATCACTGGCCAGCAGCCGCACCGCCTCACGACGTCCAAACTGACCCTCCACCGCCCGCACCCCTACCGCCAGCAACGAGGCACCGTGATCGGTCAAGGCCCGCTCAGCGCCCGCGTCCACGTGCAGGGTGCCCTTGGGCAGCAGGGCATGGGCCAGCCAGCCCTTGCGGTTGGCCAGGGGGGTGGAGCTGGGTTGAAACAGGGTGCCGACCCGCTCGCCCGCCAGCAGGGCATCGAGCACGGCTGGGTCCCGTCCATCGGCCAGCCGCACCCGGATGCCGCTGGAGGTGGCGATCCGGGCGGCAGCCAATTTGGTGGTCATGCCGCCGGTTCCCCACTGGCTTCCGCTGCCGGCTGCGCCCTGAAGGCGATCGAGCTCGGCCAGGTTTGGCACCTCCTCGATCGGTTTGGCATCCCGATCGGTGCGGGGGTCGCCGGAGTAGAGCCGGTCCACGTCGGTGAGCAGAACCAGTTCATCGGCTCCGATCGCCACCGCGACAAGGGCTGAGAGCGTGTCGTTGTCACCGAACCTCAGTTCATCGGTGGCCAGGGTGTCATTTTCGTTGACCACCGGCACGACCCCCCAGGCCAACAGTTGTTCCAGGGTGCGGCAGGCGTTCTGATAGCGCCGACGCGAGGCCAGGTCGCCGCGGGTGAGCAACACCTGGGCCACGGCCAGGCCCCGCACGGCGAAGGCGTCCTGGTACAACGCCATCAAGCGTCCCTGGCCAACGGCGGCGGCAGCCTGCAGGGCTACCACTTCGCTGGGCCGCTGCTGAAGCGCCATCGCCGTGCAGCCCAGCCCGACGGCCCCACTGGTGACCAGGGCGATGGCATCGCCGTTGCGTCGTTGGCGGCTGAGGCTGGCTGCCAGATCGGCGATCACAGCCGCTGTAGGGCGCTCCGTGCTGCCCCTCAACAGGCTCGTGCCCACCTTGATCACCCGCCGCAAACAGGCTTGGTTGGTGTGTTTCCTATCCGCCATCAACCCAGGGGGGCTCCCAGGCGTCGGGCCAGCAGCAGCTCGAGTTTTTGCAGCCGATCCCGCTGGCAGGGCTGGCCCAACGGATCGATCGGTTTGACCAGCACCGTGAACAGCCCCAACCGATTGCCGGCAATCACATCGGTAAAGAGCCGATCACCAATCAGGGCTACCTCGTGGTGGGGCAGTTTCAACTCGGCCATCACCCGGCGCAGGGCGCTGCGTCGGGGCTTGCCGGCCGAAATGGTGTAGGGCAAATTGAGTTGCTCAGCCACCGCCCCCACCCGCTTGCGCGAGGGGTTGTTGCTGAGCAGATGGATCGGCAGCTGCTGCTGGGCCCGTTTCAGCCACCCCAGAACGCTGACCGGCAATGCCGATTGACGTCGGGGCAGCAGGGTGCGGTCGACATCGAGCACCAGGGCCCGGATCGGTAGATCGAGCAGCTCCTGCAGGGGCAGCTCAGCCAGGGTGCAGTCCCTGAGCCAATTGGGGCGCAGCAACTGGCGCAGCATCAGCCGTCGGCCTCGCGATCATCCAGCTCGGCTTCAATTCGGGGTTGCACCCTTTCGAACTCCTCCCCCTCCACCAGCACCGCGACCTCACCCTCCATGCGGGCGACAACAAAAAAGGGATCCAGGGGGATGTACAGGCCGTATTCGAGCTCGTCGGCCAGGAAGCTCACCAGCAGCTCGTAGGTCTCCGAATCGTCGTCGTCCCCGTCGTCATCGAGCTCATCGGGCTCGGGCTCGTCCAACTCACCACTCACGGTCAGGGTGACGGCGGAGCGCACCAGGGTGAGGTCATGCTCCTGAAGCACCACATCGGCCACCGACAGGATGGGTTCGGTGGCGTCAATGGTGTCAATCAGTTCCGGATCCTCGTCATCCTCCAGGCGGAACAGGCAGACCGGGGTATCGACCGGGGTGAGCAACACATAATCGTGGCCATCCAGGGGGATCAGCTCCTCAAGGAAGCAGAGCAGTTGGCGACCTTGGCTGTCCTGCACGAGCACCGTGGGGACATCGGCGCCATCGCTGGGAATGTCGTTGGGGATGTTGTTGGGGGGATGGGACGGGGTGTCGGGGGTCATGCGCTCGGGATGGATCTCCTCAGGATGCTGCAACGCCGGCAGTCTGGCCGCCTGTGATGGCCGCCATCAGCACCGGTTCCGGGCCCTCCTGAAGCCATTGCTCAAGCAGCAGGGCCGCAGCGGCGCTGTCGAGGGCACCGCTGCGATCGCCGTGCAGGCCATGGAGCTCGGCGGCGGCCCAGCTGCTGGAGTGCTCGTTCACCCAGGCCAGGGGCAAGTTCAGATGGCAGGCGAGCCGTTGTCCGTAGCGTCGGCAGTGGCTGGCCTGGGGGGTGATCTGGCCGCCCTGGTCAAGGGGAAGTCCCACCACCAGGGCGGTGACCTGCCTCTGGCGCACCAGGGCGACCAGCCGAGGCAGATCGCCGCTGAACCGTCCCCGGGCCAGCGGTGGCAGGGGAGTCACCGTCAGGCCGAGCCGATCACAACCCGCCAGTCCGATGCGGCGGCGACCCACATCGAGGGCCAACACGGATCGGGGCTGGGGGCCTGGCTGGGCCACTAGGGCGGTGACAGGGGTGTGGGCGTGGGCAGGGGCCGGCGGCGGGGCTGCCACTGAGCCAGGATCGCCTCGAGGCCACGGGCGGCCCGGGAGGGGCGTTTCAGCACCTGCCGCCGCCAGACACTGCGGGCCATGAGCACCCGTTCGCCCCGTTCGCTGGCTCCGTAGCGGGCCAGCCACTGCTGCAGGGCCTGCTGGCGCAGGTCGCAGCGCAACCAAAGGGGGGATCCGCCCCCCAGCCTGGTTTGGATCTGGCGAAGCAGCAGCTCGCTGGCCGAGCCCACCAGCTGCTCCCAGGCTGGGTGGAGGCTCAGTTCCACGTCGTGGCCGCCACCGGGATGGTCTCCGATCCAGCGCACGGCCGCCACCGCCTGTTCGCGACTGGCATCGACCAACATCCAGCCGCGGCCATGGCTTTGATCGAGCAGATCCTCGACCCGCCGATCCAGCAGCTGCCTCAATCGGGCCGAACAGGCGGCCTGTTCGAGGTGCCAGAGCAGGCCCGCGCTGCGGCGGTTTAAGGGGGTGAGCTGTAGGTCAGCGGGCAGGGACCATTGTGGGCCGGCTGGATCAGGGTTGGCCGTCCAGCACCAGAGCCGGTCTGTGCGCAGCGGCTGGAAACCCTGCTCCCGCAACATCGCCAGGCGGGCATCATCGAGGCTGGACGCGGTGGCGATCCAGCTGGCCGCTCCCCTGGCCTGTTGGATGGCCTCGCGAACCAAGGTGGAGGCCAGTTCAGGGCTGGCGTGCTCAGGGGCGAGGCGAAGGTGCTCGATCTGCCAGCAGCTGCCGCTGCGGTTGAGCCGGCGGGTGACAATCAGCCCGAGGGGGATCTGGCCGCTGAGGGCCACCAGCACCTGGGGGGCAAGGGAGGGCCTGGCCCGCAGGGCGTGCAGAAGCCGCTCGGGCAGGCCCAGCAGGATCGCCCGTTGAAGCAGGGGCTGCAGCGGCAGAAAGGTGGGGCTGTTGAGCAGGGGCAGATGCCAACCGGCCAGCGGCTCGAGCCGCCAGCTTTCTGGCACCGGCCGATCCGGCAAGGCCGAGCTGGCTGTGGGCGGTTGCAGGATCCCGAGCATGGGGGCGGGGTCTGACACCTGGACCCCAAGTGTATCGGCGCCAGCTCGGAGGAGTGATCAGCGTGGGCGCACCAGAACCAGGGGCGTTCGTTCGTTGGCATTGCCAGCCGGGTTGGGCTTGAGGGCCCGCTCGAGCAGGGCCCCATCGCAGCCAGGGCTGGAGGCGAGCACCTTGACCCTGCCGAGGTCGTTGACATCCACCACCGCAACCGCAACGCCCAAGGCGGTGGCGGCGCGGGCACAGAAGGCGGCGGGCTGGTCTGGTCCCAACACGATGGTTTGGTCGTAGGGCGGGGTGGTGCCGGTGATGTCGTCGATCAGGCGGGCTTGCTCGCCGGCCAAGCGATAAAACCAGCCCTTGCTGCCGACCAGCTTCAGGCCCAGCCCGGCCATCCATGCCCCCAGCACCTGGGCTGGCCCCACCACATCGATCAGGCTCTGCAGGCCGCAGGCCGTGGCCAGCGAGCTGGTGGGATGGAAGACACGGCAGAGCAGGCGGGCCAGCATGCTGGGCGCCACGTTGGCCGGATGCTGGTAGCGCCCCTGCATCACCGCCAGGGGGGTTTCGCCGATGGTGAGCACGTCACCGGGTTGGATCAGGCCGCCGGCGTAGCGTTGCAACACGGCCTCAGGATCGTCGAGCACCCCAAGTAGGTGGGTGCCCACCGCCAGCACCCTGCAGCGGTCGCCCTCGCGCCAGCGGGCCGCCTCGGCCGACAACGGAGCGGGCATCTGCAGCGGCACCAACAAGCCATCCCGGCGCTGCAGCCGCCCGAATGGGCCGTAGTTGATCCAGAGAATCTCCAGCCAGAGCGTGTCGAGCAGATGGGGCTCGAATGGCTGGCCCATGGCGCCGGTCAGGCTGATGCGGATGCGGGCCTGGGTGCGTTTGTGCCCCTTGACGATGTAGGCGGCCCAGTAGCCATCCGGGCGGGTTTCCTCATCGGGATGGAGGGCCTCGATCCGACTCCTGACCGTGATGCCGCTGAGGTCGCCCCGGCCCAGCAGGGTGGGCTTGAGCTCGATTTCGGGCACCATCACCTCCATACGGCGGTGGGGATTGCTGATCGTCACCGTGCCATTGACCTCCAGGCCAGTGGCGCTGGCCTCCACGGTGAATGAACCCACCTGCAGCCGCAACGGGGAGGCAGGCCGCAGGCGGTGGCGCAACTCCAGCCACACCAGGCTCAGGCCCAGCAGCAGGGCCAGCACCAGCAGGAGGTTCAAGGCGAAAAGGACCATGGGCGTTGGAGCCAAATTGCGACTGGGCAAGAACCGCTGGAGCGTAAGTGCGCCATTGGCTTTAGCTTCGCGCCATAGCGATCTCCCTGCCCGGCATGCGCAAAACCTTCGTGCTCGACACCAATGTGTTGCTGCACGATCCCGCCGCCCTGACCCGCTTTGAAGACAACAACATCCTGATCCCGATTGAGGTGGTCGAGGAGATCGACCGGTTCAAGCGGGACCCAGCCGAGAAGGGCCGCAACGCCCGCCAGGTGTCGCGGCTGCTGGATGGGTTACGCACCCAGGGAAACCTGGCCGACGGTGTGGCGAATGGGGACCAGGGCGGCACCCTCAAGGTGGTGTTCTGTCGCAGTGAAACCCTCAGCCAGCTGCCACCGGAGCTGAAGGGGGGCAATGGAGACAACAACATCTTGGCGGTGGCCCTCGAGGAGCAGCGCTTGCAAGCGGTGCTGGGCAGCCACCCACCGGTGATCCTGGTCACCAAGGACACCAACCTGCGCATCAAGGCCGATGCGGTCGGCCTGATCGCCCAGGACTACACCAGCGACCGGGTGGATATCGGTGATCTCTATCCCGGCTTCTGCGAGCTGTGGGTCAGTGCCGACCAGATGGATCAGGTCAAGTTTCCCCCTGGGCTCTCTGTGGAGGGGCTGGCGGCCGAGGGTCCACTGCTGGCCAATGAGGGGGTGACCCTGGTCAACCAGCTCCAGCCGGCCCACACCCTGCTGGCTCGCTTCAACGGCAGAACCCAGACCCTGCAGCCCCTGCAACGGGCGCCGAAGGCCAAGCTCGGCCGGATCCAGCCCCGCAACCGGGAGCAGACCTTTGCCCTGGATCTATTGCTGGATCCCGAAATTCAGCTGGTCACCCTGGTGGGCAAGGCGGGCACCGGCAAGACCCTGCTCGCCCTGGCCGCAGGCCTGCATCAGGTGGCGGATGAACGCCTCTACGAGCGGCTACTGGTCACCCGTCCGGTGATTTCGCTCGGTAAGGAGATTGGCTTCCTGCCTGGCGATCTGGAGGAAAAAATGGGCCCCTGGATGCAGCCGATCATCGACAACCTCGACTACTTGCTCGGCGGCGCTGGTGAGGAGGAGGGCCGCAGTAGCCGCGGCGGCAGCCACCGGGGGCCGCGCAGCAATTGGACCGATCTCAAGGGCATGGGTTTGCTGGAGGTGGAGGCGATCAGCTACATCCGTGGCCGCTCGATTCCCCGCCAGTACATGGTGGTGGATGAGGCCCAGAACCTCACCCCCCACGAGGTGAAAACGATCGTGACCCGGGTCGGCGAGGGCACCAAGATTGTGCTTACCGGCGATCCTTACCAGATCGACAATCCCTATGTGGACGCCGAGAGCAACGGCCTCACCTGGCTGGTGGAGCGGTTCAAGGGCCAGCCGCTCGCTGGCCATGTGACCCTGCTGCGGGGTGAGCGCAGCGAGCTGGCTGAGCTGGCGGCCAATCTGCTGTGAGCTGGCTTCTTCAGCCGTCCAGGCCGGTGCGCCGCTCCCAGGGGGGCACCTCAGAGCGGTGCTGCTGCCATTGCCGCCGTCTGAGGCGCTCATAGGCCTGGCAGAACTCCTCGCCGAGACCCTGCCGCAACCGGGTATCCGCCGCGAAAGCATCGAGGGCTTCACCGAGGCTGTTGGGAAGCTGTCCGGCGGCACTGGCTGGCAGTGGCTCGGCGTCGTTGTTGTTGTCGTGGCGGGGGCCCGGATCAAGCTGGCGTTCGATGCCATCGAGGCCGGCGGCCAGCACCGCCGCCTGCAGCAGGTAAGGGTGGGCGGCGCCGTCGGGCAGGCGCAGCTCCAGGCGCTGGTCATCGGGGATGCGCACCATGTGGGTGCGGTTGTTGCCGCTGTAGCTGATGCTGCCTGGGCTCCAGGTGGCACCGGAACTGGTGGGGGGTGCGGCCAGACGCCGGTAGCTGTTCACCGTGGGATTGGTGAGGCAGCAGAGGGCTGGGGCATGGGCCAGTAGCCCGGCCAGGAAGTGGTAACCCAGGCTCGAGATCCCCAGCTCCCCGGCCGGATCGTGAAACAGGTTGCGTCCAGCCTGGGGGCTGCCGGCCGCGCCCCAGAGCGAGAGGTGGGTGTGGCAGCCGTTGCCGGTGAGTGCGGCGAAGGGTTTGGGCATGAAGCTGGCCCGCAGCCCCTGCTGCTCAGCCAGGGATTTCACCATGATCTTGAAAAAGGCGTGACGATCGGCGGTGGTGAGTGCGTTGGCGAAGGTCCAATTGAGCTCGAACTGGCCGTTGGCGTCCTCGTGGTCGGCCTGGTAAGGCCCCCAGCCCAGTTGGTGCATGGCTTCAAGCAGGGGCCCGATCAGGGGGTAGCGGCGCATCAGGGCGAGCTGGTCGTAGCAGGGCTTCTCCTGGCTGTCCGCCCGATCAGCAATGCGCTCCCCCGTGGGATCGAGCAGGAAGAATTCGGCTTCCACGCCGCTGCGCAGCTCGTAGCCGAGCCCGGCGGCCCGCTCCAGCTGCAGGCGCAGCAGGCGGCGCGGGCATTGCCCCATCGGCTGGCCCTTGGCATGCAGCTCGGCAGCCACCCAGCCCACATCCGGCTGCCAGGGAAGCGGCGTCAGGCTGGCGGCGGCGGGGATCGCCATCACATCGCCATCGGCGGGGGAGAGATCCAACCAGGCCGCAAAACCGGCAAAGCCCGCCCCGTCGCGGGCCATCCCAGCCACGGCGGAGGCGGGCACGAGCTTGGCCCGCTGGATGCCGAACAGATCGGTGAAGGAGATCAGCAGGAATGTCAGCTGCAGGTCCTGCACCTGCTGGACGAGATCAGGCATGGGGGGATTGGTGAAGGAGGTCGTCGACGATCTGGCCCAGCTGCTGTTGCTCTGCTGGGCTGCTGTGGGGGTTGCCGGCGCGATGACCCAGCAGCGAATCGATCACCTGCAGCGTGGCGCCGGGGATGGCGTCGGCGTCGGCGGCCAGATCGTCAACCGGGAAGTAGAGGTCGTGGCTGGCGGCCACCACGGCCGTGCGGGCCTGGATGCACCCGAGGGTTTCGGCTAGATCACCGCCGCCGGCCACGTCATGGGCCAGCCAGGTGTCGAGCATGGCGATCAGGTCGCGGGGGTCGTGGCGCTGGTAGTGGGGCAGCCATTGGCGCTCCACGTGGTCTTCGACCGATTCGCTGAGCGAGCGGAAGTAGGGCTGGCTCGCGGCCCAGCTGGCATAGATCAGGGCGAAGGTGCGCAGCCCCTGCTGCGGCGGCGCATCAAAGCTGGCCCCGTTCCAGTGGCGATCGGCGCACAGGGCCTGGCGCAGGCTGAGCAGGAACAGGCGGTTGTGGGGGGAGGTGCGGGCCGTGCCGCACACACAGCAGATCCGCTCGACGGCCTCCGGATGATCGACGGCCCACTGGTAGGCCTGTTGGGCTCCCATTGACCAGCCGTAGATCAGGGCCAGCCGTTGGACGCCGAACACCTCCGCCAGCACCTGCCGCTGGGCGGCGATGTTGTCGCGGTGGCTCACCAGCCAGCCCTGTTCCGCCAGACCCATGGCCCCGTGGCTGGGGCTGCTGGAGCAACCGTTGCCAAACATGCCCGCGATCACGATGCACCAGCGTTGCGGATCCAGCACCGGTCCCGCCAACCAGGCCAGGTCTTCGGGGCGGGCGCCATAGGAGCAGGGCACCAGGATCAGGTTGGAGCGCTGGGGGTTCAGTTCACCGATCTGCAGGAAAGTGAGTTGGGCCGCCGGGATCGTGCGGCCGCAGGCCAGGGGCAGATCGCCGAGCTGGTGCTGCTGGAGCTGGGGCCTCGTGGACGTACCCGGGCTCATGCCGGCAGGGCCAGGGCTGGCAGATTGCGCAGCAGCTGACGGTGCACGGCCAGGTAGCCGGGATCGCAATGCCGCAGATGGGGGCCGATCGGTCGGTGGGCTGCCGGCAGGGCGTGGAAGGGCAGGGATGGGTAAAGGTGGTGTTCGGCGTGGAAGGGCATGTTCCACATCAACCAGCGCACGAGGGGATTGGTCAAGGTGGTGCGGGTGTTACTGGTGCCGTCCCTGCAGAAGCTGCAGCCGCAGTGCTCGGCCAGCAGCAGAAAGCGCAACACCGGCTGGCCCACCGCCAGGGGCAGTAACCAGAACCACAGCAGAAAGCCGTTGCCATTCAGCAGCGAGACCAGGGCCAGGGCGATGTAAACCGCAAATTGGAGCCTCACCGAGCGCCGCACCTGGGGAATCGCCTCGGGGCTGAGGTACCCCAGCCCGCCCAGGTCGCCCCAGAGCAGCAGGCCGTAGCCGGAGAGCTTGCCGCTCCACCAATTCCAGCCGCTCAGCTCGCGCAGGTAGGCCGGCAAGTTGGTGGGGAGTGGATCATCGAGCTCCGGATCCAGGCCCGGCTGGTGGGTGTAACGGTGGTGCCACTGGTGGTAGCGGCGGTAAAAGCTGGCGTTGTAAAAGCTGAGCAGCCCGGCCAGCCAGGCCACCGCGTCGTTGAGCTGCCGGCTGCGAAACGCCGTGCGGTGACAGCACTCATGCAGGGGGGCAAAGCTGGTGGCCAGGCCAACCCCACAGATCCCCAGACCCCCCAGCCGCAGGGCCAGGGGCCAGCCCTGCTGGGCCCATAGCCCACCCCCCAGCACGATGGTGAGCAGATGGCTGATCAGCCGCAGGCTGGCCGGGCCGTTGCGGAGCTGGTTGAGGCTGGCGAGGGCATCGCGCTCCAGCAACGGTGTGGTGGGTTGGGGCATGGCGCTACCCAGCAGTGGGGGAACCCCGTCGTTGCCGTGTGTTGTAACAGCCTTTGCGTGGGTGTGGTGGAACTGATCTCCGCTTTTAAACCATCTCGCCTGGCTGTACCCAGCGATCAAACTGCTCAGCGCTGATGTCTCCCAGCACCAGGGCGGCCTCCTTCAGGCTGAGCTGGTGCTGGTGGGCGTGCTTGGCGATGGCACAAGCTTTGTCGTAACCGACCTGGGGGGTGAGGGCCGTGACCAGCATCAGGCTTTGATCCAGCAGGGTTTCGATGCGGCCTTGGTTGGCCTGCAGCCCCTCGATGCAGTGCTCGCGAAAACTGCTGCAGGCGCCTGCCAACAGCCCAATGCTCTCGAGCAGGTTGTGGGCGATCAGGGGTTTGAACACGTTCAGCTCAAAATTGCCTTGGCTGGCGGCGAGCTGCACAGCGGTGTTGTTGCCCATCACCTGCACGGCCACCATCGTGAGGCTCTCGGCCTGGGTGGGATTCACCTTGCCCGGCATGATCGAACTGCCCGGTTCGTTTTCCGGAATCGCCAGTTCGCCCAGGCCGCAGCGGGGGCCACTGGCCAGCCAGCGGATGTCGTTGGCGATTTTCAGCAGCGAGCCGGCCAGCACGGTGAGGGCGCCGTGGGCAGCGGCCAGGGGTTCATGGCCGGCCAGGGCCTGGAATTTGTTGGGGGCACTGGTGAAGGGCAGCCCGAGGCGTTCGGCCAGCCGCGCCGCCACCGCCTCCCCAAAACCGATCGGGGCATTGAGGCCGGTGCCCACGGCCGTGCCGCCGATGGCCAGCTGGTGCACCTGACCCAATGACGCCCGCAGGGTTTCGAGGCCCAGATCCAGCTGGGCCCCGTAGCCGCTGAATTCCTGGCCCAGGCTGAGGGGCACCGCATCCTGCAGGTGGGTGCGGCCGATCTTGATGATGCCCGCGAAGGCCTCGGCCTTGGCCGCCAGGGCATCGCGCAGGGCCTCCACCGCCGGGATCAGCCGGCAGTGCAGCTCGATCGCCACGGCGATGTGCAGGGCGGCCGGGAAGGTGTCGTTGCTGGACTGGCTGAGGTTGACATGGTCGTTGGGATGCACGGGGCACTTGCTACCCAGCACGCCGCCCGAGGCCTCGATCGCCCGGTTGGCGATCACCTCATTGACGTTCATGTTGGTTTGGGTGCCGGAGCCCGTCTGCCACACCTTGAGTGGGAACTCGTCATCGAGGCTGCCGTTGGCGACCTCGTCGGCAGCCGCCACGATCAGGGCCGCCAGCCCAGGGCTGAGCTTGCCCTTGGCCTGGTTGACCTCGGCGCAGGCACCCTTGAGCACCCCGAAGGCATGCACCAGCTCCAGCGGCATCACCTGGCCCAAGGGGAAGTAGCGCAGCGAGCGCTGGGTCTGGGCGCCCCAGTAGTGGTGGGCGGGTACGCCAATGGGGCCCATGCTGTCGGATTCCAGGCGAGTCATCCGCGGCTGACCACCTCAGAATTCAGCTCGTTGAAACTTTGGGTGGAGCTGCGGGTGCCGCCGTCCGGCAAGGGGATGCCGGTGGCCAGGCTGATCGCTGCATTGATGGCATCGACATCGACGGCTCCCTGCTCGTCGAAGATCACCGTTGCCTGGGAGTCGAACACCACCACCTGGGGCACCTGGCCATGCCAGTAGTGGGCCGGGTCGCTGGGGCCGGTGTCGGCGCGGTTCTGCAGGGGGTCGGTGACCAGGGGAATCAGCTCGATGTTGCGGTTCCAGAGCCGCTGCAACTCCGACACCACCGCCGCAAACTGTTTGCTGGCCGCGTCGTCGTCGAGGTAGTACACGACCACGGCCGGCCGCTGGTCCCTGAAGGCCTGGGCCAGGCTGCTGCGGGGTGGCACCAGGGAGCCGTTGCCGGCGTAGAGGGCGTAGATATTGCCGTCGAAGCTGTTGCTGGTGAGCGAGGCCTGGGCCGGGCAGACCGCCAACCTGAGCATCAAGATCAGGACCAGGATCTGGCCTAGCACCTGGGTGAGCAACTGGTTCATGCCGATCCGTCTGTGCAAGCCTGCCATTGTGGCTGCGCAGTCGATCAGCCTGGTTTGGTTCAGCTGCGGCTGAAGCTGCGCCCCATGCCCTGGGCGATGCCCCGACCGACCAGGCCAATCGCCCGACCGAGCACGCGGGTGAGCAGCAGCACCACCAGATCCCCCAGGCCGCGCAGCAGGCCCTGAAGCTGGGGTGCGAGGGCGTCGCGGGTTTCCAGGCTGAGGGTGACCAGTTGCTGGAGCCAACCCAACTGACGCAGTTCGGCATCACGGGGTTCGGTGAGTTCCTGGCAACGGATGGCGCCATCCCGCAGGCAGAAAAGCTGGCGGCGGCTTTCGTAGAGATGGATCGGTCTGATCACCCAGCTGCTCCAGCGCTGCTGGGCATTGAGCTGGTTGCGCAGTCGCTCCAGGTTGCGGGTGGCGAGCAGGTCGGGCTCGAGCAGGTAGCGGCGCAGTTCGGGCCAGCTGGCGCAGCTGGCCAGCACTTCAGCGCTGATCAAGTCGGCGGTGCGCAACAGCCAGTTGGCCAGCAGCAGCTCCAGGTGCAGAACAGACCGCGGTTCATCGGCCGCCAGCAGCTGACCTTCCACCAGCAGGGGTTGGGCTTTGACCAGGGAGGCGAGCATCGGCTGGGCCTCGGGGAGCTCAGGGTCGCGGCCCCGCAGGTCACTGCTGAGGATCAGGCAATCGGCGACGGGCTCGAGGTTGCCCCCACGGGGCAGCTGGACGTAGGGATTCACCAGACTGCGCAGGGCGAGTTGGCGCAGCTCGGGCTGCCAGAGCTCCCAACGCTCCTGCAGGGGTTGGGCCCCGGCGGGATCGGCCAGGAGCCGTTGGCGCAGGCTGTCGACCTGGTGCAGCAGGGCCAGGAGCAGGTCCCGTCGGCGCTCGCCATTGAGACCTTCCAGGGCCAGCAGCTGACCACTCTGGTTGCTGAGCCCCGCTGCGCTACCAGCTTCCAGCCGTTGACGGATGGCACGCCAGATGCCATCGGCACTGCGCTGCTGCAGGGTGATCGCCAACACCGGTTGCGGTGGTTCGGTGAGCGGCTCGGCCGGATCGCTCAGGCTGGTGGTTGGGCCCCAGGCCAGGCAGGCTGGCCCCCAGAGCAAGAGCAGCAACTGCCGGGCTGCAGCCAGTTCCCGCAGGCGCCCCTGCAGCACCAGCAGCTGCACAAGGTTGGTGGGTGGCGGCGTGAGCAGGCCGCTGATGGCCTGCATATCGCCATCGATCTGTTGCAGACCACTGATCAGCAGCCACTGGCCCAGGCCGAGGGGCGGGCCAGAGTTGGTTGGGGCGGCGGCTGGCCCCGGGGCTACGGCCAGCACCCGACCACCGGCCAGCAGGGTGGCGACGGCCTCGAGGACGTCCTGGGGGGACGGGGCTTCGAGCATCCCGGCGGCGGGGAGCTGGAGCAGGGCACCATCGCCGAGGCCGTGCCCGGAGGGGAGCAACAGCAGCAGGGGAGCCGGCCGCCAGCGCTCTTGCAGGGTCTGCAGCTCGCCGGCCAACCCGGATTGGCTGAACGGGTTGGTGACCTGCCAAATCACCAGTTGGGGCAACCCCTGGAGCTGGTCTGGACACTCCACAACGGTGTAGAGCTTCCCCTGGTCCCGAAGCAGTCGGGCGAGTCCGTCGCGCAGGAGGGGTTCGGCAAACAGCAGCAGCTGCGAACTCACAGACCTGGCCTGGGGGATGGCCGAGGCTACCGAACCTGGGCCGCTTTCTCCAGTGCCCGGCGCCGCCCGGTGAGATGCAAGGTGTAGGTCTCGATGGTGAAGCCCGTGAGCTGCTCGATCTGGTCGAGCAGGTCTTGGGGCAAGGTCACATCAAGATCTTGGATGGCTCCCGATTCCGAGCAGGTGAGGTGACTGTGGGGATCGCTCCGATAGCCGTAGAGCCTGCCGCTGGCCCGGTCGAGGCATTCGATCACCCCGGCCGTTTGCAGGGCTTCGAGGTTTTGATAAACCGACGTGTGGCCGATGTTGCGGCCGAGGTTGTTGAGTTTTTCGAAAATATCCCTTGCGCTGAGATGGCTTTTTTCTGCCCAGAGCAAGTCCAGCACCATGCGGCGTTGTCGGCTGAGGCGCATGCCCAGCTCGCGACAGCGCTGGTACACCTCTTCAACGCTGCCGAGCAGGGTGCCGCCAAAAAACTGATCGGACGGTGGAAGGGCGTCAGCGATCACGCGACACACCTCAAAAGTTAACCCTCCTTTTATAGCCAACCCGCAACCGATCCGGTTTCGCCATGGGCGTTTGCCGATGGTTCAGGCCAGGGTGGATGGCCGGCCTGGATCCTGGAGGCGGCCATCGCCAATCGCCTGCAGGG
>CBFIGH010000014.1:0-6530 GCA_965662115.1 Cyanobium sp.
GCTTGAGAGCCAGGGCCAGATAACTCGCGTCATAGACGCTCAGTGACAGGGCCATGGCTTGATCAAGGGCTGCGCAAGCCAGTTCGCTGGAGCTCGTTGGCCTCAGGGGAAGCTGCAACACATCCGCCAGGAGGGCGCGGCCTGCCCCCAGGGGGCTTTCGGGGGTGTAGAGGCGAACCTGAAGGGGTGGGGAGGTCAAGGATTGGGGGGCTGAGGATCGTGCGGGGCTCAGGGGGAAGCCACGCCAACGGCCCGTTGTATCAGCAGGGGCGGTTGTTGGCCTCCCTGCCGCGGGGGCGGGAGTCTGGGGGCTGCAGCTCGTGCGGGGGCTGGGGCGGCGGGCACTCGCTTGGTGGCAGCGGCCCAGGGGGTTGTTCGGGCTGGGCAACCTGACGACCCAGGGGGAAGCTGATTAGCATGACTGCATGAAAGCAATGCAGGCATGAAATCTGCCAAATCAGCCGTGGGGTGCGTCGTGAAGCAGATCGGCGCCAGTGGTCAGATCTCTCTGGGCAAGGAGTTCGCTGGGCGCACGGTGATGGTCGAGTGCAGCGAGCCCGGGGTTTGGGTGATCAAGACAGCTCAAACCATCCCGGACGCCGAGCTCTGGTTGCACCAACCGGGGGCTGCCGCTCGGCTCGATCGGGCCATGGCCGCCATGGCCACTCCAGCCTTGGCAACTGATCTTGAGGCGCTGGAGCAGCATCTCGCCGGCCAGTGATTCAGCTCGACCTCAACAACCCGGAGTTTCAGGCCAATCTGCTGGCCTTGGCCAAGCCAGACGCCTGGGCCGTGCTTAAGACCTTGCGACTGCTTCAGGCCATGAGCTGGGAGCAGCTGCAAAGCAGCAAGGGCCTGCGCTGGGAGCTGATCCAGAGCCGCCAGGGGCCTGCGGGTGAACGGCTGTATTCCATGCGGATCAGCCGCAGCTGCCGGGCTGTGGCCTGGCGGGATGGCCCCTGGCTGCGGTTGCTGTCGCTTCATCCGGATCACGACTCGGCCTATTGATGCGGCGTGGGCGAATCAGATAGCAGGTGGCGGGCGCTCGCTGCTTGGACTGGCGGCCCTGCCAACACCATCCCGTTCCAAGCCGTTCCGCTCACCCTGCTGGGTTGGAATTTGTTGACTCTCCTGGCTGATCTCGGCATTGAGTGGAACCGTCGAACGAGCTGCTGCGGGGCAGCTTGGAGCTGTTGGCGGGGTGAACGGCCGGGGGCGCCGGGGGGCCAGGAGGGTTAAAAATATTTGTTGACTTAGGCTTAGCTAAGTCGAGTGCTGGCGGAGGGAGCTGGGCGGTTGGCTCTTGCTTGGCGGCAGGCGGCCCAGGGGTTTGTTCGCCCTTCTGTACTCGCAGTACAAGCTGTACAGAAGGCCGGACGCTGCTTTCAGGAGTGGCCGGCCAGCCAGGCGGCCAGGTCGGCCGGGCCTTGGAAGTTGAGCAGAGCCTGGATCTCGGTGCTGGTGGCGGGGGCCAGGGGGTTGTTCCGGCTGGGCAACCTGACGGCCCAGGGTGGAGCGTCATCCGTTTTCAGGCCAGCCTTGTATCCAGCTGGAAGGGCTCCTGGTGCACCAGTGCCACCTGCTCCATGGCTGGGTGCAGGGGATTGAGCAGCAGGTTGCGCGCCTGCGGCACCACCACCGAGGGCAGCACCAAGCCCAGCTGCTGGCCCTCCCGCAGCCAGTCGCCACCAAAGGCGGCGCTGGCCTGGCCATGGGGGATGGCGTCCCAGCCCTCAGGCAATGCTGCGGGATCGGCTTTGATGATCAGGTCTGAACGATCGGGCACCTCATAGGCACTCAACACCAGAGGGGCGGTGAGCACCCCGTTGAGATGCACCAGCACCTCCAGCACGGTGATTTCGGGTGTCAGTCCCAAGTACACCGCCCGCTGGCCCGGCTGGTTCCAGCGCTGGCCTTCGCGCGCCGCTCCCTGGCCCGTGAGATCACCGGCGTAGCGTGACTTGCTCAGCCGCCAGGCACGAATCACACCCTGGTTCACACCGGGGCGCCCTGCTCCAGCGCCTGCAGCAGGCGCCGCACCTGGCCAGCGCCGATCGCCGTGCGGCAATGCCGCAGTGGGCTGGCTTGATGCAGCAGCGGGTGGGGCGCCTTCAGCCAGGCCTCCGTGCTGCCTGGCTGCTCAAACACGCCATAGGCTTGGCTCACTACCTGCATCAGTCGGTCCAGACGCTCGGAGGCCACCAGATCCAGGGCCGCCTGCTCGCGAGTGCGGCGCGCCATCGTGGCTTCCGAAAGAGCCACCAGTGGCTCTAACTCCGAAGGCTTGAGGTGCAGGTTCTGGCGCAAGGCCGCCAGCCAGCTGCTGCTCCAGCCCTGCTCAATCGCAGCCAGGCGCTGCTGCTCATCCAGGCCGCCGAGCTCGGTCGCTCTTTGCCAGAAGGATTGGCCCAGGTCTGCCTCTTGGGCCGCGTCGCGCGCTGGGGCGGGGATCGCAGGAGCCATGGCCGTAGCGCTCAGGCGGGATCATTTGAAGCGATTCTAGCCTCAATTGACGCACCTCGGTGGGAGTCGGTCGGGTCGCGACCGCTCAGATCACGTCTGCAAAGCGCTTCTCCATGCGCCGGAACTGGCGCACACCGGTGATCGCCCAGCGGAACCCCTCGATCACGCCCACCATCGGGTTGAGCGCATAGAGCAGCTGCCATTTCTCGGGCACGACCGCGCTGGAAAAGCCCACCGGGCTCTCATACAACCCGAACGGCACCAGAAACGGCACCACATAGCGAAAATCCCGGTATTGCACATTCAGGCTGGCCAGCTATAGGCCGGTTTGATACCAGAGCATCAACCCGGCCAGGATCACAAACGAGATCAGAAAATCCACAAAGCTGGTGATCACCGCCGATGCCGGCACGATCAGCCGCGGGAAATACACCTACTGCTGCACAGCCTTCGGCTACGTGAGCAAAGGCCGGTTCAGCGCCCAGGCGACACCGATGAAGGTTTGCTTGTAGCGCGGGGTCTAAGACGAAACCGTGATGTCGCGCCAGGTCAGGATCGCAAACAGCTCCCGGTAGCGCCACAGGTCTTTCCAGTCCTGCTTCTCGATCCGGTTGGGCTCGAGCACCAGCCACTGGTGGGCATCAATCCACCAGGCCCCATCCGTGGGCATCGAGGATCGCCAGCACGGCGGGTTCCCCGGTGGAGTCGTCTTGCCAGTGCATCAGATCGCCCAGCGGCTCCTCCTGCCAGTCGCCGCTGCAGTGCCCATAGAGCGCCAGGTTGCTGCCACGAGGGAGGAGCCGTGAGGGATAGAGCAGGCCATCGGGTTGCTCAGCAGCGTCGTGCCACCAGCGCGACCAGGCCTGGCAGACAGGCAGCTGCTCGCGGGTTGTCAGCAGCCGGGCATCCAGGTTGTGCCAGGCCAGTGCCGAGCCCCCCAGATCCAGCACCTCTAGCTCACGGGTGGCCGTGATCCGGCTGATGCAGCGTTCCTGCAATTCCTGGCGGGCCAGGAACTTCACCCCTGCCGGCATCTGGCTGTCCATCACCTGATGGCCGTAGGTCTCCGCGAAGGCCGTCTCAAGGCAGTCGGCCCCGTACAGCACCCCGAATGCCCCATCAGGGGCGTTCCAGCGGCCTTGGTCGTGGCGGCCCCAATGCAGCGCTGTGGGATGACGGCAGCGGTGGATGCGGAACCACTGACTGCCCGCTGCAATGGTGTGAAGCCGCAGCCCATGGACCTGCGGCTTCGGGGGCTGAGGCAGCAGGCTCACTTCAGCGGGCCAGCTGGCAGCCGAATTGGCGGGCCTTGCGGCTCACGGCCTCCAGGCCCAGCGGTTCCGAGCGGCAGAGCAGGGCGGCCGGCGTGTCGCCCAGCTCCGGATCAGGGGTCAACAAGAAGCGCAGCTGGGCCGGTCCGCTGTCGGTATCGAGCAGAGGCAACACTGCTTCCAGCGCGGGCCAGACCCGCCCACCGGCCAGATCGAATTGAAAGGCCGGATAGACGCTCTGCTTGCCATGGCGCCAGCCAAGCAACCGCTTGCGATCGCGCCGCTTGCGCACACCTTCACCGCTGAGGCCGAGCAACCGCTGCACCTCTGCCGGGCTGAGGCTGCCGCCGCTGGCCTGCAGCAGCTGCACCAAGGCCTGTTCCCCCCTCAGCCGCAGCAGCACCTCCCGTGGCGGTGGCATAGGCTCCCGGCGCCAGGCGTCGATCACCAGCTCGGTGAGCAGGCTCAGATCATCCAGCGCCACGGCTGATGGCCGATGGCTGATCTCCTGCACCGGCCCTCCCGGCGCGACCAGCATGCGCAGCACGAGCTGGTTCACACGGCCCAGCAGCTCACGTGCCTGGGGATCATCCGCCAGGGCCGCTGAAGCTGAGCCAGAGCCCCGCTCTTGCACGGCCATCACGACACCCCCAGGCATTGGCTTTGTCAGTATGGCAGGAATGGGCGGACAAAGCCAACTCCGTCGTGGTTCAGCGGCTCCTCAGCCGCGCTTCAGCGCAAGCGCTTTGCGAGGACGACCCGGTGGCTTGGGCAAGCATGCGGTTTCAGCCCAGCCGTTGATCCAGCTGGAAGGGCTCCTGCTGCACCAGCAGCACCTGCGCCATGGCCGGGTGCAGGGGATTGAGCAGAAGATTGCACGCCTGCGGCACCACCACCGAGGGCAGCGCCAGGCGCTGCTGCTCATCCAGTGCGCCGAGCGCGGCGGTCTGCTGCCAGAACGATTGGCTCAGGTCAGACTCCTGGGCCGCGTCGCGCGCTGGGGCGGGGATCGCAGCAGCCATGAAGGGAGCGCTTCGGATGGCGTCAATTGAAGTAACTGTAGCTTCAATTGAGGCGCGGGGCTCGGATGTTGGGGCTGCAACCCGTGCGGGGCTTGGTGGAAGTAGGGCCTAGTTGGCGGGCCAGGGGGGAGGCACCGGCCCCATGTGGAGGGTTCATTACAAGCTGTACTGAAGTCCGGACGCTGCTTTCAGGAGTGGCCGGCCAGCCAGTCGGCCGGCCACTCCTGAAAGTCGAGCAGGGCCTGGATCTGGGTTGTGGTGGCCTTCGGCCAGCCTTTCAGGCGTCGGTTGGGTCGCCATCCGCTCCCAGCAGCCGGCCAGAAGCCCCTGATGATCGATGCAGGGCCAGTTCGAGCACCGTTTCCAAGCGGATCACCCGGCCCTGGAGATCGTCGAGACGGCGTTGCTGCTCCTTCATCAGCCCAGCCATCTCTTCCACCTTGTCGTTCATCCGGATCACGGTGGTGAGAGCCGTGAGAATCCGGTCTGTGAAGCTCATGGCTGAGCGCCCAAGGCAGCTCTCACCTCGGCCAGTGCCGCATCCAGGCTTTGTTCGGTGCGGCTGGTGCTGCGTTCCAGCTGGCTGAGGGCCGCTTCGAGGGCTTCCGCTTCCGCGAGGGAGCGTGTTTCGGCTTCAGCGTTGCGGCCGGCGTAGGCCGCTCCCGCCTCACGGAAAAACTGCCCGAGTTACAGGAAGGCCACGGCAGGGCAGGCCGACTGGCGACTCAGTCAGAGGCGCCCCAAGCGCGCTTCAGAATTTTGGGGTTAGAGACACCAGATGTGGTGTGGTGGCGGCCTTGGGGTTTGACCTCAGACCGTGGGCAGGGCGTTGGCGGCCAGCCAGTCGCGCACCGCCAGCCGCCAGGCCAGATCGCGCCCGGCCCAGAGCATGACGGGATGGGCCAGGGGGTAGCCCCGGGGTGGGGAGGTCAGGTCTTGGTGGCCAGCCATGCCCGAAAGTAACAAGGGGTCAGAATCTGCAAAGGCAGAGCCGCATCCTTGAGGGCCAACAGATCGGCATCGCCGCTCACCAGTACAGGAGTCGCCGCCGCTAGGGCCAGATCTAGGAACACCTGGTCGTGGGGATCGCGCTCGCGGAGCATGCTGCCGGGGATCGCCCCGCTCCAGCTTTCACACCAGGGCAGTAGATCCTCCAGCCAGCGCTCCCGATCAGCAGCCTGGAGCCGGAATTTCGGGTAGGCCAGCACCCGTAACAGCTCCCGGGCCGAGGGCTCAGCCAGCACCGGCATGATCTGCCCCTGTTGCCAGCAGGGCCGCAGCCAGCTCAACCGCTCCTGCTTGAACAGCCGCCCCTGGTTGAACAGCAGCGCTGACACCAGCACGTTGGTGTCGAGAACGGCCCGCAATGGGGCCGACTTCACGGCTGCCGTGCCCAGTGCACGGCATCGGCCACGTTGGCCTCGCTGATGCCCAGCTCAGCCAACCTGGTGCGCACCGCATCGGCTCCGCCGGGATGCAGCGGGGTGAGCACGATGCGACCGTTGTCGCAGATCACGTCGTAGTAATCCGCCACCCCCGCTTGCTCCACCACCGCTTTCGGCAGGGTGAGCTGGTTCTTGCTGGTGCGCTTGGCGACCACCATAGCAGGAAGGCTGGAGGGAAAGGATTTCTTACTTTAGGGCTTTCAGGAAATCCAGGTCGGGGGGCTTCTGGGCTGCAGCCCGTGCGGGGCTTGGTGCGGGTGGAGCTTCGTTGGCGGCTGGCGGCTGAGTGGTTCGTTCGGGCTGGGCAACCTGACGGCCCAGGGGGAAGC
>CBFIGH010000015.1:0-27169 GCA_965662115.1 Cyanobium sp.
GACAGCCCGTTGATCACACCTTGCGGGAGTAGAACTCCACCACCAGCAGTTCGTTGATCTCTAGGGCCACCCACTCGCGCTCGATCTTGCCGTTGACCTTGGCGGTCATCTTGGCCTTATCGAATTCGAGGTGGGGTGGCACGTTGGCCAGGCCTGGGAAGGCCAAGTTGCCTTCGGCCAACAACTTGCTTTGCTTGCGCTCCCGGATGGAGACCACGTCACCGGCCTTGCACTGGAAGCTGGCGATGTCCACCACCCGACCGTTCACGGTCACGTGGCCATGGTTCACCAGCTGGCGGGCACCGGGCACGGTAGGGCCGAAGCCGAGGCGGAAGCAGATATTGTCCAGCCTGTTTTCCAAAAGCTTGAGTAGGTTGGTTCCTGTAGAACCCTCCTGGGCACGGGCTTTCTTCACGTAGCGAACCAGCTGACGTTCGGAAATGCCGTAGTTGAAGCGAAGTTTTTGCTTCTCTTCTAGGCGGATGGCGTATTCGGAGCGCTTGCGACGGGCTTGGCCGTGCTGACCGGGGGGATAAGACCGCTTGGCGGACTTACGGGTGAGACCGGGAAGGTCTCCCAAGCGCCGCGTGATCCTCAGGCGAGGGCCGCGGTAGCGAGACATGAAGTGATGTTCAAAGGACGAAGGAAGCCCCAGGGCCCCATGGCGCCGTGGCGTCGAGCATGCTGGGTGAACCCGCTTGCTCGGACCCGTTGGGCCAACGATCGATCCTATCGGTTGGGCCGCGCAGCCTCGACCTCCAGCCCGAACCTGGCCTGGCTGCGCTCGAGGTGTCAGCACCCGGGCCGCTGGCCAGGCTGGCAACCAGGCTGGTGGCGGCTCTTTTGCTTGGCTTGATCGGCATCTACCGCCAGTGGCTCTCACCGCTGCTGGGCCCCCGCTGCCGCTTTATTCCTAGCTGCAGCAGCTATGGCCTCGAGGCGATCACGCGCCATGGCCCCTGGCGCGGCAGTTGGTTGACCCTGCGGCGGCTGCTGCGATGCCATCCCTTTACCCCCTGCGGCTGCGACCCCGTACCCGATTGAATGGACTGCCTGGTTTTGATCACCCGCCGGGGCTGCTGCCTCTGTGAGGGCCTTGAGCAGAAGTTGGCCGCCCTGGTGCCCCCTCCTGCCGTGGCGTTGGTTGATGTGGATGGCGATCCAGTTCTGCAGCATCGCTACGGGCTGGAGGTGCCCGTGCTGCTGATCCGCCGCTCGGATGGAGATCGGGAGCTGCCCAGGCTGCCGCCGCGCCTGGCGGGCGCCAGCCTGCGGGCTTGGTTGCAGAAGCATGGTTGGTTCGGCCAGGATGGTTGAGACGCCTCCCCAAAGCCAACGGCTGCCATGACCCAGCTGCTCCATCCGGTCTTGAGGCAGGTGGGGTTGGAGGTGCCAGCGGACTTGCCAAACGGCGCGCTGGCCGGCATCAGTTGTGATTCCCGCCGGGTCGGTCCCGGCACCCTGTTTGTGGGGTTGCCCGGCACCCAGGTGGACGGGGGCTGCTTCTGGCCCCAAGCGCTCGGGGCCGGGGCCATGGCCGCGGTGATCAGCCCGGCGGCCGCCGCCGCCCAGCCCCCGGGTCCGCGCGATGCGGTGGTCGTGGCGCCCGATCCCCTGGCGCGGTGGGCGGGGCTGCTGGCGGCGGAGTTCTGGTCCCAGCCCAGCCAGCGACTAGCCCTGATTGGGGTGACGGGCACCAATGGCAAAACCACCACCACCTACTTGATCGAACATCTGGCGGCTCGGGCCGGCCGCCCGGCTGCCCTGTTTGGCACCCTGGTGAACCGCTGGCCCGGCCAAAGCGTCACCGCCCAGCACACCACGGCTTTTGCCGATCTGCTCCAGGCCCAACTGGCCCAGGCCGTGGCGGCCGGTGCCCAGATCGGCGCCATGGAGGTGAGTTCCCATGCCCTCGACCAGCAGCGGGTGGCGGGCTGTCGGTTTGCTGGTGCGGTGTTCACCAACCTCACCCAGGACCACCTCGACTACCACGCTTCGATGCAGGCCTACTTCGAGGCCAAGGCGCGGCTGTTTGAGCAGCCGCTGCTGGCCGGTGGGGCGGTGGTCAATGGCGATGACCCCTGGGGGGTGAGGCTGGCGGAGCGCCTGGGAGACTCCTGTTGGCGCAGCTCCCTAGACGATGCCAGGGCCGAGCTGTCGATTCGGGATCTGCAGCTGGGTGCAGACGGGGTGCGCGGCGTGCTGCGGACGCCCCTGGGGGAGGGGCCATTCCAATCGCCGCTGGTGGGACGGTTCAACCTGATGAACCTGCTGCAGGCCGTGGGTGTCCTGGTCCAACAGGGCATTCCCCTGGCCCCGCTGTTGGATGGGCTGGCCAGCTTCGGCGGGGTGCCAGGTCGCATGGAGCGGGTGGTGGTGGGCGATGGCAGCGGCAATCCGGCCGTGCTGGTCGACTACGCCCACACCCCCGATGGCCTGGCCAATGCCCTGGCGGCCTGCCGTCCGTTCACGGCGGGTCGCCTGATCTGTGTGTTTGGTTGTGGCGGTGATCGGGACCGCAGCAAGCGGCCCCTGATGGGGGCCATCGCCGCCGAGTTGGCCGATCAGCTGGTGGTGACCTCCGACAACCCCCGTACCGAGGACCCGGAGCAGATCCTGGCCGACGTGGTGGCGGGCATCCCTGCAGGCGCGCCAATGGTTGTGGAGGCCGAGCGGGCCACGGCGATCGCCGGGGCCATCGCCGGGGCCACCGCCGGCGACCTGGTGTTGATCGCTGGCAAGGGGCATGAGGATTACCAGATCCTTGGCACCACCAAGATCCACTTCGACGATCGGGACGAAGCCGTCAAAGCTCTGGGGGCAAAGCAGCAAGCTTGAATTCTTTCTGATTGCATCAAATGCTTACGCCTGCTTTCTGGACATAGGCAGAGCGGTAACTTCGAAATGCTGTTGATCAACATTCATGGCGTCTTCTGTCCCCATGGCGAAAAAGTTTCTGGCTGAAGCGTTTGGAACGTTTTGGTTGGTGCTGGGTGGTTGCGGCAGTGCGGCAATCGCGGCCAATTTCCCCTATCTCACGGGCGCAGATATCGCCCCGGGGAATCCCTTTGGCTTGGGTTTTCTAGGCGTATCCCTGGCCTTCGGTCTCACCGTGGTGACAATGGCCTATGGGATCGGCCACATCTCTGGTTGCCACCTCAATCCGGCCGTGAGCTTCGGCCTCTGGGCCAGTGGCCGCATGAAGGGAGGCGAGCTGCTTCCCTACATCGCGGCCCAGGTGATCGGTGGAATTCTGGCGGGCGGCTTCATCAAGCTGGTGGTGGCTGGTGGGCCAGCGTTTGACCTGGTCATGTCGGGGAGCAACCCGCTGGCAACCAACGGCTGGGGGGCCCATTCCCCAGGCGGCTATGGCTTTTGGGCAGCGCTGGTCGTTGAACTGGTGCTGACCTTCTTCTTCCTCTTGGTGATTATTGGCGCGACGGATCGTTTGGCTCCTGCGGGGTTTGGCGGCGTGGCGATTGGCCTGACGCTGGCCCTGATCCACATGATCAGCATCCCGGTCACCAACACCTCCGTTAACCCCGCCAGGAGCACTGCCGTGGCGGTGTGGGCAGGTGTGGAAGCGATGGGCCAGCTGTGGCTGTTCTGGCTTGCTCCCATTGTGGGAGCCCTGTTGGCGGGCTGGCTCTACGGCAAGGTTTTCAGTGAGCAAGCCACTTGAATTCGTCTGTCTGCCCAGATTTCGTTAGTTAAAGCCTGGCCAGGGCGCCTAGCAGCGCATCAATCTCGTTGCTGGTGGTGCTGATGTGGGTGCAGGCCCGCAGACAGGCGGGGTCGTCCAGGCTGCGGATCCAGATGCCCCGTTCACCGAGGCGTTTCACAACCGTTGCCGGAGCGTCGCCGGCCAGCTGGAAACTCACCAGCCCGGCCGGCGGTGGCCCCTCCAGCAGGCAGGTGGCGGCCCCCAGCTCTTGCAGGCCGAGCCAGAGTCTGTGGCTGCCTTGCTGGATGACGGCGAGCCGATCTTCAGCGCTCCCCTCAGCCTCCAGCAGCTTCAGCGACTGCTCCAGCCCCGCCCAGAGGGGTAGGCAGGAGGTGGCCACCTCGAAGCGGCGGCTATCGGGGTGGAAGCCGCTGCTGCCAGAGCTTTCCTGGCTGAGGCTGCGCCAACCGATCAGGGTGGGCCGGGCCTCCTGCAGCAGGCGCTCGGAGAGGGCCATGGCACCGAGACCCTCCGGACCGCAGCACCATTTGTGGCCCGTGCAGGCGTAGATGTCGGCGGCCGCGGCGGCCTCTGCCAGCGGAATGCATCCGAGGGATTGGGCCCCGTCGACCAGGAGCCAGGGGTGGCGCCGGTGGCAGGCCAACCGACTGGCCACAGCGGCGATCGGCATCACCTGGCCCGTGTTCCAGAGCAGGTGGGAGAGCACCACCAGGCGGGTGGTAGGGCGCAGGGCCTGCTCGAGGCGCTCAAGCACGGTGGTCGCACTAGCAGCCACCGTGCCGCGTAGATCGGCCACGGGCAGGCTGGCGATCGTCAGACCCTCCCGGCGGGCCAGCTCCCGGCAGGCGGCCACCACGCCCGGGTGTTCACAGTCGCTGATCAGGAGTTCATCGCCCGCTTGCCAGGGCAGGCCCCAGAGCGGCAAGACGCAACCACTGGTGACGTTTTCCGTGAAGGCGAGCCGCTGCGGGGGCACGCCGAACCAGTGGGCCAGGCGCTGGCGCAACCGGCCGCTGGTCTGGTCCAGGAAGGGCCATACGGCGCCGGTGAAGGGGCCTAGCTCCTGGATGGTGCGCCAGCTGGCCGTGATGGCCTCGAGCGAGGGGGTGGGCAGGGGCCCCTGGCCGCCGTAGTTGAAGTAGGTCTTGTTGGCCAGGGCGGGCAGCTGGGCGCGGAAGTCTGCTGGCATTGCATGGTCGTTCTCTCGCAATCCTGTCATTCCATACACCAGCTGAAGAGCTAAGGATTAGGGTGAATAGCCTTTTAACTGTTGATTGACGATGGCCATCCCGGATTTTTCGTTGCTGCTGGCGAGCACGATTGTGCCGTTTGTGCTCAAGCTGGTGGGGCCGTTGCCCTCTGGATTGCTGGCGGCTGGCTGATTCAGCTGGCTGTGCGCATTTTACGCAAAAGTTTGCGCCAAAGTGCACTTGATGCCACGGTTGTTGCCTATTTGATCAACATCCTCGCGGCGGTGTTGCGGGTGATTCTGGTGGTGGCCATCCTCGGCTTCTTCGGTATCCAGACCGCCAGCTTCGCCGCCCTGCTCGCCGGTGCTGGCGTGGCGATTGGAGCGGCATGCTCGGCAACTTTGCGGCGGGTGTGTTCCTGCAGGTGTTCAGGCCCTTCAGCGTGGGTGACTTCATCACGGCCGGTGGGGTTACCGGCACTGTGGAGGAAATCGGCATGTTCGTGACCTCCTTGCTGGCCCCAGACAATGTGCGCAACATCGTGCCCAATGCCAAGTTGTTTGGAGACACGATTCAGAACTATTCGGTTCATGCGTTCCGCCGGGTTGAACTGGTGGCCCAGCTTGACCATTCCGCCGACCTCACCCGTGCCATCGCCCTGTTGAAGGAGGGCATCAAGCGGGTGCCGAATCAATTTGAAGGTCAGGAGGCCGATGTGGAGGTGCTCGAATTCAGCGAGCGCGGCCCCGGCTTGCCGTTCGCCCGTACACCCACACGTCCACCTACTGGCAGGTTTATTTCGATACAAACCGCATGATTGTCGACGTGCTGGGCGAAAATGGATTCCCGGTTCCGCGGATTCCGGTCGCCATGGCGACTCCGTCGGCCAACTAGCCCCAGGCCAGCTAGATCACCTGGCCGACCATCACGGCGGCCAGGCCAGAAAACAGGGTGATGCCCAGGGCGGTGAGGGGGTTCTGCCCCTGGGCAACCGCCACCGTGGTGATGACACCGGCACCCAGGCAAGCCATCGCCAGTTGGCTGGCCAGGTCAGGGCGGCTGTTCGGGGTTGGTGTCACTGCGGCCTTGGCGACGTGACTTTGAAGGTAAGGGCGTGGCTTGGCCTGGCCAGGGCCGCTGGCCAGCCTTGTTACGTGGAGTCGGAGTTCGTTACGCCCCGTCATCAGGCCGGTGGGCTTGCTGGCCGCGCTCTGCCGCCCCTGGCCCAGCTCTGCAGGGCCTCCAGCTGTTCCCGGGCGGTGCGCGACAAGGGCACCACCTGGCTGGCTGCCGCGATCAGATCGGCTTCGCTGAATTCGCGTTGCTCGGCAAAGGCCAGGTGCATGGCCTCGATCACGGTCTGCTCGAGTTCGGCTCCGGAAAACCCGGCCGTGCGATCCACCAGCACCGCCAGCTCAAGGTTGTGGTGGGGCCGCCGCCGCCGCAGCTGAAGATCGAGGATCGCTCGACGCTCCTCAGCGCTGGGGAGATCCAACAGGAAGATTTCGTCGAAGCGACCCTTGCGCAGCAGTTCGGCAGGCAGCTTGTCGACCCCGTTCGCCGTGGCCACCACGAAGACGGCACTGGACTTCTCCGCCATCCAGGTGAGCACCGTGCCCAGCACCCGCTGGCTGGTGCCGCCATCGCTGCGGGAGTCGCCCCCAAACCCCTTGTCGATCTCGTCGATCCAGAGCACACAGGGCGCCATCGCTTCGGCACGCTGGATCATGTCCCGGGTGCGTGCTTCGGAAGCCCCCACCAATCCGGCGAACAGCCGGCCCACATCCAGCCGCAACAGGGGCATGTTCCAACTGTGGGCGATGGCTTTCGCCGTCAGCGATTTGCCGGTGCCCTGGGGGCCCACCAGCAGCACGCCCCGGGGCAGGGGCAGGCCGTAGCGCATGGCCTCTTCGCTGAAGGCCATGTGGCGCTGCTCCAGCCAGTGTTTGAGGGCCTCCAGCCCGCCGATATCGGCTGGGGTGGCCTCGCTTGGGCAGTATTCGAGCAGCTCGCTCTTGGCGATCGCCTGGCGCTTCTCCTCGAGCACTTCGGCCAGATCGGCTTCCCCCAACTGGCCCCGTCGGGCCAGGGCCCGGGCGGCCAGTTGGCGCACCCGCTGTTCGCTGAGGCCATGGCAGGCGGCGGTGAGCTGTTCGGCCACGTCGGGGCTGAGCGGATGGCCGCTGGCATTGGCGATGGTGCTCAGCAGGGTGCGGATGTCCGCTGCAGCCGGCAGGGGTAGATCCAGCAGGGTGATGCTGTCCTCGAGCTCCCTGGGGATCGACCAGTCGGGGGCGGTGATCACCAGGGTGCGGGGGGCTTGTCGCAGGCTGGCCGCCAGGTTGCGCAGGCGTCTGCAGACCCCCGCGTCCTCGCAGTAGCGGTGAAAATCGCGCAGCACCAACAGGGCTGCCTGCTCGGGCGGCAGGGGATCGAGACAGGCCAGGGCCGCCATCGGGTTGCGGGCGGCCTCTCCGCTGCGGTTGGGCGCGCCGCCCAGGCCGTCGATGAAGTCCCAGCGAAGCAGGGTGCGGCCGCCAAGCCGTTGGGCAGCCTGCTCCAGCAGCGCTTCAATGCGCTCCTCCTCCAGGCTGCGGATCCAGAGAATCGGCGTGCGGGCGCGAATCAGCAGATCGAGTTGGTCGCCCCAGCTGTCGGTCACGGCGGCTTGCCTAGGGGGTGAGGTTCGCCAGGGTTTGCCAGCGGGGGTCGATCGCTGAGCTGCTGCTGCTCCAGGTGGCGGGGCCCGGGCAGTGGCTGCCGCAGTGATTGACGATCGGCAGCTGCAGGTTGAGTTGCTCGAAGATCCAGTGCTCTGGATCGAAGTTGCCCCTGGGATCAAGCCGCTCGATCAGGCTGTGGTCCTCGCCAGCAGCGGCTGGCTCCGCCGCGCCGATCCAGATCAGCTCGGTGTTGGCGGTGCTCAGGGTCTGGTTGAAGTGCTGCAGGCAGCGGTCGCAGCAGAGGGTCACAATCGCCTCGGCGCTGCCTTTGACCTCCAGCACGTTGCCGAGGTGGGTGGCCCGCAGCTCGCCCCGCACCGGCGTCAGCGTGGCCAGGCCGGCAATCGGCTGTTCGATCTGCCAGTGGCGCCCCCCCTCCTGGTGGCTCAGCTCCTGCAGGGGTAGGGGGCAGAGGGGTTCTGGCTCGGATCGCTCGGGCACGGGCTCAGCAGGCTGGGTTACTTCTTCGCCTTGGGCTCAAATGGCAGGCGGCTGCCACTGGCGCTCACCGTCACCGGTTGCTGGGCCATCTGCTGATCGAGGATGGCCTGGAGGTTGTCGGGCAGGGCCTCGCGGCTAAGCAGGAAGGTTTGCAGCGCCTGGAAGATGTTGGCCACCACCATGTAGAGCAACACCCCGGCCGGCAGGGGGAAGAACAGGAACATGGCCGTGATCATCACGGGAGTGATCTTGTTGGCCGTCGATTGCTGGGGGTTGGCGGGCATGCCCATGCCGGAGAGGATCTGGGAGGCAAACAGGCTGGCGCCGAAGCCGGCGACCAGGATGGCGATGTCCCAGTTGATGGCGCCGTCGCTCATGAAGCCCACCTGACCCAGGGCTTTGATGAACAGGAAGCCGCTGCGGGCGGCCAGGCCGGGGATTTTGGCTTCCACGGTGGCATCGCCGGTGCCGAGGGCGGTGATGGTGCCATCGGCTGCCACGCTGACCAACCCGTCGCCCTTGGTGACGCTCCAGGTGGGGGCAAAGGCGTCGCCGCCATCAATGCCCTTCAGCACCGAAGCGAAGCTGTCGCCCTCTTTGGTGTGCAGCTTCACCTGGGCGGTGTCACCGACCCCAAGCTTGGTGCCGCCCTCCAGGCTGGCGATCACCGGCACGTGGCTGGTTTCGGTAACAAAAATCGAGTGGCTGGCCGAATTGAAGGGTTTGGGTTCCACCGCCGCGATCTGCTCAGCCGGCAACACCTTGAGGTTGAGGGCGTAGGGAACATCGGCAAACGGTGAGCCCCGCAGGGTGGCGAACAGGGCAAACAGGATCGGCATCTGCACCAGCAGGGGCAGGCAGCCGGCCAGGGGGCTGCCGAACTCCTTCATCAGCCCGCCCAGTTCCTCCTGCTGCTTCTGGGGATTGGAGGCGTATTTGGCCTTGATCTCGGCCTGCCGCTTCTGCATGGCGGGTTGGGCGATCCGCATGCGCCGGGCATTGCGGATCGAGCCGGCGCTCAAGGGAAACAGGGCCAGCCGAATCACCACCGTCAGGGCAATGATGGCCAGCCCGTAGCTGGGCACCAACCCGTAGAAGAAATCGAGGATCGGCAGCAGCAGGTTGTCGGAGATGTACCCGATCACGGCAGAGAAGCTCTGGGGGTAGGGAGGAGCGTGGGCTCAGTGTGACTGATGGTCTAGGCGGCCATGCCCTTTGGTGTGGAGCTCTTGGCCTGACGCCGCTCCTCGATGTAGGTCTCCAGATCGCGGAAGCCAGGCACCGAGCGCATCTCCAGCTTTGAGCCGTCGTTGAGCACCAGCACCATGTCACCCCAGAGACCGAAGCCGCGCGGCACGCTGCGCACCTCCCGAATCTGGCTGTAGACCACCTGGGTGCGGTCCCGGCCCAGCCAGCCGCCGTTGACTTCGATCCGGCGGCTGGTGATCCGGAAGCGCAGCCACAGGGCCCGCACGATCGCGCCGACGGCAAAGGGAATGCCAATGATCGTCAGCCCGAGCAGCAGGTTGAACACCAGGTCCCCCTTGGCTGGGCCACCCTCGTAGAAGACTGATTCCTGGATGCTCTTGCCGCTGTCCGTGCTCATGGCGTCAGACCTGCCTGGTGCAGAAGTTGGTTGCATTCTCCCAGCAGGGTGTGGCAAGGCAGCTCGGCACTGCCCGGCTTGAGGCTGAGCAGAAGCCAGAGTGGGCGCTCCATGGTCCCTAACAGCTGGGACAGCACATGGCCGTGCAGCAGACGCCGCAGCCGGTTGCGCCGCACGGCCCGCTTGTGAACCTTGGTGCTGACCACCACCCCACACCGCCAGGGGCTGGGGGAATGGGTTTGTTGCTCGATCGGCAGCAGGGTTGGTTCGGCGTCGAGGACCCGCAGCAGCATCGAAGGGCCGTGGATTCGCCGGCCCTTTTTGTACAGCTGGTCAAAGACGCGTTGCCCCTTGAGCCGGTGGGATTGGGGCAGGGCCAAGGCAGCGGGGGCTAGACGGCCAGACGGGCGCGGCCCCGGCGACGCCTGGTGCTAATCACCCGGCGACCGGTGTGGCTGCGCATGCGCACGCGAAAACCGGAAACGCGCTTGCGCTTGCGGCTTGTTCCTTCCAGGGTGCGCTTGGTCATGGTTTGGGTTTCGCTGCGCGCGTCGCGTCGAGAGTGGGCGTGAAGGCCAACCTATCAGTTGTTGGGCGGGTCGATCTGGATCAGCCAGCTGCCCAGATAGCCCGCTATCGGCACATCGCCCGGGGCCTGGGCGAGGGCGTTGAACTGATACATGCCGATGTTGAACGGGTTAAAGATGTTCATGTACACGCCGATTGTGCCGGTATCGGGCACGGGGGTGTCGGGGAAGATCTCGATGGCGCTGCCGTTTTCAGCGATTTCAATCGTGGCCGGAATCGTCTCCTGACAGCGGGTGCGCGACATCATGCCGCCTTCACTCATCCTGCAGAGCTTGACCCGCTTGGGATCGATTTTGGCATCGAAGTAGCTGGGGATGGTGATGCTCAGCTTGAGGATGGCGGTTTTGCGATCTTTCGGTCTGAGAATGAGGTAGTACTCCGAACGCTTGAGGCGTTGGGTCTCGGTCATGAAGTAATAGAGCTTGCGGTAGTCCTTGGTGTTGTCCCAGCGGAACTCCATCAGGCTCGGGGTGCCCTGGGCTTGGGCGGGCGGCTCCAAGAAGCTGGCTGCCAGGGATCCAATCCCGGCCAAAGCTGTGGCAGTCGCCAGGGCAGGCAGCGGCGCCAGCAGGCGTTTGAAGGGAGGAAATCCCATAGGGGTGATGCCAGCAAAGAGGTGAATTCTCATCAGCCTGGGCCAACGCCGGTGCCTTTGGTGGTCGGACCCACAGGTGGCGGGATGGGGACGTTGCGAATCGAGGGCCCGTTGGGATCAGGGATGGCCCCGATCGGGCCTGAGCTGGGCCGCTTGGCGCAGGTAGGGATGGAGCGGCGTCTGCTGGGGGGGCAGCCAGGCATGGGCCAGCAACCGGATGCAGCGGGGCAGGTCACCGGCCACGGCCATCTGCTGGCAGTCGAGCAGGGCGACCTGGCCCCAGCCGGGCTGGCGCCGGGCAATGGCGGCGGGAAAGCAGGCATCGAGATCCCCGGTGACCGAAAAGGTCACAGAAACGAGCTGCTCGCCCTCCAGGCCGTTGCGCGCCACCAGGGCCTGAACCAGTTCGGCCACGGCCGCTTCGATCGCCTCGGTGGTGTTGGCCTCGGCGGTGGTGGCACCCCGCAGAGCGCGCAGCACGGGGGGCTGACTCATGGCCGGTAGAGCCACAGCGGTTGGCCGGTCCAGGCGAGTTCGAGGCTAAGGGCCTGGAGCAGACCCCGCAACTGGCTGCGGCCAGGCAGCAGGCCCCCAAAGCGTTTCGGTGGACTGCCGAAGGTGATGGGGCGGGTCTTCTCCGGGTCAAGGCCGGCCAGCTCGGCGGTCAGCCGCCGGGCCGTCTCCTCGTCGCCGAGCACATCCACCAGGCCCAGCTCCTTGCCCTGCGCACCACTGAATACCCGGCCATCGGCGAAACCCCGCACCAGGGTCTGGTCCAGTCCCCGGCCCGTGGCCACCGCCTCGACAAATTGATCGTAGCTTGAATCGATCAGGCTTTGCAGCAGCTCCCTCTCGGCGTCGGTGAGGGCGCGATCCGGCGAGAGGATGTCCTTGTAAAGGCCGCTTTTGACGGTTTCAAAGCTCACCCCAATCCGCTTGAGCAGCTTGGAGAGGTTGTTGCCCCGCAGGATCACGCCGATCGAGCCGGTGATGGTGCCGGGGTTGGCCACGATCGTCTCAGCCGCCACGCCGATGTAAACCCCGCCCGAGGCGGAGATGTTGCCGAAGCTGGCCACCACCCGGCAGCCCTTCTCCCGCAGGCGCAGCAGGGCGCTGTGGATTTCCTGGCTGTCGCCCACCGTGCCGCCCGGGCTGTCGATGCGCAGCAGCAGGGCCGGGCATTCGCGCTGCTCCACCTGGCGGATGGCTTTCAGCACGCGGGTGCGGGTGGCACCGGCGATGGGCCCTTCGATGGCGATACGCGCCAGGGTGCGACGGGTCTTGCGACGCCAGGGCCAGGGCATTGGGGGGAGGTGAAGTGGTTGGATCTTAAAAAGAATGCCCCCACGGGTCAGCACGCGCCATGCCCCAGGCCCTGCGATGGCCCCTGATGCTGTTGCCCTTTGCCCTCTGGGGCACGGCCATGGCGGCCATGCGACCGCTGCTGGAGGGCGCCACGCCCCTGCAGGTGGCCAGCCTCCGGTTGCTGCCCGCCGGTGCTCTGGTGCTGGTGGCGGCCCTGGCGCTGGGTCGCTCCCTGCGGGTGGCCGCCGTCGACTGGCCCTGGCTGTTGGCCTTTGCCCTGGTCGATGGCAGCCTGTTTCAGGGCCTGCTGGCCAGGGGGCTGGGCCAGACCGGAGCCGGGTTGGGCTCGGTGCTGATTGACTCCCAGCCCCTGCTGGTGGCCCTGCTGGCCCGCAGCCTGTTTGGTGAGGCGATCAATCCGGTGGGCTGGGTGGGGTTGTTGGTGGGGCTGCTCGGCATCCTCTGCCTGGGTCTGCCGGCGGCGGTGCTGCGCCATTGGTGGCTGGAGGGGCCCACCGCCATCGGCGAGCACGCCTGGAGTCACGGCGAACTGTGGATGTTGGCGGCGGCGGCGGCGATGGCCCTGGGCACGGTGCTCAGCCGCTATGCCAGCCGCCAGAGCGATCCGGTGGCGATCACGGGCTGGCACATGCTGATTGGCGGCCTACCGCTGCTGGGGGGTGTGGGTTTGGAAGGCTCCTTCCTGCCCGTCTGGAGCCCCATGGAGTGGGGCCTGATGGCCTATGCCACCGTGCTTGGCAGTGCCCTGGCCTACGGGCTCTTCTTCTGGTTTGCCAACAGCGGCGATCTCACCGGTTTCACCGCCCTGACGTTTTTAACCCCGGTGTTTGCCCTGCTCTGCGGCGTGGTGTTGCTCGATGAGCAGTTGCGGCCGCTGCAGTGGCTGGGGGCGCTGTTGGCCCTGATGTCCGTGCTGCTGATCAGCCGCCGCCAGCAGCTCTGGCAGGACAATCCCCTGGGGCAGCAGTTGTGACATGAGGATTCTGGTGGTGAGCACCCCGTTGGGGGCCCTGGGCAGTGGCAGTGGCGGTGGTGTGGAACTCACGGCCACCAGCCTGGTGGCGGGCCTGCTGGAGCGGGGCCATCAGCTCACCGTGCTCGCCGCTGAGGGTTCGCTGCTGCCGCCCGCCTGCGCCGCCGCCGACCTCTGGACCTGCAGGGGTCGATCCCAGCCCAGTGCCCAGCACCAGGAGCGCAGCGCTCCGATCACGATGCTGGCCGATGGGCTGCTGCCCCGCTTTTGGCAGCGGGTGCTGCTGGAGGGGCCGGCCGCGGGCGTTGAGGTGGTGCTCAACCTCGCCTACGACTGGCTGCCGTTCTGGCTGACGCCCGTGGCGTCCCTGCCGATTTTCCATCTGGTCAGCATGGGCTCAGTGGGGGAGGCCATGGATGGGGTGATCGCCGATCTGGCCCGTTGGGATCAGGGGCGGCTGGCCTTTCACAGCGCCGTGCAGGCAGCGGATTTCTCCCTGCCCCAGCCGCCGGTGGTGTTGGGCAATGGTTTTGATCTGGCGGCCTATGGGTTTTGCGCCGAACCTGAGCCGCTGCTGGGCTGGGCCGGCCGGGTGGCACCGGAAAAGGGATTGGAGGATGCGGCCGCGGCGGCGGCCCAGCTGGGGCTCCCCCTGGCGGTGTGGGGCCTGGTCGAGGACCGAACGTATGCGGCGGCGGTGGAGGCTTCGGTGCCGGCTGGAACCCTGCAGTGGCGTGGGTTTTTGCCCACCGCCAGGCTGCAGGCGGAGCTGGGCCGCTGCCGGGCGCTGCTGAACACGCCCAAGTGGAACGAGGCCTACGGCAACGTGGTGGTCGAGGCGATGGCCTGCGGGGTGCCGGTGGTGGCCTACCGCCGTGGCGGGCCCGGGGAGCTGGTGCAGCCGGGGATCAATGGGCTGCTGGTGGAACCCGATGACGTGGGGGCCCTGGCGGCGGCGGTTGCCCAGGTGGGAACGATCGAGCGCCGGGCCTGTCGCACCTGGGTCGAGGCCAACGCCTCGGTCGCCGTGCTCGCGGAGCGGGTGGAGGCCTGGCTGCAGGCGGGCTTGGCCAGCGTTCCCAGCTTTTTTAGGGCGTGAACCCACCCGTTCAACAACGCAATCGGCGCTACTTGGAGCCCTTGCCTGCTGCAGGCCGCTCCGGCGTCCGCCTGGCCCAAGCTGCCCCAGCCACCAAGCGGATCGCGCGCGTCAGTAGCGGGGCAGCCAGCCCTCGGCTTTCCCGGTCTGAAGCATGTCCAGCACCACGGACTCGATCTGCCCTGGCGTGAAGCCTTCGCCCAGCAATCCAGAGAGTTCCTGAAGGATTTCGGCACTGGCCGAAGGCTCCCAGGTCTGGACGTACATCAGGCGACGCAGGGCTAGGTCAGCGTTCTGGCTGAGATGGACGGCTTTGGGCCGATCTCGTTGCAGTGAACTGGGAGTGTGGGCATTGATCGTGCTGAAAAACGGCAGGGTGATGGCGGCGGTCAGGCGTCCTGCCCTGATCCAGTTGCGCAGAGCCATGTCGATGGGAACAAGGCGGCCTGACTCCTCTTGCTCTTGCATGGCCTGGAGCAGCCGGTGGGCTCCTTGGTGGCTGAGCAGGTAGGACGAGCTGCAGGCCAGGTACTGGCCGCCATCCAGCAATAGATAGCTGGCATCGGATTTTTGCCGCCGCCGCTCCAGCTCGCGAAAGCGCCGGTAAAGATCCACGGTCAGGAAGGTCTCGGGGAAGATCACATCGAGGCATGGCTTGGCTTGACCCAGGGGCTCAACTAGCAACGGGAGGGAGGGGTGGAGAACGGTGTCATCTTCCAAAACGTGCAGCACCGCATCCGGGCCGGGCGACGTTGCCAGCCAAGCCGCGAGGAGTTCTGTTGTGCTGCGCCAAAGACCGAGCTCTCCGCCATTGCGTAGCCCCAGTGTTTTTGCTTCTTCCTCGGCAGCTGTCTGGGCGAGATGGCGACGATGGCTTCCGCTCCAGCCCAATCTTTTGAGCTGGCTTTCCATGCTGTCCCATCGGTCTTTTGCCCGCTGAATGTTGAGGATTCGGCCGCTCAGGTTCGCGGGTATGGCCAATGCGGTCTGCTGTGCGGACTGGGTCGGACCGGTGCGAATGACTGGATTATTCAGCGGGGGACGCGAACCAGTCCTAGCCGGCAGCATGGCGTCATCTGGGAGCTGCAGGCAGGGATTGAGCCGGATCCAGGGGGCGAGCCTGGAGGCCTGGGTGCGGCGCCGGGCAGCGAATTCGTTCTGGCCGACATGGCGATGGTCTGGGGGGGCAGGGCCTGGCCAGGCTTGGCTGCCTTCGCAGCGATAGCAGCGGTCGTGCACCAGGGCGAGGGGGTGGATCGAGCCCCAGAGCACATCGCGCAGGAACCACTGATCCACGTTGGCGGTTTCGCGTGCCGCTGGGCTGTAGCCGGCGAGCAGTGCCGCCAGATCCGGCAGAACCCCTGCAATCCCACCCCACATGCCAGCCAGGATCGGATCGGTGTGGCTCCACCAGTCCCGCATCACGTGAAACCATCGATCGGAATCCAGCCACTGCTGCACCGCCCTCACCTCCCGCTGGTTCACCACCGCATCGCAGTCGCGCACCAGGAAGCGCCCCACGGCGGGGTCGTTGGCCACCAGAAAGCGCCAGCAGAGCTTCTGGCGCTGGCTCTGGCCCGGGGGCATCATCTTCACCTCGGTGCCAAGCTCGTGCAGGAGGCCCACGAAGTCTTCGGGCACGCTGGCGTCTAAATAAAAACGGGCCTGCCACCCGGGGTAGAGATCTGGGATCAGCAGGGCATTGCGTAGGGCTCCGCGGAGGTACCTGGCCTTGCTTCCCCAGAGCGAGAAGCTGATGCGGCGCATGCCTTTGGCTCGACCAAGCCGCTGCAGAAAGACCTGTGGAGAGCCGGAGGGTGGCGACCAATCGGGCAGCGGCTTGGCAGAGGCGGTCTTCAGGTCCAGCGAGCGCTCCCCGGCCCGTTGGGCTTCTTGGTGGCGCCCGCTGCGGGCCAGCTCCTTGGCGAGGCCATCCCAGGCATTGGCTGAGTCTGGGCGTAGCGCGCAGACACGATGAAGCAACAGTTCCGCTTCATCGCCGCGGTTGTTCTGGCGCGAGATCACCACCGCCAGGTTTTCGAGGATCTCGGCATCGTTGGGGTGGATCGTGAGCAGCCGCCGCAGAAACAGTTCAGCTCCGCGTAAGTCCCCCCGCAGAAACACGTAATAGACCAGCTGCAGGCCCAGCATCCGAGGCACCGCATCAGGGGCTCGATTGATGGCCTTGAGCAGTTGATCGATGGCTGCTTGCTGCTCGCCCCTCTCCCATAGCAGCTGACTGGAGGAATCCCACGAGGACGGCGCTGGCGATTCGGCCATCGGTGGCGGCAGGGGGCCCGCGTCCATGCTGCCGAAGTCTGCCTTCAGCTGCAGTTGCCTGCGGCCGAGATCGGACGGGATAGGTTCAAAGCCCCTGCCCTGACGGGATGGCCCCACCGCCAGTCGCTCCGCTCCGGCGTCGCCGGGTGCTGCTGGCCACGGCGGCGGCGGCCCTGGTGCTGTTTGGCTGGCGGCTGGGCAGCACCGGCCTGGTGGATGAGACCGCGCCCCTGTTTGCCGCTTCGGCCCGGGCGATGGCTGCCAGTGGCGACTGGCTGATTCCCCGGGTTAACGGCCTGGCCCGCTACGACAAGCCGCCCCTGGTGTACTGGGCGATGGGCCTGCTCTACGCCCTCCCCGTCCAGGAGCTCTGGAACCCCCTGGGCACCTGGGCTGCCCGGCTGCCCTCGGCCCTGGCCAGCGGCGGGGTGATGTTGGCCCTGGCCGACACCCTGCTGCGCCGGCCCCAACGGCCGGAGCGCCCTGCCCTGGTGGCCCTGGCCGCGGCCCTGGCCTTCGGGCTCTCGCCCCTGGTGCTGCTCTGGGGCCGCATCGCCGTCAGTGATGCCCTGTTTTCCGGGCTTCTGGCCGGCAGCCTGCTGCTCGGCTGGCGGAGCTATGCCGCCGGGGGCCTGGGCTGGTGGCGTGGCTGGGGGCTTCTGGGCCTGGCGGTGCTGGCCAAGGGGCCTGTGGCCGTGCTGCTGCTGGGTCTGACCCTGTTGCTGTTTGGCTGGTTGCAGGCCGATCTGGGCGGCCTCTGGCGGCGGCTGAGACCCCTGCTTGGCCTGGGGATTACGGCGTTGATCGCCCTGCCCTGGTATGGCGCCGCCCTGGTGGTGGAAGGGGAACCCTTCTGGCGCAGCTTCTTCGGGTACCACAATCTGCAGCGCTTCACAGCGGTGGTGAACAACCACCAGCAGCCTTGGTGGTATTTCGCCCCGGTGTTGGTGGTGGCCAGCTTGCCCGCCACGCCGCTGCTGCTGGCCGGCCTGGCCCAGGGGATCGGCCGCCTGGGCTGGACTTGGCGGCCGGCGGCGCCCCTGGCCCCCGAGCTCTCGCTGCAGCGCTTTGCCGCCTGCTGGCTGCTGGCGGTGCTGCTGTTTTTCACCGTGGCCGCCACCAAGCTGCCCAGTTACTGGCTGCCGGCTACGCCGGCGGCGGGCCTGCTGATTGCCCTGGCTGCCCAGCGGGGGCTGGGCTGGGCCTGGCGGGCGAGCCTCGTTCTGACGGCCTTGTTGGCGGCTGGTTGGCTGGCCTCCCCCCTGTGGGTGCCGCTGATCGTGGCGCCGGAGATCCCTGGCCTGGCCCCGGAGCTGCTGGCCGGCGGCTGGTTGTTGCTGGGTGGGGGGCTCTATGCCCTGGCCGCGGGCTTGGGCCTGGTGATGGCTGGGCGGGGCGGCCCGGCGGCCCTGCTGGCCTGGCAGCTGCCCCTGCTGGCCTTTGTGCCCCTGGTGCTCCAGCCTGCCTGGCAGCTCGGCGATCGCCTGCGGGGCCAGCCGGTGCGCCAGATGGCGGCGGCGCTGGTCCGCCAGGCCCGTCCCGCCGAGCCGCTGGCCATGGTGGGCATGCTCAAGCCTTCGCTGCACTATTACTCCCGCCGGGTGGTGATCTACGAGGGAGCCGAGCCCTACAACCTGGTCAACCTGGCCGATCGACTGCGGCGAGAGACCCGCCCCGGCCAGCCGGCCAGCAACCCGCTCGAGCAGCCCACCCTGCTGATGGTGATTGATACGGGCACGGCGTCCTTGCCCTTCTGGCAGGGCCTGGCGCCCCAACTGTTGGATCGCCGCGGGATCTATGGCCTCTGGCGCCTGGATCGCCGTCGGTTGGAGCAGCGGGCGGCCCAATTGCGCCGCCAGGGGGTGGCGGCTGACTGGCACCTGCCTCGCCCGGAGCGCTACTGAGCCAGCTGCTTTTGGCGGCAAAAGCTGCAGTGGCCCCAGCGGCCCATCTCCCCGGCTGGGGCCGGACTGCCGCAGCTCGGACAGCTGGCCATGCCATAGACATCCACCCGGCTGGGGTGGGCTGCCCACACATCCGCTTCCTGGAGGCCGCCTGGCGTGGCGGCGGCGCCTGGGTGGTGCTGTTCCAGGCGCAGATCGCGCACGCGGAAGCCATGGGCGCGCAGGGCCCCCAACAGCTGGTGCCGGTTGTATTGCAGGGCCTGGAGCCAGGGGCCGGGCGCTGCCCCCACGGTGAGCAGGCCGCTGTGCAGCCGCAGGGGCCGGCAGTGGGGGGCGAGCTGGGTGCCGGCGATGCGGGGCCAGGCCTGCCAGAGGGCTGCCAGGTGTCCGCCCTGCTGCCAGCGTTGCTCCAGCTCCCGCAGGCAGCTGGCCAATCCGCTGGCCGGGGGGCGCGGCGGCGGCACCAGCAGGCTGAGGTTGCCGATCTGGCGGGTTTGCTGGCGGGAAGCCTTGGCCATGGGCAGACCCTATCCGGCGTGCGGCAATCCCGCTGGTGCATTGCGGCGCAGCCTGGCTACCCTCTGGGCTTGCCCCCGCAGCCTCCGATGGGCTTCTTCGACCGCCTCAGCCGTCTGATCCGCGCCAACGCCAATGCGGCGGTGGGAGCCATGGAGGATCCGGCCAAGATCCTCGACCAATCGGTGGCCGACATGCAGTCGGATCTGGTCAAGTTGCGCCAGGCGGTGGCCACCGCCATCGCCAGCCAGAAGCGGATCCAGAACCAGGCCGAGCAGGCCGAATCCCAGGCGGCCACCTGGTATGAGCGGGCCGAACTGGCCCTCAAGAAGGGGGAGGAAGATCTGGCCCGTGAGGCCCTGGGCCGCCGCAAGACCTGCCAGGACACCGCCACGGCCCTGAACACCCAGCTGCAGAGCCAGGCGGGCCAGGTGGAGCAGCTCAAAAAGAGCCTGGTCACCCTCGAGAGCAGGATCGCCGAGGCCAAAACCAAAAAGGACATGCTCAAGGCCCGCGCCCAGGCGGCCCAGGCCCAGGAGCAGTTGCAGAGCGCCGTCGGCAGCCTCGGCACCAACAGCTCGATGGCTGCTTTCGAGCGCATGGAGGAAAAGGTGCAGACCCTGGAGGCCCGCAGCCAGGCCGCTGCCGAGCTGGCCGGTGCGGATCTGGAAAGCCAGTTCGCCGCCCTCGAGGGTGCTCCGGAGGTGGACGACGAATTGGCCGCCCTCAAAAACCGTCTATCGGGGGGTGGGGTGGCTCCCCAGCTCGAGCCCGTCAAGGTGAGCGAGGTGGATCCGGAGCTCGAGCAACTCAAGCGTTCGATCGACAAACTCTGAGGCTTTGCTCCATACAATCAAGCCAGCACCAATTGTTTAGGGGCCTTGCCGTGTCTGTTGTTCAGCTCACCGACGCCAATTTCCAAACCGAGGTGCTGGAGGCCTCCAGCACCGTGCTTGTGGACGTCTGGGCCCAGTGGTGTGGCCCCTGCCGGCTGATGGCACCGATGATGGAGTGGATGGACGCCGAATACGCCGGCCGCCTGGCGGTGGGCAAGCTTGAGGCGGATGGCAACCCCACCAGCCGGGATGCCTTGGCGATCCAGGGTCTGCCGACCCTGATTCTGTTTAAGGACGGCCAAGAGCTGGCTCGCCATGAGGGCGCCATGGCCAAACCCCAGCTGCAGGCGTTTGTGGATGCCCATCTCTGAGCGGCTGTCGCTGCTCGGCAGTGGCGTTTTTGCCCGCAACGACCGGCGCAAATCGACCTACGTGACCAAAGCTGCCGGGCTTGACCTGCCCGCCCTGGTCGATCTCTCCCTCGGCTCCACCGACCTGCAACCGCCCGCCGTGGCCATTGAGGCGATGGCGGCCCGGTTGGCGGCCCCGGCGAGTTCGGCCTACTGCCTCCATGGGGCCACCCTGCCCTTCCGCCTGGCGGTGGCCGATTGGGCCCAGCGACGTTTTGGCGTGGCGGTCGACCCGGAGACGGAGGTGCTGCTGCTGGTGGGATCCCAGGAGGGCACGGCCCACCTGCCCCTGGCGGTGCTCAATCCGGGCGATCGGGCCCTGCTGCTCGATCCCTATTACCCCTCCCACATGGGCGGCCTGCAGCTGGCCTCGGCTGAACCGGTGTTGCTGCGGCTGGATGGGGCGGCGGGTTGGCGACCCGATTTCGACGCCCTTGGCGCCACCGAGTGGGATGCCCTCAAGCTGATGGTGCTGGGTTTTCCCCACAACCCCACCGCCACCACCGGTGAGCAGGCCTGGGTGGATGGGGCGGCTGAGCGGGCCCTGCGCCATGGGGTGGTTTTCGCCCACGACAACCCCTATGTCGACCTCGCCCTCGACGGCGAGGCGCCGGCGCTGCTGCGCTCTCCCCATTGGCGGGCCTGCGGCATCGAATTTTTTTCCCTGTCCAAGGGCTGGTGCCTGGGTGGTTACCGCCTGGCCTTTGCGATTGGGGCGGAGTGGTTGATCACGGCCCTGCGCCAACTCAAAGGGGTGGTCGATTTCAACCAGTCGCTGGCCCTCCAGGCTGGCGCGATCGCGGCCTTGCAACAGGCGCCCCATTGGCCCGAGCAGCTGCGCTCCACCTACCGGCAGCGCCGCGACGCCATGGCGGCAGCCCTGGAAGCCGTGGGCTGGCCGGTGAGGCTGCCCTCGATGGCGCTCTACCTCTGGCTCCAGGTGCCGCCCCAGGCCGGTGGCATGGGGTCCGAGGCCTTTTGCGCCGCTCTGCTGGAGGCCACTGGCGTCGCCCTGACTCCGGGCAATGGCTTTGGCCCAGGCGGGGAGGGCTGGCTGCGGCTGGCCCTGGTCCAACCGGTGGAGGAGCTGGAGGCCGCCGCCGCCCGCATCGGTGTCTGGCTGGCGGGCCTTTGAGCTGGCAGCTGCGCCGGATGCCGGTGTGTGCCAGCACGGAGGTCGAGCTGGATCGCTGGCTGGCCGAACGGCAGCAGCGCGGCGTGCCGGTGGCCAAACTGGCGGTGCTGGCCCGGCGCCAGCGCTTCGGCCACGGCCAGCAGGGGCGCCCCTGGCACTCACCGGCTGGCGGGCTCTGGCTCAGTGCGGCCTTCCCCTGGGCCGGGACCTTGGCAAACTCGGCCAGCCTGGGGTTGGCGGTGGCGGTGGGTCTGGCCCAGCAGCTGGAGGCCCTGGGTGTGCCCGTGCGGTTGAAGTGGCCCAACGACCTGCTGGTGCAGGAGCGCAAGCTGGCAGGGTTGTTGCCGCGGCTGCGGCTGCGGGGGGAGTCGATTCGCTGGGCCCAGGTTGGCCTGGGTGTGAACGGCTGCAATCGGGTGCCCGGCGGGGCCATCTCCCTGGCCCAGGCCCTGGCGACGCGGCGCAGCCACCCCCATGCCCGCCCGCAGCAGTTGCTGGGCCGGGTGCTGGCGGCCCTGGATTGGGCGGCGGCCCATGCCAACCAGATCGAGCCGGTGCGGGCCGCCGCTGAGGCCCGGTTGTGGCGGCCGGCGGCCGGCTGGCCCCATGGGGGTGAGAGCTGGCAGGTGGTGGGTCTGCACGGCGATGGTCGCCTGCGCTTGGCCAGGGACGGCCGGGAGATCGCCCTGCAACGCCATTTCTAGGCGCGGGGGTTGTCCCCATCGGCGGGGCAGGAACCCCGGGTATTTTTACAATCCATTTCATGCATTTCCCCAGCGGCGAGCCCCAGCCCAACCGGATGCCAGCCCTGCTGGCGCTGGTCCCCCTGCTGGCGCTGGTACCCCAGCCACCCCAGCCCGCTGCTCTGCCGGTGGTTCCACCGCCCCCGCCCCCGCCGGTGGCCCAGCCGCGACTGGCCCAGCCCTTGCGAGCGGATCCGGCGGCGCTGCCCAGCCGCCCCCCGACCCGCTTTGATGCTTCGCTCGATTCGCTGGTGCGCGATGGGGTGGTGTCACCGGCCGAGCGGGCCCGAATTCGCGGCGGCTCCGGCACGATCCCCTTCAATGTGCCGGCCCACCAGCAGGCCTGCCGCAGCGGTGCCCTTTCCCAGCAGGAATGCAGCAGCGGCGTGGTGGTGCGCTGGCGCGGCCGCATGAACAGCGGCAGCGGCCTTGTTGCCGGCGAGACACCGGAAGGTTTGGCTGGGGCTGGCCCCCTGGCTCCCCTGACCGTGCCCGTCTCCGCCCTGCTGGCGGGGGCTGGGGGCACGTTCCGGCTTGCCGATGTGTTTGGCGTGACGCCCCGGCCGGCGCCGATCGGCGGCAACGGCAACCGCAAGCTGCTGTTCCCCCTGATCGGCGCCGCTGTCACCAGCAGCAATTTCGGTTACCGGCTCCATCCCCTGCTGGGCAGCTGGCTGATGCATGCTGGACGCGATCTGGCCGCTCCGGAAGGCACGCCCGTGGTGGCCGCTTTGGGCGGCCGGGTGGTGAGCAGCGGCCTGGCGGGGGGCTATGGCCTGGCCATCGAAGTCGAGCACGACCGGCCCCGGCGCCGCACCCTCTACGGCCACCTCAGCGAGTTGTATGTGAAAGCCGGCGATTCGGTGCGCCAAGGAGAGGTGATTGGCCGGGTGGGCAGCACCGGCCTGAGCACGGGGCCCCATTTGCATTTCGAGCTGCGCCTGCCCGGCGAGGGCGGCTGGGTGGCGGTGGATCCCGGCGATCTTGATCCGGGTAAGGGAGCAGCCGGCAGTGATGCGATTGCCCTGTTGTTCGGCCAGCTGCTGCAGCGGCTGGAGCGGGCGCCGGCAGGGGGGCCAGACGTCAGGGGCTGAGCCGGCCGCTTCAGCTGAGCTGCTTGCGCAAGGCTGCTGGGGTGGCGCCGTAGCGCAGCTTGAATGCCCTGCCGGTGGTGGGACTGTCGGTCAGTTGCCAGCGCTTGTAGAGAGTGCGCAGGCCTTGATGGCGGTGGTAGGGATCCATCAGCTCCTTGTGCAGCGCCTCCAGGCGAAGTTGGCGCAGCAATTCCATCGGTGTGAGGGTGAGGCGCTGCTGGCAGAGCTCCTGCAGCCGTCGGCTGCTGAGGCAGGCGGCTGCGGCCAGATCGGCGGCATTGAGCTGTTGGGCGAGTCGGGGCTTGAGCCACTCGATCAGGGTCTGCAGCGGGTCGTTGCGATCGGCGGCAAGGTTGATGGCCTGGGCTTCCAGCGTGCTGGTGCAGTAGCCCTGCAGGGCTTCGGCCAGGCGGGTGCGGGTGGCCTGGTCGCTGTGTTCGAGCTGGGCTTGCTCCAGGAGTTGGAGCATCGGTAGGAGCAGGGGCAGCGGCTGAGAGCCGCACCACTCGGCTGGTGCCCACGCCATGGCCGGGGGCAGGGCGAGCCGCACCAGCTGCACCGGTGCGCTCAGCACGGTGAATTCCTGCAGGGTGGCCCGGGTGAGGCAGAGATTGGCCCCGTCGGCGCAGAGCAACTGGGGATGGCTGCGGCCGCCGAGATCGAGGGCCAGCCGACCCTGCAGCACGAGCAGCAACCAGGAGCGTGATTGGCTGAAACATTGCCTCAGCCCCTGGCGGCGGAGGTAGAGCTCCTCGCTGAGCAGCCAATCGCCTTCGCGCAGCAACCGGGCCCTCAACGCTGGCACCGGCCCCAGGCGTGGGTGGTCGGGGGCCTGCTGTTCAAACTCCAGTTCGGCGCCCAGGTGGCTGCTGAGCTCGGCGCGGGAATAGGGCTTAGCCGGGCCGGCTGGCGCCATGAATCAACATTGTTTCCCAATTGTAAGGAAATTTGGGGCGCTCGCCCGAGACCTTGTGCTCAGGCACTTGGGTGCATCGCCGGCCAGCAGGCCTCCCTTTGCCGAAGAAATAGCGAAAAGCGCGATCGAGCCCTGCCAAAACGCGTGCTGGGGCCAGGATCGAGGCGAGGCAGCGCTGGGCCTAGCCAAGCTGGGATTGGCTGTTGAACTGCCACGGCTTGGATGATCTCTTCAGGAACGATCTGGACCCCAGCCCTACGGGCCTGGAGGGCGCAGAGATCGGCTCCAGCGCAAGCGAAACCGGCAGCGGCGATTGGAGCAACCCCCAGGAGCCTGGCCTAGACGGTGACCTGCAGCGCAGCCAGGAGGCTGTGGCTCTGTACGCCTTGGCGCAGGAGCAAGGGCTCGATGAGGGCGCGGTGGATGCCCTGGTGTTGGGGGATAGCTTCGCCGAGCTGGGTGGCACCAGCGATGATCCGCTGCGCTCGGAGCTGCCACCTCCACCTTTGGCGCGCAGCCTGGTGGTGCTGGACCAGTCGCTGGAGAACTGGCGCGACCTGGCGGTGAGCGCCCCGGCCGATAGCGAACTGCTGGTGCTGGATCAGACCAGCGACGGCGTGGCCCAGATCTCGGATCATTTGCTGCAGGAACGGCTTGACGGTCAGGCCAGCTACAGCAGCCTGGCGATCGTGAGCGCAGGGGCGGATGGCCTGCTGCAACTCGGCAACGGCACCCTGGAAGCCGCCAACCTCGGCAGTTACAGCGATCAGCTGCGCACCTGGGCCGACAGCCTGAGCAGCGGCGCCGATCTGCTGCTGTTCGGCTCGAGTGTGGCCGCCAGCGCCGAGGGCGTGGGCTTTGTGCAGCAGCTGGCCAGCCTCACGGGCACCGATGTGGCCGCCAGCCGCGATAGCACCGGTGCCACCGATCAGGGCGGCAATCTGGTGCTGGAAGAGCAGACCGGATTGGTCGAAACCAGCCTGGGCTGGCTGGCCCAGAGCATCGACGAGCTCGGCATGGTGCTGGATGCCCAGGCCAGTGGCCTGGAGCTGCCGTCCCATTTCCTGGTGGTGGGCGAGGAGCTGCTGGGCGCGGAACTTGGGGTGCTGGCGAACTGGCAGCAGGCCCTGGCCGACACCAGCCAGCTGCTGCGGGAGCTGCCCCAACGCGACGACTTTGCAGCCCTGATGCAGCAGGTGTTCGGCCAAGCCGGCACAGATCCGGAAGTTTTTGCGGCGCAGCTGGCGGCGCTGGCGGCGCAACTCCAAAGCGGCGGCCTGGGGCTGGAGATCGAGCTGCGCAGTGATGCCGAGCTAGGGGGCTTTCAGGCGGCCTACGCGGCCCAAGGCCACACGGGCACCGAACGCATCTACGTGAATGCCGATTGGCTGGTCTCCGGGGCTGACAGCGCCTGGATCAGCCAGGTGTTGCTTGAAGAGAGTGGCCATGCCATTGATCAGCGCCTCAACGCAGGGCTGGATAGTCCCGGTGATGAGGGGGAGATGTTTGCAGCTCTGTTGCTGGGTCGGTCGTTGAGCGCTAGCCAACTTGAGCGAATCACAGCCGAAGCTGACTACCAGATTTTAGAGCTGGATGGTGTGCAGATTGCTGTGCAAACAGCTGAAGAAGGCGATCCCGGTGACGAAAATCCTCCGCTTGACGGCGAAGAACTCTTTGTTGAAAGTCCAGCTCCTGAGCTACCTGACTTGCAGGCAAGCGCTTACACCTTTACGACTGCAAGTTGGGGCTTCTTGAGCAATGGAGGTAACGGCTCCTTCGAAATAGCAGAGACCGGTGAATCGTTAACTCTGGTAGGGAGCAATTCTGGCTCCAACTTGGAAAAAAACACCGATTTCGCTACGGTGGCTGCCGTTAGCGGTACGGTTTTATTCTCGTGGGAATATTATACAGAGGACAATGCCGGCCCTCTTTATGACCCCTTCGGCTTCCTGCTTAATGGCAATTTTACTCGGCTAAGCATTGATGACGGTAGCGTACAGCAAGGTGGAAGCATTTCCTTTGGTGTTAAGGAGAGCGAAACTTTTGGCTTTCGCATCAATTCTGTTGATGACGCATTTGGGCGGGCTAGCGTCGTTATTACAGATTTCTCTTTCACCGGCACTAATACCGGCTCGGTTACAGAAGACGGCACGCTGACCGCCAGCGGCGTTTTTAGCTTTAGCGACGACGACAGTACAACGCAGACGGGCATTTATGGCTCCTTCAGCTTTGATTCCAGCTCCGGTGCCTGGCAGTACAGCCTCGCCAATGACAGCGCGGCGGTTCAGGAGCTCTCTGAGGGCCAAACCGTCACCGACAGCCTGACGGTCCAATCCGTTGACGGCACCAGTGAAACGATCACCGTCACGATCAGCGGCAGCAACGATGCCGCTGAAATCAGCGGCGTTAACACCGGCTCGGTGACAGAAGCCAGCCCCTTAGCGACCGGAAACCTCGACTCCACTGATGTCGATAACGACAACGATTCCTGGATGGCAGTGACAACCGCTGCAGCAGCTGTCTATGGCACTTACACCATCAGCACTGATGGCATCTGGAGCTACAGCCTCAACCAAAGCAACGTTTTGGTTGAGGCTCTCAATAACGAACAGACACTCACCGATTCCTTCACGGTCAGCACCGTTGACGGCACCAGTGAAACGATCACCGTCACGATCAGCGGCACCAACGATGCCGCTGAAATCAGCGGCAACAACACCGGTGCGGTTACAGAAGACGCCGTGATCACCACCGCCAGCGGCAGCCTCTTCGTCAGTGATGTCGACAACGGTGAAAACGTCTTCTTGGCACCCGATGCAGCCGCTGGTGAACTCGATGGCCTCTATGGCACCTTCAGCTTCAACGAACTCACCGGCGATTGGGGGTACACGCTCGATAACTCCAACGCCGCAACTAACGCGCTGATTGCCGGAGAGATCGTCTTCGACAGCCTGACGGTCCAATCCATTGACGGCACCGCCAGCGAAACCATCACCGTCACGATCACCGGCACCAACGATGCCGCTGTCATCAGTGGCAATGCCACCGGCTCGGTGACAGAAGACGGGGTGCTTACCGCCAGCGGCAGCCTCTCCGTCAGCGATGCAGA
>CBFIGH010000016.1:0-28527 GCA_965662115.1 Cyanobium sp.
TAGGCGCCCACGGCCTTGAGCTGCATCTGGGTCGCCGCCAGACCGGCGCTGGCCAAGGGATCTGGCGCCGCCGCCGCCGCCGGGGCGGGCTTGTTGGGCTCCCCAGCCGGGGCCGCAGCGGGCTGGAGCAGATCGAGCTGCACGCTGTGGCGCTGGGCTTGCCGATCAACCTGGGTGAGAAATGTGGCCAGATCACCGCTGCCAGCAATCAAGGCCAGCAACTGGGCCCGCTGCCGCTCAGCGCGCTGGGTGGCGGTGATCGTTTGATCCAACTGCTGCCGCAGCTGCGGAATGGCCGCCGCCGTGGCCTGCTTCTGGGCCATGCGCTGGTTGGCAGCGTTGAGCTTTTGAAACTGGGGCGCCACCCAAACCGCCAGCAGTGCCAGGGCCAACATGCCCCCCAAGGCCAAAGGCGCCAGCAGCAGCTGACGATCGCTGAATCGGCCGATGGCCAGGGCCGGTTCCCCGGTCCCAGGGTCCTGCAGGTTGGTCATGGCAGCAGACCCTCCCGTTGCAGCAATTGGAGCCGGCGCACCATTCCGCCAGCCCCGAGCTGCTGCAGGATCAGCGCTTCCTGGCCCGCGGCCAGGGGGGGCCGCAGCCTGGCGGTGAAAGCAAAGCCAACCTGGCTGGGGCCCGTCGTCTGGCTGCCCGCCGCACGGCTGCGCTCTGCCTGGGTCAGCACCACCCCCTGGGGGTCGAGCAGGGGTGAGCGGGCCAACTGCAGCTGCAGGGCGTTGATCCGGGCAAAGCTGAGTGGTTCACGGGCTTCGCCCTTGATCGCAAGGGAATCGGCCTGAATTTTGACCTCCAGCAGCCGCACCCCCTGGGGCACCCGCAGCTGCAGATCCCGCATCAGCGCCGAACCTGACCGGTTTGCAACCAGGGCATTGGCCAGGCTGCGGTTGGCACTGCTCAGCTGTTGGAGGGAACGCCTGCGGCCATTGAGCGCCTGCTCCAGCTCGGCCACTTGCGCCTCGACGACGGCCTCCCGATCAAGCGAAGCCAAGACAAACTGCGCACGCATGGTCAGCAACACCCCGACCAGAGCCACGCCACCAACCAACAGCGTCGCCCAGCCGCAACCGCGAACCAGCTGGCCCCGTTGCCGCGCCCGTAGCGCCTGGGGATCGGCCAGCCCGAGCTCATGACGACGCTCGCGCAGCAGGTCCAATCCCGCAGCCAGATCCAAGCGGGTGCCCATCAAGCCGCCTCCAGCAGCGCCAGCCCGCGCAAGGCCAGATTTCCATAGCCGCCGGCATCGACCAGCTCCAGGGGCTCGGGGCACCGCAGCAGCAGCTGCTCCTGCTGCCCAGCAGAGAGGCCTGCGGCCAGCAGCAGCTCAACGCGGCCCGTGGCCTGCGCCCCCTGCTGCCAGCGCAGAAACCGCAGACAGGCCTGCAGCTGGGCGAGCCACTCCTCCAGCTCGCCCGAGAGCAGCCGCTCGTAGAGGGGCACGCCGGCACGCCACACCAACAAGCGCAGCGCCTGCGGCTCCGGCACCAGCAACCCCACCAGGGCCGTGGGCACCGCCGCCTCCAGCCGCTCCTGCAAGCCCACCATCAGCGCCACCTGGGCCGGCACGATCCGATCCAGGCGCACCCCCGCCAGGCCAAACACCTCCAACCAGGCCGCCATCAGCTGCCGCTCGATGGCTACCACCAGGGCCTGGGCCCCACTGCCGCCGATCGGCAGAACATCAATGAAGCCCTGCTCCAGGCCAAAGGGCAGGCCCAGATCGGGCTGGAGCTCACGCAATTGCCGGGCTGGCTCCAGTGGCCAGGGCGAGAGGGGGCAAGCGGCCGGCGGCCACTCCACCACACGCCAGTAACAGGCCGCCGCCGGCAAGACCACGCTGATCAGGGCTTTGATCTGCCCGTAGCTCAGCAACAGGTCGCCGATGAAGTCCCCCAAAGCCTCCGGCTGCAGGGGCCTGCCTGAGCGGCAGGTGGCCGCCGGCAAGGACGCCACCCAGGCGGCCTCCAAGGGCTGGCGGGCCTTCGGCAACCGTTGAGCCGTCAACACCAGGTCGCTGAGATCGAGCACCACCTGGGTAGGGAACAGCTCAGAGCGAAGCGTCTGCCACTCCTCCTGCAAGCGTGCGACGACCAACGGGACTCCCGAACCACCGCCTGAAGGTTATCGAGAGTTCACCGCCAGGCCAGGCCGGAGCCCACCGCTGCGCCGATGTGGGCCAGGCCATGGCGATCGAGTTGGCCGGTCAAACCCTCCAGGATCTGGGGCACCAACGCCGGCCCCGCATAGATCCAGCCGGTGTAGAGCTGCACCAGGGACGCCCCGGCGGCGATCCGCTCCCAGGCGCGCTCGGCCGAATCGATGCCGCCCACTCCGATCAGGGGCAGGGCAGGACCAGCCGTCGCCCGCAGCCGCCGCAGCACTTCCAGGGCCCGGGCCCGCAGAGGTGCGCCGCTTAGACCGCCGGCCTCCTCCGCCAGGCTGCGGCCGGTCTGGGGGAGGACGCGCTGCTCCAGACCGAAGCGGTTGAGGCTGGTGTTGACGGCGATCACGCCGGCCAGACCCTCCTCATAGGCGATGCGGGCGATCGCATCGATGGCGTCATCCTCGAGGTCGGGGGCGATCTTGACCAGCAGGGGCGGACAGGCTGGCAGCCGCCGCAGCCGCTCCACCAGGCGCCGCAGCAGGGTTTCCTCCTGGAGCTCCCGCAGGCCCGGGGTGTTGGGCGAGCTGACGTTGATCACGGCGTAGTCGGCCAGCGGCGCCAGCAGCTCCAACGACGAGGCGTAGTCGTCGGGAGCCAACTCCAGCGACGTGAGCTTCGATTTGCCGAGGTTGATCCCCAGCACGGCGGGGCGCCGACCTGGCGGGGGCAGCTGCTGGCGCTCCAGGGTGCGGCGCAGCACCTGGGCGCCATCGTTGTTGAAACCCATTCGGTTCAGGGCCGCCCGCTCCGCCACCAGCCGAAACAGCCTGGGCCTGGGATTGCCGGGCTGGCCGTGCCACGTCACCGTGCCCAACTCAGCGAAGCCAAAGCCGAACAGATGCCAGATGCCCGCCGCCACGCCATTTTTGTCGAAGCCGGCGGCCAGGCCGACCGGATTGGCAAAGCGACAGCCGAACAGACTCTGCTCCAGCCTGGGGTCGGGGCGCTGCAGCTCGGCCGCCAGGCCCGCCAGGGCGCCGCTCACGATCGGCCAGGAACGCCGCAACGAAGCCTGGGCAAGGGCCGTGAGGGTGAGTTGGCTCAGTTGCTCGGCATCGGCGCCCTCGTCCCGGCTGAGCAGGGGCCCCACCAGCCGCTGGTAGAGGGCATGGGTCTTGGTTGCCGCGCCTGGATCCGCCATCGCCCGCCGCCTACTCCCGATCCGCCAATCCTCCCGCGTTCCTCTGCAAACGCCAGCGCCCGCCCCCAAGCGGATGCACGTGCCAATCGCGCCACACCCACGCCTCGCTGCGGCTTTCCAGCTGCTGCAAAGGCTGCTCGACCAGCTGGGCCAATTCCACCAGGCTGAGGCCATAGGCCTGGTCGGCGAAGCGATCGGCCAGCTCGAGCCGGCTGAGCAGCTGTTGCAGACCAGGCGGCGGCACATCGGCTTCGATCCGGGCGCTGGCTACCACCTCCCCGGCCGCCATGGCGGGCATCTGGCCATGGGAAAAGGCCACGGCGATGGCATCGCAGCGGTCGTTATCCGGGTCGCCGCTGTGGCCCTTGACATGCACCAGCTCCACCCCCGGCAACCGGGCCTGGTCCAACTGCTCCCAGAGATCCCGGTTGAGCACCACGCCACCGGAGGCGGTGCGCCAGCCCTTGCGCTTCCAGCCCTGGATCCACTTGCCGTAGCCATCAATCAGGTAGCGACTGTCGGTGCGAATCGTCAGGCCGGAATCGTGGGGCAGCTCCTTGATGGCCTCCAACAGGGCCAGGGCCGCCGTCAACTCCATGCGGTTGTTGGTGGTGGCCCGCTCGGCACCACCCATTTCATGCACCGAGCCATCCTCAAAACGCAGCAGGGCACCCCAACCCCCTGGGCCGGGATTGCCACTGCAGGCTCCGTCACAGGCAGCTGCCACCACGCGCACCGGCTCAGCAGCCACTGGACAACCTCCAAAAGTTCGCTAAAGAACACTTCTGTTTGCGTTCACGCCCTGCCATGGTCTGCCCCACCCCAGGCCCAACCAGGCGCCGACTGCAACGAACCTACCTGCCCCTGGCCGCCCTGGGCCTGGCCGCGATCAGCCCCTGGGCCCAGGCTGCCAACGTGTTCACCAGCCAGCCGCTGGATGGCAGCCGTTTCGCCGTGCTGGCCCGCCCCGTGGGCACCAGCAGCTGGAGCCTGGTGGTGCTGGAACAGATCCAAGCCAAGCCCCTCTGCTGGGAGCAACGCCCCGACGGGCTCACCGATCCGGCCTTGAACCGATTCAACTTCACCGGCATCTGCAACCGCTACCTGGACAGCAACGGCTATTCGCTGCGCATCGGCGATCAGGACCTGGCCAGCCGCTACCGGCTGCGGCTGCGCCAGAGCGGATCGGAGCTGCGCCTGGAGGCCAGCACCCCCAGCGACGCAACCGTGCTGGTGGTGGGCAGAGCCGAAGTACCCCTGCGTGACAAGGATGGCTTTGTGGCGCTGAGCCTGGAGCCCGGCTGGGATCTGCAGCGGCGCACCTTCAATGCCCAGACCCTCAGCCACGTGTACTTCGCCAACCCAAGCCCCCTGCCCCTGCTGCTGGCCAATGCCAATGGGGCCTTGGCCAGCCTGGAGGCACCGATGGCGCCCCCACCCCTGCCCCCAGAGCAGACCAGAGCAGGCCGCAGCAACCTGCTCGCCCAGGGACCGATCCGCCTGCCGGTGATCCCCTTCCGGGAGTGACAGTTGCCAGAGAGGCCTCCCCCACCGTGCCCTCCGCCAAAGCCACCGTTAAGTTTCTGGGGTGTGAGGAGTGGGAACGCTCTTCTAGGGTCGAAACGAGGCAAGACTCCCAGAATCGTTCCAACTCAAAGCCCTGCCTTCGGCGGGGCTTTTTTTTGTCCGGTCGCCGTGTCCGGCGCCATGTCCGGTCGCAGAACAAAGTCCAACAAAAAACCGGCCCCGCAGGGGGGCCGGTCGAAGGCGTCGAGGCTGGCAGGGCCGCAAGCGGCCAGGGAGTCACTTGATCGTGACCTTGCCGCCAACCTCCTCGACAGCCTTTTTGATCGTTTCGGCGTCGCCTTTGGCGATGCCTTCCTTGATGGCGCAAGGAGCGCTTTCAACCAGGGCCTTGGCTTCGCCCAGGCCAAGGCCGGTGACCTCGCGGACGGCCTTGAGCACCTTGATCTTGGCGGCGGCGTCAAAGCTGTCGAGCATGACGTCGAATTCGGTCTGCTCTTCAACGGCTTCAGCAGCAGCTGCGGGAGCTGCGGCCATCACCACGCCGGCGGAAGCGGCGGCAGACACGCCAAAGGCCTCTTCGATCTGCTTGACGAGCTCGGAAGCCTCAAGCAGCGAGAGGGTTTTGAGTGATTCGAGAATTTGGTCGGTAGTAGCAGACATGGTTGGGAATCAGCAACAGAAAGGGGAAGTCGCTTGAGCTCAGCTGCCGCCTTCGGCGTGCTGGTTGAGCGCCCGGGCAAGACCGGACGGAACCTCGTTGATACCCACGGCCAGCTTGGTGGCCACGGCATGGATCGCACCGGCGATCTGGGCCATGAGCACCTCCTTGGAGGGCAAATCCCCGATGGCCTTGATGTCGTTCTGAGAGAGGAGCTGACCTTCGAAAAGGCCACCCTTCACATCCGACTTCTTCGTGTCCTTCTGGAAGGACTGCACGGCCTTCACCGCACCACCCACGTCGCCCTTGACGAGCACGAAGGCATTGGTGCCGGTGAGCAGGGAATCGAGATTCGACCAGGCGCTGTTGCCATCAATGGCCCGGCGCATCAAGGTGTTTTTGGTCACCTTGCACACGCCGTTGCTGGCCTGCAGACGGGTCCGCAGATCAGACATCTCCTTGATGGTCAGGCCCTTGAAATCAAGAACCAGCGCCATTTCGGCCTCTCCGAGGAGCCCCTTGAGCTCTTCGACGATCTGTTGCTTGTTCTCCAGAGTGCGGCCCATAGGGAAGGAACGGATCGGGGGAACAAGCCGGGAACGCGGCCCTGGACGCCGATGGCCGCCGAAGCGGGGAAATCAGCTCGAGGCCGCTGCCTGTTCTGCCACCCGGTCGGACGAATCCTGCCTGGAGCCAAACCTGTCGCGATCACCTCGGCAGGACTTACGGGCGTGAACCCACCTGCTGTCTGGGGTAGGGCGCGTGCCCTTCTGGCCTAAGCCAGGGGTCCACACTACACACCATCGTTTCCATCCCCATGCTCCCCCCACCCCTGCGGATGGCGGTGTTGCTGCCCGGCCTGCTGCTGATTCTGCTGCTGGGCCTGGGCTTCGGCCCGGCGGCGCTCGGGCGTGGCAGCCCGGTCTGGAACGTGGGCACCGATCCGAGCTACGCCCCCTTTGGCTTCACGGATGGGGCCAGCGGCAAACTGCGCGGCTTCGACATCGAGCTGATCGAGGCCATCGCCCAACGCAGTGGGCATCGCCTCCAGCTCACTCCGCTGCCGTTCGATGGCCTGATCCCGGCCCTCCAGGTTCGCAACCTCGACCTGGCGATCAGCGCCATGACCATCACCGCAGAGCGGGCCGAGACAGTCGACTTCTCGCGGCCCTACTTCGCCGCCGGCCTGGGCATCGTGGTGCGGCAGGGCACCAGGGGCATCAGCACCCTCAAGGACCTTGAAGGTCGCACGATCGCCGTGCAGATCGGCTCCACGGGAGCCAAGGCCATGGCTGCCGTGCCCGGCGCCCAGCTCAGCACCTTTGATGCGGGCCCCCTGGCCCTGCAGGAACTGCTCAACGGCAACGTGGAGGCCTACGTCAATGACCTGCCCGCCACCCTCTACGCCATTGAAACCGCTGCCCTCCAGGGGGTTGAGATCGCCGGCAAGCCCCTCACCGCCGACTTCTACGGCATCGCCTTCCCCAAGGATTCCCCCCTGCGCCCCGCGGTGAACAAGGCCCTGGGCGAGCTGCTGGCCGATGGGAGCTACGCCCGCATCTACCAGCGCTGGTTTGGCCAGGCTCCGCCTTCGCTGCCGCAACGCGCCCCGGCCCTCGACAGCCGCAGCGGCAGTGCGGGGCTCGACGGGGTGCGGTTGCTGCGTAATCTGCTCCGCGGCGCCGGGGTGACGCTGGCCCTCACCTTCTGCTCCTTCGGCCTGGGCCTGATCGGTGCTGGCCTGGTGGCGACCGGACTGCTGAGAGCGAACCCGGTGGTGCAGCGCTGCTGCCGGGTTTACGTCGACTTTTTTCGCGGCACCCCGATCCTGGTGCAGTTGTTCGTGATCTATTTCGGCGTGCCGGCCCTGGCCCAGCAGCTGGGGCTCACGCTGCAGCTGGACCGCTTCGCCGCCGCCGTGCTGGCCCTGGGGCTCAATGGCGCCGCCTACCTGGCCGAGACCCTACGGGCCGGCATCGTCTCGATTGAGCGCGGCCAATGGGAAGCCGCCCAGGCCCTGGGGCTTCGGCCCATCCCCAGACTGCGCTGGGTGATCCTGCCCCAGGCCCTCGAGCGGGTGCTCCCCTCCCTGGCCAACGAGTTCATCAGCCTGATCAAGAACACCAGCCTGGCCGCGGTGATCGGCTTTGAAGAGCTGTTCCGCCAGGGGCAGCTGGTGGTGGCCACCAGCTACCGGGCGTTTGAGGTGTATCTGGCGGTGGCCCTGGTTTACCTGGTGATGACCACCGCCGCATCGCTGCTGTTCAAGCAGCTGGAACGGAAGCTCAGGCGTCCTGCTTGATGTCCTGCAGGGCCGAGAAGTCCACTTCCACCGAGGGTCCCATCGTGGAGGTGACGAACAGCGAACGCCAGTAACGGCCCTTGGCGCCGCTGGGCTTGTTGCGGTCGATCGTTTCCTGCAGGGCCTTGAGGTTGTCGAGCAGCTTGGCCGTATCGAAACTGGCCTTGCCGAAGCGCACGTGCACGATGCCGGTGCGGTCAGCCCGAAATTCGAGCTTGCCGGCCTTGAACTCGTTGATGGCTCCGGCCAGATCGGTGGTGACGGTGCCGGCCTTGGGGTTGGGCATCAAACCCCGTGGGCCCAGCACCCGACCCAACTTGGCCACCTTGGGCATCATGTCTGGGGTGGCGATCAGCAGATCGAAATCCATCTCGCCCTTGGCGATCTGATCGACCAGATCATCGTCGCCGGCCAGGTCGGCGCCGGCGGCCTTGGCGGCGGCCACCGCTTCACCGCGGGCGATCACCGCAATGCGAATGGTCTGGCCGGTGCCGTGGGGCAGGGCCACGGTGGTGCGCAGCTGCTGGTCGGTGTACTTGGGATCGATGCCGAGGCGCACGTGGGCCTCGACGGTTTCATCAAACTTGGCGGTGGCGTTGGCCTTAACCAGCTCGATCGCCTCGAGCGGGGCATAGCTGCGCTCTTCAACCGTGGCACAGAGGGCCGCGAAACGCTTGGAAATTTTTGGCATGGTGGGAATGGGGTACGGGCGATTCAGGGCAGGGCCTGGAAGGGCGGCCTGGATCTCCCCCGGGTTGGGGTGGATTAGTCGTTGACGGCGACGCCCATGTTGCGGGCGGTGCCTTCGATGATGCGCATGGCCGACTCCACGGTTGTGCAGTTGAGGTCAGGCAGCTTGGTCTTGGCGATCTCCTCGAGCTGGGCACGGGAAATGGCGCCCACGGCCCCCTTGGCGGAGGTGGCGGCACCCTTTTCAATGCCGGCAGCTTTGGTGATCAGCACCGAGGCGGGCGGGGTCTTGGTGATGAAGGTGAAGCTGCGGTCTTCAAAGACCGAAATCTCCACCGGAATCACATAGCCAGCCTTTTCCTGGGTGCGGGCGTTGTACTCCTTGCAGAACGCCATGATGTTGACGCCGTGCTGGCCGAGGGCAGGGCCCACCGGCGGCGCGGGGTTGGCTTTGCCGGCTTGGAGGGCCAGCTTGATCACGGCTACGACTTTCTTGGCCATCGTCTGGGGCTATGGGGCGGATCTGCGGATGACCCCCATAACTGGAGGTGTGGGGTGACGGCCGCCCTCCGCAGGGAGGCGGCCGCTGGGCCAGTCAGGGCCTAGCTCTGTTTGCTGATCTGGGCAAATTCCAGTTCCACCGGGGTTTCCCGGCCGAAGATCGAGAGCAGGGCCTTGAGCTTGTTGCGCTCGCCCGACACCTCGATCACCTCGCCCTGGAAATCCTTGAACGGACCGGCCGTCACCAGAATCTGATCGCCTTCGGTGAGATCCACCTTGACGACAGCCTTTTTCTCGGCCGCCCGCTTGAAGATGCGGTCGACCTCGTTGCGGCTCAGGGGCCTGGGCTTGATGTGGCCCCGGGCCTTGGCGGTGGCGCGTCGCTCCTCCGCCCCGACGAAATTGATCACATTCGGGGTGCTGCGCACCGCCATCATGGTGTCCTCGTCGAGCACCATGCGCACCAGCACGTAGCCCGGGAACACCTTTTCCTCCGTGCTCTGGCGGGTGCCATCTTTTTTGAGCTTCACCCCCGGGGTCTGGGGAATCTCGATCTCGAGGATGCGGTTGTCAACCCCCAGGGTGACGGCCCGCTGCTCGAGGGTGGCCTTCACCTTCTTCTCGCAGCTGGAGGCCACCTGCACCGCATACCAGCGGGCCACCTGGAGCTTCTCACCGCCGGGGGCCGGCGCTTCTAGAAGTTCAAGGGGGCTCTCGGACAGGGGCTCGGACACTGGGCTCACGGGAGGAACGGAAACGGCGGACGGAACAACGAACGGCTAACCAAACACCTGGCTGGACGCCCAGCCGTAGAAGCGATCCAACGCAGCGATAGCCGCTGCCGAGATGCTCACCATCAGAATCACCGCCACCGATTCACTGAACAGCTGCTGGCGGCTGGGCCAGACAACCTTGCGCAACTCCGCCAAAGTGGCGGCGACAAAGCCGCCGGGCGCGGCCGATGACTCGGCAGCCGCCGGGGGCGGCGCAGGGGTTAGGGAAGCGGGTTGGGGGGAGTCGGAATCCACTGGCGCTTGCGCACGGTGGCATCCGCGCGGATCGGCAAACGATCACCCTACCCGAGGGGCTCAAAGGTGAGGGGATTGCCCGCCACCACACGCACCCCCTGGGCACCGCTGAAGCGTTCGGCCAGCAGCTCGGTGGCCAGGGGGTTCTCCAGCTGGCGACGCAGCACCCGCCGCAGGGGCCTGGCCCCATATTCGGGCTCGTAGCCCTGCTCGGCCAGGGCCTGCACCACCGGCTCAGGCACCTCCAACTGGAGGTGCTGCTCGGCGAGCAGGCGGGCCAGCTCGGCCAGCTGCAAGCGCACGATGCGCTCGAGATCCGCTGGAGCCAGGGGCCTGAAGCGGATCACCTCGTCAATGCGGTTGAGGAATTCCGGTCGGAACTGGGCCGTCAGGGCCTGGTCAACGGCGCGCTCCAGGGCCTGCTCCTGATCGGCCGGGTCACCACCGGCCCGGGCGTTTTCGAGGATGGCGCGGCTGGCCCGGGTGCTGGTCATGATCACCACCGAGTGGCGGACATCAACCGTGCGGCCCTGGGAATCGGTGAGACGGCCGTCGTCGAGCACCTGCAGCAGCAGGTTGAACACCTCGGGGTGGGCCTTCTCCACCTCATCGAGCAACAGCACCGCATAGGGCCGGCGTCGCACCGCCTCGGTGAGCTGGCCACCCTCCTCGTAGCCCACGTAGCCGGGGGGCGCTCCCACCAGCCGGGCCACAGCATTGCGCTCCATGAATTCACTCATGTCGAGCCGCACCAGGGCCTCGTCCTCATCGAAGAGGGCGGCCGCCAGGGCCTTGGCCAGCTCGGTTTTGCCCACGCCGGTGGGGCCCAGAAACAGAAAGGACCCCACCGGCCGGGTGGGCGACTGCATACCGGCCCGGGCCCGGCGAATCGCCGCGGCCACGGCCTCCACCGCCGTCGGTTGGCCAATCACCCGCTCGCCGAGCCGGGCCTCGAGCTCCAGCAACTTCTGACGCTCACCGGCCAGCAGCCGTTGGACGGGAATGCCGGTCCAACGGGCCACCACATCGGCGATGTCGCCCTCCTCTACCTGCTCGCGCAGGATCGGCTCGGCCTGCAGCTCGGCCTCCAGGGTTTCGCGGCGCTGCTGCAGCCCGTGGAGCTGGTCGTGCTGGAGGCGGGCCGCCTCCTCGTAGTCGCCCTGGCGCTCGGCTTCGGCGATCGCGCTGCGCAGGTCTTCATCCTGCTGGAGCAATTGCCGCAATTCGGCCAGCCGCTCCCGCTCCGCCTGCCAGCGCTGCTGCACCTGTTGCAGGGTTTCGGTGGCCTGGCGGCGCTGCTCCTGCCACTGCAGCCGCTCCTGCTGGGGCGCTGTCCCGGCTGAGAGCAGGGCTAGCTCAACCCGGCGCAGCTCGGCTTCAGCCGCCTCGACCAATTGCGGTTTGGAGGTGACCTCCATGCGCAGCTGGGCGGCGGCCTCATCCACCAGATCAATGGCCGAATCGGGCAGGGCGCGGTCGGTGATGTAGCGGTCGGCCAGCCGGGCCGCCGCCACCAGGGCCTGGTCGGTGATCGCCACACCGTGGTGGAGTTCGTAGCGCTCCTTGAGCCCGCGCAGGATCTCCACGCTGGTCTCCGGCCCAGGCTCCTTGATCAGCACCTGCTGAAAGCGCCGCTCCAGGCCGGGATCCTTTTCAATGCTGCGGCGGTAGTCCTCCGGGGTGGTGGCGCCGATGCAACGCAGATAACCCTGGGCCAGGGCCGGCTTGAGCACGCTGGCGGCATCGGCCGAAGAACGGTCGCCGCTTACCACCGTGTGCAGTTCATCGATGAACAGCACCACCCCAGCCGCACCGGCCACCGCATCGGCGTCACGCACCTCCTTGAGCACGGCCCGCAAGCGCTCCTCGAATTGGCCACGAAATTTGGCGCCGGCGATCAGGGCGCCCAGATCCAGCGCCACCAGCCGCAGGCCCTGCAGGGAATCGGGCACCTCGCCAGCGACGATCCGCTGGGCCAGCAGCTCGGCCACGGCGGTCTTGCCGACGCCGGGCTCACCGATCAACACCGGGTTGTTCTTGCTGCGGCGGGAAAGCACCTGGATCAGGCGGCGCATCTCCAGGTCGCGGCCGATCACCGGATCGAGCTCACCGGAGCGGGCCGCTGCGGTGAGGTCGCGGCCAAAGCGCTCCAAGGCCGTGGCTTCGGCGGGCTCCAGCTCCAGGCGCAGCTCGGCGCTGGGCTCGGGGCTGGCAGAAACCTGGGCTTGGGGTGCTGGGGCGGGGGCTGACGGAGCCGGGGGCGACGGGGCAGAAGTGGGCGCATCAATCCAGTCGTCTGGACGAAACTGGCGCCGCAGCAGGTCTTCGCTGAGGCCCTCCGGCACCAACAGCGAGGCGCCGATCCGTGGATCCCCCACCAGGGCCACCAGCAGCTGGGGCACATCCAGCAAAGGAACTCCCCAGGCAACCCTGCAGCGCTCGGCGGCCTCCAGCAGATTTTCCAGGGCATCTCCGATGTAGAGCTCAGGGCCGCTGGCGCTGGGCTGGTCGGCACAGAAGCTCTCCAGCCGATCGAGCAGACGGTCTGGATCGAGCGGTAGGGGATCCAGCCAACGGTCAAAGCGCCGCTCCACCAGCAGGGTTTGCAGCAGGTGCTCCACGTCCATGGCGCCATGGCGCCAGCGGCGGGCCGTGTCCTGGGATGCCAGGAGCAACTCCCAGCCGTCATCGCTGAAGCGATCGGGTTCGCTGGTGAGGCTTGGGGGCATGGGCTTGGAGATCAGGCTCGGGCCGTGAGCTGGATCAATTCCACCTTGTAGCCATCGGGATCCTCCACGAAGGCGATCACGGTGTTGCCGTGCTTCATCGGCCCGGGCTCGCGCACCACCTTGCCCCCCTTGGCCGCGATGGCCGCACAGGTGGCATAGATGTCATCCACCCCCAAGGCGATGTGGCCGTAGGCGCTGCCGAGCTCGTACTCGCTGGTGTCCCAGTTGTGGGTGAGTTCCAGCACGCTGGTTTCGCTCTCGTCGCCGTAGCCGACAAAGGCCAGGGTGAAACGGCCCGCGGGGTAATCCTTGCGGCGCAGCAGGCGCATGGCCAGCACCTCGGTGTAAAAGGAGAGCGAACGCTCCAGATCGCCCACCCGGAGCATGGTGTGCAGCAGTCGCATCGATCCACCCGGTTGACTGCCAACCAGGAGTTAACAACGTCCATTCTGACCAGCAACCGCCTGGGTGGTGCCGATCGGCACACATGAATCTGCGAGGGGGACCCATAGGATCAGCTTCAGGACAACAGCCGACGAGCCACGTGATCGACTCCCTCGACCTTGTGATCGACACCGTGGTAGCCCGGGAGGTGCTCGATTCCCGTGGCACCCCCACCGTCGAGGCCGAGGTGATGCTCGAGGGTGGAGCCAGCGGCCGGGCGATCGTGCCCAGCGGCGCCAGCACCGGCGCCCATGAGGCCCACGAATTGCGCGACGGCGGCAGCCGCTACTTCGGCAAGGGGGTGACCAGGGCCGTCAGCAACATTGAGGAGCGAATTGCGCCAGCCCTCTGCGGCCTCAGCGCCCTCGACCAGAGCGCCGTCGACGGCGCCATGGCCGAACTCGATGGCAGCGACAACAAATCCAGCCTGGGCGCCAATGCCGTGCTGGCGGTGAGCCTGGCCACCGCCCGGGCCGCCGCCAACGGCGTGGGCCTGCCCCTCTACCGCTACCTGGGCGGCCCGATGGCCAACCTGCTGCCGGTGCCGCTGATGAACGTCATCAATGGCGGCGCCCACGCTTCCAACAACATGGACTTCCAGGAGTTCATGTTGGTGCCCCACGGCGCCGGCAGCTTCAGCGAAGCCCTGCGCATGGGCGCCGAGGTGTTCCACACCCTTAAGGGCCTGCTCCACGACCAGGGCCTATCCACCTCCGTGGGCGATGAGGGCGGCTTCGCCCCCAACCTGGCCAGCAACGATGCCGCCGGTGCGTTGTTGATCCAGGCGATCGAAAAGGCCGGTTACCGGCCCGGCGACCAGATCTCCCTGGCCCTGGATGTGGCGAGCACCGAGTTTTTCAAAGACGGTCGCTACAACTTCGGTGGCGGCAGCTACAGCAGCGCCGAGATGGTTGACCAACTGGCCCAGCTGGTGAGCCGCTTCCCGATCGTGTCGATCGAGGACGGCGTCGCCGAAGACGATTGGGAGGGCTGGGCCCTGCTCACCGAGCGCCTCGGCAAGACGGTGCAGCTGGTGGGCGATGACCTGTTCGTGACCAACACGAGCCGGCTGCAGCGCGGCATCGATCTGGGCGTGGCCAACTCGATTCTGATCAAGGTGAACCAGATTGGCTCCCTCACCGAAACCCTCCAGGCGATCGACCTGGCCGGCCGGGCCGGTTACACCAGCGTGATCAGTCACCGCTCCGGCGAGACCGAAGACACCACCATCGCCGACCTGGCCGTGGCCACCCGCGCTGGCCAGATCAAAACCGGCTCGCTCAGCCGCAGCGACCGGGTGGCCAAGTACAACCAGCTGCTGCGCATCGAAGATGAGCTGGGCAGCCAGGCGGTCTACGCCGGCGCCGAAGACCGGGGCCCGCGCGGCAAGGCCTGAGCTCAGCGAGAAGCCGGCAACTGGTCAAGCCGGCCATCACGCTTGAGCCGGCCCTGCAATTTCAACCAGCTCAAGACCACCGGCACACCAGCCACCAAGGGGATCGCCACCAAAGCTGGCCGAGCACTGGCCGCCAACAGGGCCGCAGCCACCGCCAGCCCTGCCAGCAACATCGACTGGCCGGCAGCCTGCTGGGCCAGGGCGAGCCGGCGCAACAGGCGGTCGGTTTCGCCAGCCCTGATCTGCACCTGCAGATCGCCCTGCTCAATGCGGGCCAGGCTGTCGTCGAGCCGTTTGGGAATACCCAGGGCGCGGCTGCCCACCTCAGCGGCCTGGCGGGAGAGTTCGTTGAACAATTCCCCGCCAAAACGATCATTGGCGCCGCCGCTTGAAGTCATCAGGGGAAGCAGATAAGGGCGGGCAATCGCCACCAAGCTAAAGCTGTCGTCGAGGCTGCGGCCGACCCCCTCGAAGGTGGTGAGGGCCCGCATCACGAAAATCAGCTCGGGGGGCAGGCGAAAGGGCTGGCCGTAGACCAGGTCGTAGAGATCGCCCGAGAGTCGCTCCAGCACATTGGCGGAGAAGGGGGGGGTCAGGGCCTCATCCAGCATGACGCGCACCAGACGCCGCACCGGGCCCGGGTCAATCCCAGCAGCAATCAGGCCGGCCTGCTGCAATTCATCCACCAATCCGGCGGCATCCCGGCCAGCGGCGGCGCGCACCATGCTGCCCAATCGCCCCCGCAGGCGCGTTGAGAGCTGACCCATCATGCCGAAGTCGTAGTAGATCAGCGCCCCATCGGCTGCCACGGCCAGGTTGCCCGGGTGGGGATCGGCGTGAAAAAAGCCAAAACGCACCAGCTGCTGCAGATAGCTGGCGGCTCCCTTCTCGGCCACGGCGGCCGGTTCGATGCCCGCCGCCAGCAGGGCCTTGCGATCGTTGATCTTGATCCCTGGCAGATAGTCGAGACACAACACCCGGCGGCTACTCAGCTCCCAGACCACCGCCGGCACCCGGATGCTGGGATCGCTGAGAAACTGCTGGCGAAACCGGGCCGCATGCTCGGCCTCGAGGCGAAAATCCAGCTCCCGCAGCAACACCCGCCGGCACTCCTGGGCGATACCAATCCAGTCGCGGCCGCGGCCCCAGCGGGGGTGGCGCTGAATCGCCCCAGCCACCTGTTGGAGCACCTGCAGGTCGAGTCGGAAGGTGCGCTCCAGGCCGGGACGCTGCACCTTGAGCACCACCTGACGGCCGCTGCGCAGGCTGGCGCGGTGCACCTGGGCCAGGCTGGCCGATCCCAGGGGTTCGTTTTCCAGATCAATGATCTCGGCGCAGCGCCCCCCCAGTTCCTGCTCAAGCAGGTCTTGCACGACGGGAAAGGGAAAGGCGGGCACCTGGTCCTGCAGGGTGGCCAGCTCCTCGACCAGCTCGGCTGGCAACACGTCGGGGCGGGCCGAGAGCAACTGGCCAAGCTTGATGAAGGCCGAACCCAGGGCCAGAAATTCGCCGGTCAACCAGCGGGCCCGGCGTCGCTGCCGGCGTCGCTGGCGCTCGCCTGTGACGCCACCCGGATAGGTCCAGGCCTGGCCATCCCACCAGAGCCCCAACACCAGGGCCAGGGCTAACCACCAGATGCGCAAGGGCCGCAGCAGGATCACGGCGTTTGATCCAGCCGGCTAGCCATCGCCGCAACCCGGGCCCGCAGGGCATCGATCTGATCCTGGGGATCCTGAACCGATTCCGGCGACGGCGGTTGGGCGGTAGGCGTAGCCCCAGGGTCACCCCGCTCGATCCGGGCCGCCTCGGCCTCCACCTCATCCCAGAACAACTGCAGCTCCTGGCGCAGCCGCCCAGGCGCATCCTGGGCCAACAGGGCCAAATTGGCGGCCCCGTCCACCAGGCTGCTGCCCAGGCGAGCGCCAAGCCGCTGGAGGGCAGCCTGGAGGAGGGATTGCGGCGCACTCATGGCAGCCCGGCATCTGGGGAGAACTGTGGCAGGTCGGGGCTCGGCAGCTGGGGCGGTGGCGGTGCCTCCACCCGGGGGGCTTCGCGCAAGTCAGGCTCTGGCTGCGGCGAGGGCTGCGGGTCGGCAATGGGCTCGGCTGGATCAGGGGCCGGTTTGTTCTCCAGCTCGAGCGGATCCAGATCGCCGCGGATCTCCTGACCCTCAGCGCCAAACCGCAACCGCAAGCTCTCGAGCGTGGTGCCGGGGAAAGGCCGCACCTCAAAGCCCTGACCCAACCGCACCAGGGAGGGCAACTGCAAAGCGAGCAGCCGGTGGGTGATGCCGTAACCGAGGCTGAAACAAAGACCCACCACCAAAGGGCCACGCCAGCGGGGCCGGGGGCGAGTGGGAGCGGTAGCAGCAGCCCGGGCGTGTGCCATGGGGTCCAGCCTAAGAGGGAGACCTGGCCGGGGAGGAGGGCCGTTCAGGTTGGCAGCAGGGGAACACCCTCCTGGCTGGCTACGGCATTCAAGGCTTGATCTCGGCTCGCCAGGGGGAGGCCCAGACGTAGCGCCAGTTCCAGGTAGGCGGCGTCGTAGGAGGTCAGGCGATGGCTGCCAGCGAGGGCCAGGGTGTCATGCCAGGCGGTACGGACGTTGGCCTGATCAATGGCAATTGGCAGATTTTCAAGCAATCCAAGGAAGGTGCGGATCGCGGCGGAAGTGATGCGGCTGCGGCGCCCAGCCTGAATCAACACGTTGCCTGTTTCCCAGAGCCAGAGGGAAGGCACGTGAGCTCGCCCGATCTTCAGCCTTTCCAGTAGGGACCATGCTTCGGCGCTGGCCTCATCCGCGAAACACCAGGCACAGGTGAGCGACACATCCAGCACAAAGTCGCCTTCAGCCATCGTCATCTGCGGCCGGCATCCCGCAGCTCCTGAACAGGGAGGCCTCCAAGGGTCTGCCCCTGGCTGAATCGCTGCAAAGCTTGGATCGTGCTGGCCAGGTCAACGGGGGGACTATCGCCGGGGGGCACGAGCCTGGCCACGGGCCGACCGTGGCGGGTGATGGTGATCTGCTCGCCCGCACCCACCGCGTCCAGCAGGGCAGCGAGGTGGGTCTTGGCTTCAAAAGCGCCAACGCTGCGCATGTCCACAAGTCAAACCAGTTGCAAACCAGTTTATGGCGTTAACGAGCCCACGCCCCTACGTCGTGTAATCGGCGTTGATGCGGATGTATTGATCCGAGAGGTCGCAGCCCCAGGCCACACCCGTGCCCGGGCCGGCGCCCACCTGCAGACGGATCAACACCGGGTCGTTGCGCAGGTAGGCGCTGGCGGCGGGGCGATCGAAGGCCAGGGGCTGGCCGGCGGCCATGAGTTGATGGTCGCCCAGCCAAAGGGCCAGCGCCTCGGGATCAAAGGGCACCCCAGCGCGGCCGGCGGCGGCGGCGATCCGGCCCCAGTTGGGATCGCGCCCGTGCACGGCGCACTTCACCAGGGACGAGCCGCAGATGGTGCGGGCGATGGCGCGGGCGCCGGCGGCATCGGCGGCGCCCGCCACCCGCACCTCGATCAGGCAGGTGGCGCCCTCACCATCGCGGGCGATCGCCTTGGCCAGGTGTTGCGACACCGCCGTCAGGCCGGCCTCCAGCGCCTCGAAGTGCTCGGGGCTTAAGGGCTCACCGGCTGCAAAGGCCAGGAACGTGTCGTTGGTGCTGGTGTCGCCGTCCACCGTGATCGCATTGAAGGACTGGTCCACCGCCCGCCGCACCATCGCCTGCCACAGGTCGGCCGGCACGCCGGCATCACAGCTGAGATAGCCCAGCATGGTGGCCATGGCGGGGTGGATCATCCCCGACCCCTTGGCCATGCCGCCGATGCGCACCCTGCGGCCGCCCAGATTCGCCTCCAGGGCGATCTGTTTGTCCACCAGGTCGGTGGTGAGGATCGCCTGGGCCGCCGCCCCGCCGCCGCCCGGGCCCAGGGCCGCCACCAGCGGATCGAGCCCCGCCACCAGGGTGTCGATCGGAATCGGCACGCCGATCACGCCGGTGGAGCAGATCAGCACCTCTGCGGGCGCCAGGCCGAGCCGGGCCGCCAGGGCTGCGGTGGCGGTGAGGCTGTCGGCCAGTCCCCGCGCGCCGGTGCAGGCGTTGGCCTGGCCGGAATTGGTCAGCACAGCCCGGGCCTGGCCGCCGCTGGCCGCCAGCCGCTCAGCGCAGAGATCAATGCAGGCCGCCCGCATCAGGGAGGTGGTGAACGTGCCGGCACACACCGCACCCGCCGGAGCCAGCAGCAGGGAGAGATCGGGCTTGCCGGAGGCCTTGAGGCCCGCAGTGACGGCAGCCGCCAGAAAACCGGCCGGGGCGGTGACGCCGCCGTCAATGGGGTGCCAGGGGTGGGTCAAGGCGCTGGAGCCACTGGCGCCATCCTGAACCGGGGGCTGGTTAGACAGGCTGGAAGATGGCATTCCAATCCCGCTTCATGTCGACCACACACCAGCCCCGGTGCGGGGCGGCGGCGAGGGCTTCGACAAGCTGGCCCGTGCTGGTTGAGTGGGCCGCATAGGCATATTCGCGCTCCGCATCGGTGTGGTGAACAATCAGACCAAAACTGGGGCGGGGATTGTTGATTGTGGTGTACTGCAACATCTCATGGTCGCCATCACTATTGCCGCAACAGAATGCCGGGCGGCGGCCGATAAACTGATGGATGCCAACTGGCTTGCCTGCTTTATCGTTGACAAACAAGTCGTCGAGGGTTTTGGTCAGGATCGGGCCAGATTCGCCCAGCTCGAATCTGGTGCGGGCCGTGGAGCCCACCACCTGCTCCGGCGGAATGCCATACACCCGCTCCACCCAGACGCGCATGAAGTCGACACCCCCACCGGAGACAATGAAATTCTTGAAGTGGTTGGCCCGCAGATAGCGCAGCAGTTCCTGCATGGGCCCATAGGTGAGGGCGTCATAGGGCCGGTCAAAGCGGGGATGCCTGGCGGCGGCGAGCCACGCCTCGACGGCGCTCTGAAAGTCATCCACAGACCTGCCCGCATGGGTGAGGGCCAGGATCTGCATCAGGCCATCAAAGTGGGGGCCGGCCAGAAGCTTGGCCAGATCGCCAGCCAGGGCCGCCTGCACCATGGGATCCTCGGCAAGCCTGGGCTGACGGGCGATGCAGACGTGGAGTTCGTCAATGGCAAAAGCGGCCTGAAAGGGCAGCGGATGCTCCGGCCAGAGGGTGCCGTCGTTGTCGAAGACGGCGATCCGTTCGGCCTCGGGCAGGAAGCTTGGCGCTCCGGGCTCGGAAATGCTGGCGATGAAGGCGACGATCGCCGCTTTGGCGGGGCCGTCATTCCAGGAGGGAAGGGGATCGGCAAGGGTGGGGAGCATCAGAGTCTCTGCCTGCCCGGCCATCCTGGCCGGGGTCGATCGTGATGGCGCCGACCAGCCCAGCCCCCCAGCGCCGCATCGGGCTCACCGGCGGCATCGCCACGGGCAAGAGCAGCGTGGGCCGGCTGCTGGAGGGGCGGGGGTTGCCCGTGCTCGATGCCGATTGCTTGGCCCAAGCAGCCCTCGCCCCAGGCAGCGCCGGCGCTGCTGCGGCGCTGGATCGCTACGGCGAGGCGGTGCGGGGAGAGGGGCCCGGTGGCATCGATCGCGCCGCCCTGGGGCGGATCGTGTTTGCCGATGCGACGGAGCGGCAGTGGCTGGAGCAACTGGTGCACCCGATCGTGCGGGCTGGCTTGGCGGCAGGTTTGGCGGAATTGGCCACGGCACCGGCGGTGGTGCTGATGGTGCCGCTGCTGTTTGAAGCGGGCCTGGACGGGCTGTGTAGTGAGGTGTGGCTGGTGGACTGCGAGGCAAGCCAGCAGCTGGATCGGCTGATCAAGCGCAATGACCTCAGCGAAGCCGAGGCCCGCCTGCGAATTGCGGCCCAATGGCCAATGGAGCGCAAGCGAGGCCTGGCCGACGTGGTGATCAACAACCGGGGCCGGCAAGAGGAGCTGGCCTTGCAGGTGGAACAGGCGCTGAAAAGGGTCAGGCGGCCTTAATCCAATTCATCAACGCTGGGTAGTCGAGAATGAACCGGATCGCAAGCGAGATCAACATAACGGCCAAGCTTGCAAACACTAGCCGTAATTTTTTGCTTGAGATATTCAGAAGGCCTATATCGTCACCCTGGGTATTGACAATCTGGCGAAAACTCTTGGCGGCCTGGCGCAGCTGATCGGCGGCAAAGAAAGCCGCCAGGGTCAAAAAGGCATCATCCAGCGTTCTGATCATAAGAGCGACCTTGCCGCTCGCAATCACATTAAACAGAAAAGATGCATTAGCAATTGCGTACACTACGAGCGCTATTGCCGAAATTGAACAGTATTTAGCAAGGGAGTTAAAATGCTTGTTCTCGGCAACGCCAAACTCGAATTGGGCTTCAGCCACAAGATTGAATAAAAATGTACGCCCACTACGCTAACAGGCTTGGCCAGGAATCAAGGATCAGTGATTTAACTTGAAATGGGCGGCCTTGTTGCTCAGCCCTTCAGCATCTGGTTGAGGATCTGGTTGGCGAGTTTGGGATCGGCCTTGCCGCCGGTTTGTTTCATCAGCTGGCCAACGAAGAAGCCCTGCAGCTTGGTTTTGCCGCCTCGGAAGGCCTGCACCTCCTCGGGGTGCGCCGCCAGCAGCTCCGCCACAATCGCTGTGATCGCCACCGGGTCGCTGATCATGCCCAGCCCCCGCTCCTCGACGAGCGCCTGAGCGGAGCCGCCCCGCTCCAGCAGCTCCGGCAGGATCTCCTTGGCGATCTTGCCGCTGATCACGCCGCCCTCGATCAGCTGCACCATCTCGGCGAGCTGCTCGGGCTTCAGCGGCAACTCAGCAATGGAGAGCTTGTTGGCATTGACGTAGGCGGCGATGTCGCCAGTGACCCAATTGGCAACGGCTTTGGCCTCGGCGCCGGCCGCCACGGCCGCCTCGAAGTATTCCGCCATGGGTCGTTCATCGGTGAGCACCCGGGCGTCGTAGATCGAGAGGCCCAGCTGGTCGGCGTAGCGGTGGCGCTTGGCGGCCGGCAGCTCCGGCAGCTCGGCGCGCCAGCCCTCGCGCTGGGCGGGGCTCACCTCGATCGGGCCCAGATCCGGGTCGGGGAAATAGCGGTAGTCGCTGGCGCCCTCCTTGGAGCGCATGCTCTTGGTGAGCTGCTTGCCCTCATCCCAGAGGCGGGTTTCCTGCACCACCGGCTCACCGGTTTCATAGGCCTTGATCTGGCGCTGGATCTCGAAATCGATCGCCCTGTGAATGGCGGAGAAGGAATTCATGTTCTTGATCTCCACCTTCGTACCGAAGGGCGCATCGGGGCCACGCCGCACCGAGATGTTCACATCGCAGCGCAACGATCCCTCCTGCATGTTGCCGTCGCTGACGCCCAGATAACGCATGATCCGGCGTATCTCGGAGGCATATTCCGCAGCCTCGCGGCCGGTGCGCAGATCCGGCTTGCTGACGATCTCGGCCAGGGCCACGCCGGCGCGGTTGTAATCCACCAGCGAATGGCTGGAGCCCGCCAGGCGATCGCTGCCGGCATGCACCAGCTTGCCGGCGTCCTCCTCCATGTGCAGGCGCTCGATGCCGATCTTTTTGAGGTAGGTGTCCTTGCCCTTTTCGGCAACTTCCACCTCGATCCAGCCATCTTCAGCGATCGGCTCGTCGTATTGGGAGATCTGGTAGTTCTTGGGGAGGTCGGGATAGAAATATTGCTTGCGATCAAATTTGCTGTGCTCAGCAATATGCAGATTGAGGGCCATCGCCGCCTTCACGGCATACTCGAGCACCTTCTGATTCAGCACGGGCAAGGTGCCGGGCAGGCCACACACCACCGGATCGATGTGGGTGTTGGGGGCATCGCCGAAGGCGGTGGAGGCCGCGGTGAAGATCTTGCTGGCGGTGCCCAGCTGCACGTGGGTCTCCAGGCCGATCACGGCTTCCCACTCGCCTTGCCCTGTCGCCATGGATGCCCGGGTTCCGAGAGGGTCGATCCTATGGAATGGCGCCGGGCTCAGGCGCCGTCAGCACCAAACCAGCGGGCCTCGAGCTGATCGAGGGCGGGCTGCTCCCCACCCTCGCGGGCTGCCCGCACGTCGGCCACCGCCAGGCAGGTGGCAAAGAGTTCTGCCCGCAACGGGGCTTCGGCTGCCGCCAGGACCTCAACAGCCGCCCCAAACTCCTCGGCGGAGGGCCGCTCCAGCCAGGCCAGCTGGCTGGCCAGTTGGGCAGGGCTGAAGGCTTCGGCAGGCTGGAGCTCTGCCTGGCGGGTGCAGAGGTAGGCGGCAATCAACTGCTTCTCGCGCTGCTGGAAGAGACCATCGGCCTGGCCCATGCTCAGCAGCACGGTGAGCTCCGCACCCAGCAGGCGGCGTAGGGCATCGAGTCGCCCCGCCCGGCTCTGGGCGTAGCGCTGGCGCGCCAGGGCTGGCAGGTCTGCGACCGGCAAACCGGTGGACAGGTCAAGGCAGCTCTCGATCCGTTCGGTAAGGAACTCCTGGAAACTGCCGCTCAAGCTGCAATGGGCCGCCAACCGGGCCGGCTGGCCATCGGCATCGAGTTGCACTGTCTTGACGGTGATCCTGCGGCAGCTGGCGATGCCCTCCGCATCGCGGTAGCTGATCTCGAGCTCGAGGTGAATCGCCCAGCTGGCCATCGCTGGTGGAGCTGCAATGGCCTGCCATCATCACCCTGAAGCCCCGGGCATACGCGATGACCGGCCCCCCCAACCAGCCGCCAAGCCGCAAGCCGGTGCGGGTGCTGGTGTTGGGCGGTGGGCTGATCGGCTTGGCCATTGCCCACCAACTGGCCCGGCGCGGCCGCCGGGTGCAGGTGCTCAGCCGGCGCCGCAGCGAAGCGGCGGGCTTTGTGGCCGCCGGCATGCTGGCGCCCCACGCCGAGGGGCTCGGCGGCGCCCTGCTCGCCCTGGGCCAGGCCAGCCTGGCGCGCATCCCCGCCTGGGTGGGGCAGATCGAGGCCGACAGCGGCCTGGCCTGTGGCCTGCGTCCCTGCGGAATCGTGGTGCCCTTCCGCAGCAGCGCCGAACGGGACGCCTACCCCACCGCCGCCTGGGGCGAACCCCTGGGGCGGGCGAGCCTGGAGCGGCAGGTGCCGGGGATCGGCCCAAGCTGGCAAGCCGGGCTGCTGTTTAGCCAGGACGGCCAGATCGACAACCGCCGCCAACTGATGCGGGCCCTGGAGCGGGCCTGCGTGGGGATGGGGGTGGGCTTCCAGGAGGGGGCCGAGGTGCTGGCCCTCGAGCGCAGCGGCGACGGCGCCCTGGCCGGGGTGCGGCTGCGCACGGCCGCAGGCGAAGAGCAGCGGCTGCCGGCCGAGCAGGCGGTGTTGGCCTGCGGCGCCTGGAGCGCCCGGCTGCTGGGCGAGCTGCCGGTGTTTCCGGTGAAGGGCCAGATGCTGTCGCTGCAGGCGCCACGCCAGGCCCTGCAGCGGGTGATCTTCGGCCCCGGCACCTACCTGGTGCCCCGGACCGATGGCCTGCTGGTGGTGGGCGCCACCAGTGAACCGGAGGCAGGCTTCAGCGAGGGGCTGACGCCCGCTGGCCAAAGCCAGCTGCAGGAGGGCCTCGAAGCCCTGCTGCCGGAAGCGGCCAGCTGGCCACCGATGGAGCGCTGGTGGGGCTTCCGGCCCTGCACCCCAGACCAGGGGCCCCTGCTGGGTGAAAGCGCCATCCCCGGGCTATGGCTGGCCACCGGCCACCACCGCAACGGCGTGTTGCTGGCGGCGATCACCGCCCATCTGCTGGCAGGGTTGATCAGCGGATCAGCCAAGGCGGAAAACAAGGCCCTGCTGGAACCCTGGGGCTGGGGCAGGTTCCAGAGCTGAGTAGCTCAGTTGAGATATTCAGGCTGAGACCAACTGCTATTGGTTCACAAGCCCTCTGGGCGATGCTCCCTCGGGCGAACGGCAGTAACGCGTGGGCCTGGCCTAGCTGGATCCAGTTGCCCTCCCGTGTTGCCGGGCCAGCCCCAAGGGGACCTCCAGGCAACGTCGTTGAGATCACTAAGAGCGCAGACTCCAGGGCACTTGCTGCGCTGCAGATTGCAGAAACCGTGGAAACACGGAGGCCTCGCCTGCAATACTGACGTACTATGGAGAGATCGCACCTGGCGCGCCCTCGTTACGCTGATGCAATCTGAAAGCTCCCCAGCGCTGGCTGGTTTGACGCCGCGGCCCCGGCTGTTGGATCGTCAGGGCTGGTCAACCCTTCTGGCCGGTGCGCTACTCCTGCTGATCTCGTTCACATCGAACTTCGGCGATGAAAACCTCCTCCGCTTCAGCCGCCTCAAAACAGCTGACCAGATCGGACTATGTCTCCACCTTGCCGCCCTGGCGGCGCTTACTGGCGATGTTGAACTGGCGACCCGTCTACGACATCGAGCAAGAAACCGAGCGCTTGAGGATCAGCTCGCTCGAAAGCGAGAAACGGTTGCTCGAGAACGAGAAGCGGCTGCTCGAGAGCGAGAAGCGCTTGAAGCAGTTGCAAGAGAGCGACGCCAGAATCGCGCGCTTCGAGCAGGAGCTCTTTTCCTCCTCGAACCCACCATCCTCCACCGGCGATTCCTCGCCTACATAGCCACCGAGCTGGCGGGCTGAGGCCAGGTTCCCGGGGGCGGCTGAAGCCCGAGCATTCTCAAGCCTGAAGGAATTCCTGACCGAGCCCTTACCCAGGGCTGATGCGCTGTTCATCGAGGCACCCAGCGATCGCCAGTTGCCGGAGCGTGCGGCCTCAGGTGCAAAACCACCATCACCTGCGGGGCTCCTCTGGTCCTTCTAACGATTGGCAGCGACCAGCGCCGAACTGCTGGCTGGTGAGATCTGCGCTGAGACCAACCCTGCAGCCGGCGACCATCCTGCCGCAGCTGGAAGGAGTGGTTTTGCCGGCTGCTGCACAGCGGTGAGCTGGGCGGCCGAATGGAATCTGGCGGAGCGGTTCTCCGCGGATGACCTGCCGGCGATGCGTGCTGGCTTTGGTGACAACCACATCAGCCAGGATCTGCGCAGACGCTCCCTTTGGAACAAGCTCCGCCCACAGGGCCCATGTCATCTGCGACCTTCCGCCCAAGGTGGTGGCCGCAGCCGATGGTGCGGTGACGATGTCGTCGCCGGGGGAAGCGCCGGCCCCATGGGGCGGGGTTCAGTACAGGCTGTAGAAGTTTGGAAGGTGCTTTCAGGAGTGGGTCAACAGCAGCGGGGCCTTGGACGGTCAGTGGCCAAGGGGATCGGGGATGCCCTGGAGGGTGGGGTACTGAAACAGCCATCGTCCTCCAGCAGAAAGTCGAACACGCGAGCCCGGTTGACGCCATCGAGCTTGCATTTGCCGAGGGCGTGTTGGCTGAACTCCATGCAGTGCCGCAGGCACTCATCCGCTCGATCAGGATCGGCCCACCAGCGGATCAGCGTCGCCATCCAGCCCGTGGTGGCCAGTAGCGACTTGTTCGCATTGCTGAGTGAAGGGTAGGAAGGCGGTGGGGATGGATCAAAGTTCTTGGATCAGCTCGCGAATCGCGGAGAGGGGCAGGAAGAGCCTGGCTGGCATCGACGGCAACGGTTGAAAGCCATAGCTCGCATACAGCGCCTGGCGGCGCGCTGTGCGATGGGGGTCGCCGCAATCCAGCACATCCAACAGGGCCCCAGCGATTCCGAGGAAATCGGCAGCACGCGCAAATCGGCGAAGTGCATCCATCAGTAGATCACCGCCAAACCCTGCACCGCTGTAGCACTGATCGCGGCCGTTCATGGCGATGAACGCTGCAGGGATCGAGCCATGGACTAGCGTGGATCGCCATCACAAACAGCCGAACACTGCCGGCTGCCACCCCGGGCTGGCTGGCGCCACCTGGTCCAGGGCCGCGAAGCAGGCGGCATGGTCAAGACCCTGGAGTTCGGTGCGCTCGTGGGCGTTGATCACGGCACGGGCTGCCTGGTAGGCCGCCTGAAGCGTGAAGGCCGAGTCGTCGAGGCCGGCCAGCGCAGCTGCCCTATGAATGGTGGCCTTGATCCGCAGCATGGTGCGGAAATTTATCCGCATCACAGCGGAATCATCCAACACGAGGTTGCCCAACTCAGCGGTAACGGTCCTGGCGAATCAGCTCCTCCGGGGAGCGATCAAAAGCCGGTTGCCACGCTCTTGAGCCAGGGCCTGAAGGTCGGCCAGGGCCTGTCGGCGGCGCTCGCGGGGATCGCCGCCGCAGGCCTGTTGCAGATCACTGAGGGCCTGCTGGCTAAGGCTGCGGTGGTGCCGGCGCGCCCTCAGTTGCAAATGCTGGTGCAAGGGATCGGGCAGATCGCGGATCTGCAGTGTTGCCATGGCCTGGGCGAACCAATCGTAATCATGCTTTTTATATGCACTTTGCATTCAGATCACATCCGCAAAGCGCTTCTCCATCCGTCGGACCTGTCGCACGCCCATGACCAGCAGCTGCGCCACGATCGCCATCGACAGCCAGTAGGCCAAGGGTTGATGGCCAAGGCCCACAGGAAATTGCTGCTTGATCGGTTCTGCCAGCAGACGACCCATGGATTCCATGGTGTAGCCATCTCCCTCCACCACCAGATCGGGGATGCCTTGGAGGGAGGGGTCTCGAGACAGGATCGCTCCGGTATCTGGATCCATCGACTGGCGCATGCCCCGCAGCTGATCCGGCAGGGAGGGCCAACGGTTCAGAAACAGCCTTCGTCCTCCAGCCCTGCGGGCCTCCGGGGTGAACACGGCATCCCAGGGGCGATCCAGAAATGCAAACGCCCGAACCCTGGCGCCGTCCTGGCCAGTGACGCCGGCGATGAGTGCTGTTTTGGGCATGGGTGTGGTGTGGGGTGCGGCGGGACGAGACAGAGGTGGCACTTGTTGAACGTCAGCCCCTACCCGATTCGGCCATGCTCGGCCGTGCTGGGGTTTTATGGCTGTAGCAACACCATCCCGTTCCAAGCTGTTCCGCTCACCCTGCTGGGTTCGAGCCTCGCGGCCTTTCTCCTGGCGTCAGCGGCTCTCCTGGCTGATCTCGGCATTGCGTGGAACCGTCGAAACCGAGTTCGCGCTGGCCCAACGCAACGTGCTCCAACTCGATCCAGGAGCCGCCAATCGAGCCCAGCTATAGACGAAGTCGGCCGGAGGCCATAGCAAGCCACCGAGCTTCTGCGGGGCAGCTTAGAGCTGTTAGCGGGGTGAACGCCGGGGGCAGAAGGTGTAAAAAATATTGGTGGACTTTGGCTTCGCTAAGTCGAGAGCTGGGGAAGGGGGCTGTGACTTTCAGGAACGTTGTCACTCCTTGGCTGCCACACAGGAGGCCTGGATTAAGGGTTGCGGCAGGATCGGATTAGCCGCATCTAGTGGCTTGTAAGTAATAATTCTGCCGGCGTACAAAAATCAGAAAACCCTGCTTAAGAAGGCCTGCACAAAAAATCCAGCGGCATTGGCCACCTGCCAAATCAAAAGCGCTCCAACCAACTGCGTGCTGCGTAGAGGGGGGTGTGAGCCGAGATGTCTATCAAATTATTCTTCTCCTTGATCCCTAAGAGTTTGCTGGAAAACCAGATATGCGCAAAAATGGGTTAGCCGACTAGGAGCCTGTTGCGCATAGAACAGCTTCCCAGTTCTCCACAGACGCCCTTGTATCTGACCAGATCCCAGGCCCGCGTCCCAAGCAGTGGTGTAATTCCCCCGGCATCCCCACCCCGGTGTAGCCGGGGTGGGCCGCGCACCTCAGGCGATCGGCTCCACGGCTGACGTTGCAAGGGGTGGGCAGGCCCGTTTCCCTGGTTCGAGTACCACCTCAACCAGACGAACCATGTCGAGTCACCCCGGGGAACTTCCCCCCGAGGTGCTCACAGAACCGTACGTGACACTCTCGCGTCATACGGCTCCCATCATCCACTGACCACAACACTGGCGCGGTGCCAGTGTGCGAACAGGTCCGATCGTTG
>CBFIGH010000017.1:0-1532 GCA_965662115.1 Cyanobium sp.
CGGCATGACCCGCAAACCGGCCCTGCTCGAACCCACCTCCAGCCAAAAACTCGTGTACCTCGAGCCGCCGGCGGCCAACCCCCAGCCCCGCCTGCGCACGCTGCTGGCCCAGGTGAATCCCCGTCAGATCCTGCCGGGCTACTGATGGCGGTTCACCGCCGCGAAAGCCAGCGGCCAGCCCCCCGGAGCAGCAGTGGCCGCCAGCGGCGGGTGCTAAGGCTGAGCCCCGTGCCCTCAGGCCGCCTCTGGGCGGTGTATTTGCTGATGGCCGCAGGCCTCAGTGGCCTGGCGCTGCGGCTGGCCTGGGTGCAGGTGGTGCAGGGGCCAGAGCTGCTGGATCGCGCCCGGGCAGTACAAACCCAAACCATCACCCCCCTGGGCCGGCGCCGCACGATCGTGGATCGCCAGGGCAGCCTGGTGGCCCTCGATGAGGAGCGCTTCACCCTCTGGGCCCATCCCCGCTATTTCGCCTTCCCCGGCGACGACATCGGCAAACTGCGCAGCCCCCTGGACGTAGCCCGCAAGCTCTCGAGCGTGCTCGCCCTGCCCATGGCCGATCTGGTGCGCACCATGGAGGGCCGCAAATCGGGCGTGAAGCTCAGCACCGATCTGGATCCGGAAACCGCACAGCGGGTGCGTGAACTCGGCATCAGCGGCATCGATCTCGAGCCCTACCCGCAACGGGTGTATCCCCAGGGCAACCTGTTCGCCAACGTGGTGGGTTTCCTCAACCTGGAGCGGGTGCCTCAGGCCGGCCTGGAGCAGAGCCGCAACAGCGACCTGCGGCGCCATGAGGCCACCCGTCAGCTCCGGCGCGGAGCCGATGGCACACCGTTGCCGGATGGGCTCAAGGCCGGCGTGCTTTATGGCGACGATCTACGCCTGCAGCTCACCCTCGACGCGCGCCTGCAGCAGGTGGCGCAGATGGCGCTCACCAAGCAGGTGAAGCAGTGGAAGGCCAAGCGTGGTGTGGCGTTGGTGATGGATGTGCGCAATGGCGAACTGCTGGCGCTGGCCTCCACCCCCACCTACAACCCGAACCAGTTCTGGAAGTTCAAGCCAGGGCTATTCCGGGAGTGGTCGGTGCAGGATCTCTACGAACCAGGCTCCACCTTCAAGCCGATCAACCTGGCGATCGCCCTGCAGGAAAACGCCATCGATCCAGCCGGCAAGGTGAACGACACCGGTCAACTCACCATCGGCGGCTGGCCGATCTTCAACCACGACAAACGCGCCAATGGCGTGATCGATTTCCCCACGGTGCTGCAGGTGTCGAGCAACGTGGCGATGGTGAAGGCGATGCAGCGGGTGAAGCCCGAAAAGTTCTGGAACTGGCTGCATGCCCTGGGGATCGACACCAAGCCCGATACCGACCTGCCGGGTGCCGTGGCCGGCCAGCTCAAGAGCCTGGACACCTTCCGAACCCAACCGATCGAACCGGCCACAGCGGCCTTCGGCCAGGGCTTCAACCTCACGCCGCTGAAACTGATCCAGCTGCACGCCATGCTCTCCAACGGCGGCAAGTTGGTGAG
>CBFIGH010000018.1:0-1633 GCA_965662115.1 Cyanobium sp.
TTTCCGGCAGTGGAGTTTCTGTGCGAAGACCTCACCAGCACCAGCGGTGTGCGCTGGCCCCACCGCCTGACGGGCTGCGATGCCTGCGTGATGCTCCAGGCCGAGATCGGCAACACCGATCCCAGCCAGTTCGAGCGCAACAACATCCGCACCACCGAGGTGCTGCTCGAGCAGCTCAAGCGCCACGGCATCCCCCGGCTGGTGCACATCAGCAGCTCGGTGGTGAACTCGGTAGCCACCGACCTCTACACCACCACCAAGCGCGCCCAAGAAGAGCTGGTGCAACGCAGCTGGCCCGGTGTGGTGATCCTGCGGCCCACGCTGATGTTCGGCTGGTTCGACCGCAAACATCTGGGCTGGCTGGCCCGCTTCATGCAGAAGCTGCCCGTGTTCCCGATCCCCGGCAGCGGCCGCTTCATTCGCCAGCCCCTGTATGTGGGGGATTTCTGCCAGGTGATCCAGAGCTGCCTCGAGCAGCCGGGCCTCAGCGGCAGCTACGACATCACGGGCCTGGAACAGGTGAGCTACATCAGCCTGATGCGCCAGTTGCGCCAGGCCGTGCAGGCACGCCCCTGGATCATTCACCTGCCGATCCCCCTGTTCGGCTGGTTGCTGCAGCTCTGGGCCCTGATCAGCCGCCAGCCGGCCTTCACCCGCTCCCAGCTCACAGCCCTCACCGCCGGCGATGAATTCGAGGTGATCGATTGGCCCGGCATCTTTTCGGTGCAGCCCACAACGCTGGCCGATGCCCTGCGGATCACCTATCAGGATCCGCGCTATTCCCAGGTGGTGATTCCCTTCTGATGGCGCCAACGATTGCGGTGGTGGGCGGCGGCCCCATGGGCCTAGCGGTGGCCTACCAACTAGCCCTCGAAGGCGCCAAGCCGGTGCTGCTGGAGGCCGACGATCGCCTCGGAGGCATGGCCGCCAGCTTCCAGTTCGCAGGCCAAACCCTCGAGCGCTACTACCACTTCCACTGCCTCAGCGACCACGCCTTCTTTGCGCTGCTCGAGGAGCTGGGCCTGGCGGATCAACTGCGTTGGAAGCAAACCTCCATGGGCTTCTTCGTGGATGGGCGCCTCTACCGCTGGGGCAGCGCCGGCTCAGTGCTCGGGTTTCGCCGCCTGCCCCTGCTCACGCGCATCCGCTATCTGCTGCACGCGGCCCGCTGCCTCAGCCTGCGCAACTGGCGGCACCTCGATGGCATCCGCGCTACCGACTGGCTGAAACGCTGGCTCGGCCCCCAGGGCTACGCCCTGCTCTGGCAGAAGCTCTTCGCCTACAAGTTCTACGAACACAGCGACACGCTCTCCGCCGCCTGGATCTGGAGCCGCATCCGCCGCCTCGGGCAATCGCGTCGCTGGCTCAAAGAAACCCTCGGCTACCTGGAGGGCGGTTCCCAGCGCTGGATCGATGCCCTGGAGCAGCGCCTGCGGGATCTCGGCTGTGAGACCCAACTTTCCAGCCCAGTGCAGGCGATCCGCTCGCTGGGCCCTGGCCAAGGGGCTGTGGTGCGCACCCCCGCCGGCGAGCGCCACTTCGATGCGGTGATCTCCACCGTGCCGCTACCCCTGGTGGCGCCGATGCTGCAGGCCGGTGGCGCCGATCCCGCCCTGGCGGCTCGCTACAGCGA
>CBFIGH010000019.1:0-10890 GCA_965662115.1 Cyanobium sp.
CTCAGCCCGGCGCTCGATGCAGAAGTCGGTGTCAATATCCGGCATCGACTTGCGCTCAGGGTTGAGGAAGCGCTCAAACAGCAGGCCGTGGACCACCGGATCGATGTTGGTGATCCCGAGGGCATAGGCCACCAGGGAGCCAGCGGCCGAGCCCCGGCCTGGCCCGACCGGGATGCCGTTGTCACGGGCGAAGCGGATGTAATCCCACACCACCAGGAAGTAGGTGGGGAACCCCATCTGCTCCATCACCTGCAGCTCGAAGGCCAGGCGCTCGCCATAGACCGGCTCAAACGGCTGGTCGGCAGGGAGCTGCAACCGCTCCCGCAGGCCAAGGCCTGCCACCTCGCTGAGGTAACTCACCGAGCTGTGGCCCGCGGGGATGGGGAAGCGGGGCATCTGGTAGCGGCCCAGGATGTCGTAGGGCTCCACCTTGTCGGCCACCCGAGCCGTGTTGGCCACGGCCCGCTCGATCAGCTCCTGGGGCAGGTGATCGGCATAGAGGGCCAGCATGTCCGCTTCGCCCTTGATGTACTCGGTGCCGGTGTAGCGGAGCCGTTTCTCATCGCTGATCAACTTGCCGGTGAGCACGCACAGCAGGGCGTCGTGGGCCTCCACATCGTTGGCGCTGAGGTAGTGGGCGTCGTTGGTGGCGACCAGCTCGATGCCCAGCTCGGCGCCGATGCGGGCGATGCCCGTGTTGACGATGCGATCTTCGCTGCCGCCGTGGTCCTGAATTTCCAGGTAGAAGTCGTCGGCAAAGACGCTCTGATACCAACGGGCCACCTCCAGGGCCACCTCGGGGCGAGCCTGCAGGATCGCCTGGGGAATCTCACCGCCCAGGCAGGCGGTGGACACGATCAGCCCCTCGCTGTGGGCCGCCAGGGTGGCCTTGTCGATGCAGGGCCGGGCGAAGATGCCGCGGCCGCGCATGCCCTGCAGGTGGCTGATGCTAGTGAGTTTGACCAGGTTGCGGTAGCCGACGGCGTTCTTGGCGAGAACCACCAGGTGGTAGCGCTTCTCCTTTTTCTGCTGGGGGTCTTCGATCGAGCCATTGATGACATACATCTCATTGCCGATGATCGGCTTGATGCCTGCCTTGGTGCAGAGCTTCAACAACTCGATGGCGCCGTACATGACGCCGTGATCGGTGAGGGCCAGGGCCGGCATGCCCAGCTCCAGGGCCCGATCCACCATCGCCGGCAACTGGCTGGCCCCATCCAGGAGGCTGTAGTCGCTGTGGTTATGGAGCGGAACAAACGCCAAGGGCAGGAACGGCCTAGGGCCCGAGCATGGAGCCCAGGTTAGGCGACACCGCAAGATCCAGCGTGACTCAGCGACCCGCTGGGGCACCTGCCACCAGATCTGGTGTGGCGCGGTCCTTCAGCACCAGGGCGGCCTGCTCGTAGTGGTGGGCCACCTGCAACAGGCGCGGCTCCTCGAGCACGCCGGTGATCAACTGCAGACCAATCGGCAGCCCCTGGCCGTCGAAGCCACAGGGCAGGCTGATCGCCGGCAGGCCGGCCATGTTGGCGGGAATGGTCAGCAGGTCGGCCAGATACATGGCCAGGGGGTCATCGCTGTGGGCACCGAAGCCGAAGGCGGTGGTGGGCGAGGTGGGGGTGAGCAGCACGTCAACCGAGCCAAAGGCCCGCTCAAAATCCCTGCGGATCAGGGTGCGCACCTGCTGGGCCTTCTTGTAGTAGGCGTCCACGTAGCCGGCTGAGAGGGCATAGGTGCCGATCAGGATGCGGCGTTGCACCTCATCGCCGAAGCCCTCGGCCCGGCTGCGGGCGGTCATCTCGGCCAGGCTGGCGGCGTCGGGGCTGCGGTAGCCGTATTTGACGCCGTCGTAGCGGGCCAGGTTGGCCGATGCCTCCGATGGCGCAATCACGTAATAGGTGGCGATGCCATCGTTGAAGCGGGGACAACTGACATCCACCAGCTCACAACCGAGGGCCTCCAGCTGGGCGGCGGCGGCCAGCACCGACGCCTTGACCTCGGGATCCAGCCCCTCGGCGGCAAAACACTCACGCACGATGCCCACCCGCAGGCCCGTCACCGGTTCGCTGAGGGCGGCGACATAGTCGGGCACGGGGGCTTTGAGGCAGGTGGCATCGCGGGGATCGGCGCCGGCGATCACCTGCAGCAGTTCGGCCGCATCGGCCACGCTGGTGCTGAACGGACCCACCTGGTCGAGGGAGCTGGCAAAGGCCACCAGCCCGTAGCGGCTGACCCGCCCGTAGGTGGGTTTAAGGCCCACCACACCACAGAAGGAGGCGGGCTGGCGGATCGACCCGCCCGTATCGGAACCCAGGGCGGCCAGGCACTCGCCGGCGGCCACGGCGGCCGCGCTGCCGCCGGAGCTGCCGCCAGGCACCCGCTCGGGATTCCAGGGGTTGCGGCTCGGCCCGAAGGCGGAGGTTTCGGTCGAGCTGCCCATGGCGAACTCGTCGAGGTTGGTTTTGCCGATCAACACCGCTCCGGCCTGCCAGAGCCGCTCGGTGACCGTGCTCTCGTAGGGGGGCACGAAGTGCTCCAGCATCCGACTCGAGCAGGTGGTGGTGATCCCCTGGGTGCAGAGGTTGTCCTTGATCGCCAGGGGGATGCCGGCCAGGGGGGGCAGGGATTCGCCTGCGGCGCGCAGGGCATCGATGCGATCGGCGTCAGCCCTGGCCCGCTCGGCCGTGACCTCCAAAAAGGCGTGGATGGTGGAATCCACCCCAGCAATGCGGGCCAGGTGGTGGTCTGTGAGCTCCCGGGCGGAGATCTCGCCCTTGTTGAGTTGCTCACGCCATGCGGCGATCCCCATCCACCCGGTTGCCAGCTGGACTGGACGCTATCAGCTGATCTCCGTTAGCTGATCTCGGTCAGGGGCTCACCCCTGCGGGTGCGCAGCAGCTGGTGCTCGAGGGAGCCGGGCGCCTCGGCCTGAAGATCCGAGAGAAATTCGGGCAGGCGGGCCTCCAGGGTGTGGCGGCGCACAAAGGGCCCGAACCAATAGACGGCGTCGGGGCCATGGGTTTCGACCCGCGCCCACCAAGCCAGGCCCAGGCCGTTAGCGCAGCTGCGCAGGGGCCACAGCAGGGGATTCATGGGGCAGGGGCGGGAATGGTTCCATTCTGCCCGCGCAGGGTGCCCAGATCCCCGGGTGCCTCACAACTGGATATCGCCTGTAAAGCCGGCGGGAGGGGCCGGTGTCAGGCCCAGTTCCACGGCCGGCATCTCGGATTCAGGCTCGGGCTGTTGCACAGGCTCGAGCTGGGGTTCTGGCTGGGGAGTCGCCGCGGCGGCAGGCAGTTGGGGGCGAACCAGACGGGGTGCTGGCTGGCTGCCCCGCAAACCCTTCATCCAGCCCCGCCGGGCCACCTCGTAGAGCAGCAGGGCGGTGGCCACCGAGGCATTGAGGCTGGGGGTCACCCCCCGCAGGGGGATGCGCACCAGCTGGTCACAGTTGCGGCGGGTGAGCATCGAGAGCCCATCGCCCTCGGAGCCGGTCACGATCACCAGGGGGCCCTCCAGATCCACCTCCTCCAAGCTGAGGGCGCCTTCGGCGGCGAGGCCCACCACCCGGTAGCCCTCCTGCTTGAGGGCATCGAGGGCCCGGTTGAGGTTGACCACCCGGGCAACGGGGAGGTGCTCCAGGGCGCCGGCGGCCACCTTGGCCACCGATCCCGTCAGGCCGGCACTGCGCCGCTGGGGCAACACCAACCCATGGGCACCGAGGGCTTCGGCACTGCGCACGATCGCGCCCAGGTTTTGGGGATCGGTGAGGCCGTCGAGGGCCATCAGCAGGGGGGATTCGCCAATGGCGGCACAACCCTCGATCAGGCTGGCCAAATCCAGGGTATCGGCGGCGGCGGTCTGCAGGGTGATGCCCTGGTGCACGGCACCACCGGTGAGCTGGCCCAGCCGCGCCCAGGTGACCTCCTCCACCAGCACCCCCGAGGCCTTGGCCTCCCGCAGCAGCTGCAGAAACTTCGTGCCGGAGCGCACCTCCGGCGTGCACCAGATGCGGTGGATCGGCCGGCCACTCTCCAGGGCCGCCTGGGCGGGATGGCGACCCCAGATCAGGTCGGTGCTGGGGTCAATGCTGTGGCGTTCGGCCTCGCCTGCGGGCAGGGCGGGGGCGGCGTCGACAATCAGCGGCTTGGCGGCGAAACGCACCGGAGCCCCGGCCCGGCGAGCTGTCGGCCGGCGGTCATAGGGCTTTCGATCGCCCGAGGGTCTGCGATCGCCAAAGGGCTTCCTGTCGCCAAAGGGTTTGCGATCGCCAAAGGGTTTTCTGTCTCCATAGGGCTTTCTGTCTCCGTAGGGCTTCTCGTCTGCTTTCTCGTAGGGCCTCTCGTATGGCTTGTCACTGCGACTGACCGGGCGCTCAGAGCCCCCATCCCGGCGGGGTTGGCGACGCGGATCCCGGGGGTCACCCAGACGGGTGGGGCGTGCAGTTCCGCGACGGCGTTCAAATCGTGGGCTCATGGCGTCGACGGCTGGTTTATGGATCGTGTTCCTTCAAGTGATCTAGCAGCTCGGCCAGCCGGCCCGGGTCATGGAGAAACAGCCAGCCCAAAAGGGTCTCGAAGCCGGTGGCCTGGCCATAGGCCGCGGCCTCACCCCGGCGCGGCCCCCGGCCGGCCCGGTTCCGCCCCCGCCGCACCAGGTCCCGTTCGGCTTCGCTGAGCAAGCCATCGAGACACTCCAGGCAGCGGGCCTGGGCGTCGGCACGGACCACCTGCACCACCTGCTCATGCAGGGTTTGGCAGCGCCCAGGCCGGCGGCAGCGCTCCAGCCGGTGGTGCAGTTCCCACACCGCATCCCCCAGCCAGGCGAGTTGCAGGGGGCCGAGCTCGGAGGTCGGAGGCTGGGGCGGCAACCCGGCTAGCCAGCTGGGTGGGGCAGCCTCAGGGGGTGAGGCTGGCAAGGGCGGTGTCCAGATTGGGTTGCAGATGCAGAAACTCCTCGAGGCGCACGAGTTTCACGGTCTGCACAACCCGGGCATTGCCCACCACCAAAAACCTCTGCTTGGCGTCGTTGCACTGCTTGGCCAGCTGCACCAGGGCACCGAGGCCGGAGGAATCGATGAAGTCGATAGCACTCAGATCGATCACCAGGGGCTGGGCTCCGCCGCGGTGGGAGGCGATGAAATCGCCAAACTGCTTATCGGAGTAGGCATCGAGCTGGCCAGTGAAGCGGAACAGCTGGCAGTGGGCCTGCTGCTCGAATCCCCCTCGCAGGGACACCGTCAATCGCTGCAGGTCGTTGATGGCTCCAATCCCCGGTTCGATATGCCGGGAGTGTAGGGAGGTGATTCAAGTGTGGGGAAGTCGCAACAAAACTGCGCCAACCCTCACCGGCGCGCGGCCATCAGGGCGACAAAGCGGGCGAAGTGGTGGTCGGCGTCATGGGGGCCAGGGCTGGCTTCCGGGTGGTATTGGATGCCAAAAACGGGGGCATCCCGCATCTCCAGGGCCGCCACGGTGTGGTCGTTGAGGTTGTGGTGGCTCACCCGCACCCGATCGCCGGGCAGGGAGCTGGCCTCGAGGGCAAAGCCGTGATTTTGGCTGGTGATCTCAACCTGGCTGCTGATTTCCATCTCGCCAGGGCTGCCGCAGGGGTGGTTCAGACCGCGGTGGCCATAGCCGAGTTTGTAGGTGCGGCCGCCCAGGGCCAGGCCGAGGATCTGATGGCCCAGGCAGATGCCGAATAGGGGCAGGTTGGCCTGGGCGATCAGGCCCCGGGCCAGGGCAATGCCGCCGCTGACGGCAGCGGGATCGCCCGGCCCGTTGGAGAGAAACACGCCCTCGGGCTGGAGGCTGAGCACCTGCTCGAGGCGCGCATCGGCGGGCAGCACGGTGATTTCACAGCCATGGGCCACCAGCCGCTCCAGGATGGCGCGCTTGATGCCGAAGTCGATGGCCACGACGCGGTAGGGGCTGGCCGGCCGCGGCTGCGGGCGCTGATCGAAGCCCACCCCGCAGGCTTGGGTCCAGTGGTAGGGCTGCCGGGTGGACACCTGGGCCACCAGGTTGAGGCCCTGCATCGAAGGGGCCGTGCGCACCTGCTCCAGCAGCGCATGGGCCGGGGTGCCATCGCTGCTGATCGCCCCATTGATCGCTCCGCCCTCGCGCAGGTGGCGCACCAGGGCCCGGGTGTCGACGGCGCGGATTCCCACCACCCCGTGCCCGGCCAGCCAGGGCTCCAGTTCGGCCTCGGCGCGCCAGTTGCTGGCCTGCGGTGCCAGCTGCCTGGCAATCACGCCCCGCACATGGGGGTGGTCCGCCTCCTGGTCGGCCCCATTGATGCCGGTGTTGCCGAGCTCGGGATAGGTGAAGGTCACCAGCTGGCCCGCATAGCTGGGGTCGGTGATCACCTCCTGGTAGCCGGTCATGCCGGTGTTGAACACCACCTCACCAATGGCCGTGCCGCGGGCGGCGAAGGCCTCACCCCGCAGCACCGTGCCATCGGCCAGCACCAACAGGGCAGGGGCCTTGCTCAAGGGTTTAATGCAAGTGAAGTGATCATCCCGCAGCCGGAACGGGCAGGGCCTGGCGCAGGCGTTCCAGGGCCTGCCAGCCAGCTCCGGCGGCCAGGGCCGCCTGGGCCTGCGCGAGCCCTTCGGCCAGGCTGGCTGCCAGGCCGGCGGCCCAGAGCACCAGGGCCGTGTTGAGGGCGACGACATCAGCCTGGGCCTGGCTGCCCCGCCCCTGGAGCACGGCTTCGAGAATGGCCCGGTTGGTGTCTAAATCGCCGCCGGCCAGGGCCGAGAGGGGGGCGAGCTGCAACCCCAGCTGCTCTGGATCGAGCTGGTCGCTGCGCACCGAGCCGGCCTCTACCAGGCGCAACTGACTGATGCCAGCCAGGGAGGCCTCGTCTAAACCACCCTGGCCATGCACCACCACCGCCCGCTGCAGGCCCAGCCGGGCCAGGGCATCGGCCATCGGGTCGAGCAGGTCGGCCCGGGCCACGCCCAACACCTGGGCCTCGGGCCGCAGCGGATTGACCAGCGGGCCCAGCAGGTTGAACACCGTGCGCACGCCCAGGCTGCGGCGCAGGGGGGCCAACCCCACCAGGGCCGGATGCCAGCCGGGGGCAAACAGGAAGGTGAGGCCCGCCAGGGGCAAGGCGGCGATCACCTGGGCCTGGGGAGCCTGCAGATGGATGCCGGCCGCCTCGAGCACATCGGCCGAGCCAACCCGACCACTGGCGCTGCGGTTGCCATGTTTGGCCACATGGGCGCCGCAGGCAGCCGCCACAAAGGCCACCGCCGTGGAGATGTTGAAACTGTCGGCCCCATCGCCGCCGGTGCCGCAGGTGTCCACCAGGGCCAGGGCCGGGCGGGCCGCCGGGAGGTCACAGGCCTGCCGCAACACCCCGGCCATGGCGGCGAGTTCCTCACCGCTGACCCCCTTGGCCCGCAGGGCGGCCAGCAGGGCGCCGGTGAGCACCGGATCGATCTGTTCGGCCAGCCAGCCCTGCATCAGATCCGTGGCCTGGGCGGCGCTGAGCGACTGGTCGTTAAGGATTTGCTCCAGCAGGGCTGGCCAGGAGGGGGCGGGTGCCATCGGATCGGGCCAGAAAAAAGCCCGGGTGCAAAGCACACCGGGCCGGGTGATGGGGACACCCCCACTATCACCCGAAGAGGGGGAAATTGGCGATGCCCCAAACAAATTTGATTTAGGGCTGGTCCTGGTCGGCGGTGTCAAAACTGGAACCAACCGCCCCGTCGCCGGGGCTGGCCGTCGGCCCGGGCCGGAATCCCGCCGCCCAGATCGCCCGGGTGCGGCTGTGCAGCTGGTCGCGGCTGAGGCCCCAAAGGCGCAGGGCCTTGGCCAGATCGGCGCTCAGGTCATGGGCACCGGGAAAGGCCTCGTAGCGCATCAGCAACCGGGCCGCATCAACCAGGTGGTCGTCGCCAGGCTGCTCGGCCGCCAGCAGCCGATCCACCACATCCCGGTCGCTGGCGTAGAGGGGATGGCTCTGGTCGTTGCTGCTGGGTTCCATCGGGGCGGGGCGCGCCCAACCAGCCTGCCGGAAAAGCAGCTGCCTAGGTTGGGGCCACCTGTGCAATCGGCCGCCGATGGGAGCCATACGGCTCGATCTGATCCGGCGCTACCTGCGCCCCCATCGCCGCCAGGTGCTCGTGGGCGTCGCCGCCCTGGTGGCGGTGAACCTGTTGAGCGTTTCGATTCCACTGCTGGTGCGGCGGGTGATCGATGACCTCCAGGACGGCTTCGCCCTCCAGGACGTGCTGGCCCAGGCGGGGCTGATCGTCGCCCTGGCCAGCGTGATGGGAGCGGTGCGGCTCTACTCGCGGATGGTGGTGTTCGGCGTCGGCCGGCAGGTGGAGGCAGGCCTTAAGCAGCAGATCTTCGACCACCTGCTGCTACAGGAACCGGGCTGGGTGCAGACCACCGGCAGTGGCGAATTGATCAGCCGGGCCACCAGCGACGTGGAAAACGTGCGGCGGCTGATGGGCTTCGCGGTGCTCAGCCTCACCAACACCGCGCTGGCCTATGCCCTCACCCTGCCGGCCATGCTGGCGATCGACCCCTGGCTGAGCCTGGCGGCGGTCGGGCTCTACCCGGTGATGCTGGTGGTGGTGCGCCTGTTCGGTGGGCGCATGATGCGCCAGCAACGGCGCCAGCAGGAGGCACTGGCCTCGCTCAGCGACCTGATCCAGGAGGACCTCTCCGGCATCAGTGCGATCAAGATTTACGGCCAGGAGAGCACGGAGCAGGCGGCCTTCGCCGGCCGCAACCGCACCTACCGGGATGCCGCCTTGGGCCTGGCCCGCACCCGCAGCACCCTGTTTCCGCTGCTGGAGGGCATCGCCTCGATCAGCCTGCTGCTGCTGCTCGCCCTCGGCAGTGGCCAGCTTGAGACGGGTCGGCTGACGATCGGCGACCTGGTCGCCCTGATCCTGTTCGTCGAACGGCTGGTGTTCCCTACGGCCCTGCTGGGCTTCACCCTCAACACCTTCCAGACCGGCCAGGTGAGCCTGGAGCGGGTCGAGGAGCTGCTGCGACGCCAGCCCCAGATCGTCTCCCCCGCCCAGCCCCAGACCCCCGGCCAACCCAGCTGCGGTGCCGTGCAGGCCAGGGGCCTGACCGTGCGCTACCCGGGTGCCCCCCGCCCGGCCCTGGTGGATGTCAGTTTTGTGCTCAAGCCGGGCGAGCTGGTGGCGGTGGTGGGGCAGGTGGGCTGCGGCAAAACCACCCTGGCCCGCGCCCTGGGCCGGATGGTGGAGGTGGAGCCCGGCCAGCTATGGCTCGATGGGGTCGACGTCACCCGGCTGGACCTGGCGGCCCTGCGCGACCGGGTGGGCCTGGTGCCCCAGGAGGGCTATCTATTCACCGCCTCCCTGGCCGACAACCTGCGCTACGGCCAACCGGAAGCGTCGCTTGAGCGGGTGCAACAGGCGGCCCGCCAGGCCCGCCTGGCGGGCGACATCAAGGGCTTCCCGGATGGCTACCAAACCCTGGTCGGCGAGCGGGGCATCACCCTCAGCGGCGGCCAACGCCAACGGACGGCGCTCGGCCGGGCCCTGCTGGTGCAGACGCCCCTGCTGGTGCTCGATGACGCCCTGGCCAGTGTGGACAACACCACGGCCGCAGCGATCCTGCACAGCCTGCGGGACCAGCAGGGGCGCACGATTTTGATGATCAGCCACCAACTCTCGGCCGCCGCCGCCTGCGATCGGGTGTTGGTGCTCGAGCAGGGGCGCCTGGTGCAAGAGGGCCATCACCTCGAGCTGCTCGCCCAGCCAGGCACCTACCGCCGCCTTTGGGAGCGCCAGCAGGCCAGCGAGCAACTGCGGGCCGCCGGCTGATCTCAACACTTGTTGAGCAGCCCAGCCAAGCTGGCCCGCCGCGGCTTAGGTGGGGAGAGAACCCAGTTGCCCGCCATGGAGCCCGCTGCCCCCTTTTCCGGCCTGCCCTACCGGCTGCGCTGCACCTTGACCTTCGGGGACATCTACGGCCAGATCCTGATCTGGATGCTGGTGATCTTCGCCAGCCTGGCCGCCGGCCTGGCCCTGATGGGGGCCAGCAAGCCGATCTTTGCCCTGGTGGGGGTGGGGGTGATTCTGGTGTTGTCGCTGCCTTTTTTGCTGTTTGCTTTCACCACTACCCTGCTGAACCACATTGCCTTTGAACCGGACGCAGCACCCAAAGCACCGGCCTAGGCTCGGTTTTGATTGCTCAATTGCCCGTGTTCGGCCTGTTTCAATCCGCCAGCCAAACCCAGGCAGCCCATGCGGTGCTGGGCAGCAGGATTGACGCGGAGCCGGGGCCGGGCCAGGCCGAGGCGGTGTTCGGTTGCGGCTGCTTCTGGGGGGCGGAGAAGGGGTTCTGGCGGCTGCCGGGGGTGGTGACCACCGCCGTGGGCTACGCCGGCGGCTCGCTGGCCCAGCCCAGCTACGACCAGGTGTGCTCCGGACGCAGCGGCCACAGCGAGGTGGTGCGGGTGGTGTGGGACACGGCTCTGATCAACGTCAGCGACCTGCTCAAGCTGTTCTGGGAGTGCCATGACCCCACCCAGGGAAACCGGCAGGGAAACGATCGCGGCAGCCAATACCGCTCGGTGATTTATGTCGACGATCCAGCCCAGATGGTGTTGGCCAAGGCGAGTTGCCAGGCCTACCAGCTGCTGTTGAGCGGCAAGGGTTTTGGGCTGATCACCACCGAAGTGCGCAGCGACCAAACCTTCTGGTACGCCGAGCCCTACCACCAGCAATACCTGGCCAAGCCCGGCAGTCGCCCCTACTGCTCGGCCCAGCCCAGCGGCCTAAGGCTGGGCAGCTTCGCGGGCGCCAACTACAAGCTGGACCCGCGCGTGTGGGAGTCCTACGACTGGTCGGTGGCCCACTGCGTGTTGCGGGGGGACAATGCCCCC
>CBFIGH010000020.1:0-66863 GCA_965662115.1 Cyanobium sp.
ACTCGAGGCGATCTTCGCCCGCCACAGCCGCCACCGCGCCGCGGCCCAGGCGGGCATGAAGGCGATCGGCCTGCCCCTCTATGCCGCCGAGGGCCATGGCAGCCCGGCCATCACGGCGGTGGCACCAGACGGCATCGATGCGGAAGCCCTGCGCAAGGCCGTGAAGGAGAAGTTCGACATCCTGCTGGCCGGCGGCCAGGACCACCTCAAGGGCCAGGTATTCCGCATCGGCCACCTCGGCTTTGTTTGCGATCGCGACGTGCTCACGGCCGTGGCCGCCATCGAAGCCACCTTGGCAGACCTGGGCATGCACACGGGCAACCCAGGAGCCGGCGTCGCCGCCTGCGCCGCTGCCCTGGCCCAGGGCTGAGCCGCATGAGTTTCGGGAAGCCACTATCTGGCCTTAGGCTTCCCGTGACTCTGCTAATTTAGATTTACACCTTGCGGGTGTAATTCAGTGGTAGAATGTCAGCTTCCCAAGCTGAACGTCGCCGGTTCGAGTCCGGTCACCCGCTTTTAGTCCAGGACTGAGAAATCCCCCCAAAAGCCAGTCTGGCACTGGCTTTAAGGCTGCCAACGGCTGACTGCTCCTGACAGGCCGTGCCAGGCTGTAGGGCCGACCTTCTCACAGACCTTCTCACATGGCTGAGGCAGCCCCCTGGGAGATCGCCATCCGCGTCGAAACCGCTCACGCCCTGTCCCGCAAGGGATGCCCAAGGGGCTGGGCGCTCACAGAGCACCGAGGCTTCACCAGGCTCAACATCACTGCCAAAGCGGGCGGCGGCAAGCGGCGTCAGATACAACTTCCAATCCCCTGGCACTTCGACAACGCCAAGAAGATTGGCGCAGCTGTTTGCAAGATCTATGACGACTTCAGCAGCGGAATAGAACCAGAATAGGCAACAAAGACAATCACCTATAGATCAGGAAGCGAATCAGATGCCGGGACTGCTGACACCCAAAAGGCAAATCCTGAGCAACAAACAGACTGGAATGCGCTGATCGAACGGAACCGCGAGTACAAAATCCGTTCCCTCGAGATCAAGGAGTCCACCTGGACCAGGGTGCATCGTCAGCCGTCAGCCGCCCCAAAGCGCCTCCCAGCTGCTGGATCGGCTCACCCTGCACTGGGCCCATGTGATCTGCGACCTGCCGCCCAACGTCGTGGCCGCGGCCGACCCATTTGGCGGCCTTCACCAAAGCGGAGCGACGGCTTCTCGCGTCCTGAAGCCGGCCGGTCAGAAACCCGTGACCGCTGGCTGGCCGTGCTGCCCATGACAGGTGGCGCTCAGCGAGCCATCGTTGGGGCAGCTTCATGGCGAATGGTTCGCCTGCCACAGCGACACCACCCCCCGCAGACCTACAGTTCAGGGCTCACGAGGCCAGCTGCTTCATGGCCCTGCTCACCCCCCGCCAAAATCCAGCAGACCAGGGCATGCCCGAGGTCTCCTCCCAAGAGACGCGTCTGACGTCTGAGAATCTTGCCTGGGTGGATGAGAAGATCAAGGAGCCCGGTTGGGCCAAGCAATTCCTGATCTCTGCCGGTCTCCTCGATTCCAAAGGCCATTGGAGTCCCTCCTATTGGCCTGAAGATGGCGAAGCCGGTTCGAAATAGCCTCGGCCCCCTTCTTCTGCACCACGGCTGCGATCGATCCCTTGCGGACCTTGTCCTCGAAGGCAAAACCTCACCGATTCCAAGCGAGAACAAGTACGACTGGCTTGGGCCCGGGATCTACTTCTGGGTCGACAGCCCCTCCCGCGCCATGACCTGGGCCAGGGAGAAACAACAAAAAAAGCCAGAAGAGATGACTGAGCCTTCTGTCTTGGGGGCCTTCGCCTACCCAGGCCATTGCCTCAATCTGACGGACTATGGGGCTCTGGACGAACTACGGGTTGCCTATGAGAAGGTCAAGCTCGTGATTGAAAGCCAGGGCGGCAAACTTCCATCCAACGGTGCCATGGAGGACGGCATCTATCTCTACCGGCCTCTCGATTGCCTCGTCATCAAGATGGTTCACAAGCTCCGGGAAGAGAGCGGCCTCGATGCCTATGACAGTGTCTACGGCATCTTTGTAGAAGGCAACGACCTCTTTCCTGGATCAGGCTTCAAGGCAAAGAGTCACGCTCAGATTGCCATTCGCAATCCTGAGTGCATTACCGGCTACTTCCGAGTCCCTGGTTTCACCTGAATTGTCGCTCTGGGTGCAGCCTTAATACCTGTCGTGCTTGCCTGGTTCAAGTAGCTGGGCTGGGTTGGCCATGGCGCATCGCATGTTGACCGAGATCGCCGTCAGCATCTCCGAGCACAAGAAGAACCCCATGGCCACCGTGGCGGCCGGAGAGGGCATGGCCGTGGCGGTGCTGAACCGAAACGAGCCGGCCTCCTACTGCGTGCCGGCCAAGGCCTACGAAGAACTGATGGATCTGGTGGACGACCTGGAGCTGGCTCGTCTCGCCGATGCCAGGCTGACGGACGACCTGGAGCCAGTGCGGGTCAGCCTCGATGCCCTTTGAACTGGCATTTCACCCAGAAGCCCTTCGGGAATGGAGGCAACTGAACGAGGGGATTCGCGCGCAGTTCAAAAAGAAGCTGGCTGAGCGGCTGGTTGTCCCGCGAATTCCCGCCAGCAAGCTGCGGGGCTCCAGTGATCGCACCAAGATCAAGCTCTGCTTAGCTGGCTGTGGCGGTGGGCAAGCGGGAGCGCAATGCTGTCTACCGCCAGGCTGACCAGCGCTGAGGCCCCACCCCATGGCCGACTTCAGGTCCTCTGAGCTGGATCAACTGCGACAGGAGAACGCCCGACTGATTGCACTGCTGGAAACCCACAGCATCGCCTGGCGCTCCAGCGGACCTGGCTCAACTGAACCTGCACCGGTTTCGGTCCAGCACCATCCCAATGGCCCTGTTTCGGTGCAGGAGAAGGTGACGCTCTTCCGGCATCTCTTTCGAGGCCGTGACGACGTCTACGCCCAGCGCTGGCAGAGCAACAGCAGCGGGCGCTCGGGCTATGCACCGGCCTGCGCCAATGAGTGGCGGCCAGGCATCTGCGAGAAGCCACGGATCTCCTGCCGCGACTGCAACCACCGCGAGCTGCTGCCCCTCAGCGATGCAGCGATCTACGGCCATCTGGCCGGAGACCACACCATCGGCCTCTACCCCCTGCTGGAGAACGACCATTGCCACCTGCTGGCCGTCGACTTTGACGAGCAGGGCTGGCGTGACGACGCCCGGGCCTTTCTGCGCTCGTGTCGGGAGCTGGCGGTGCCGGCAGCGCTGGAGATCTCCCGCTCCGGGGAGGGTGCCCACGTGTGGGTGTTCTTCGAGGAGGCGGTACCGGCGCGGGAGGCTCGCCAGCTGGGGGCGGCCCTGATCAGCCACACCTGCAACGCCACGCGTCAGCTGCAGCTGAGCTCCTACGACCGGCTGTTTCCCAACCAGGACACCCTGCCGAAAGGCGGCTTCGGCAACCTGATCGCCCTGCCGCTGCAGAAGGATGCCAGGCAGCGGGGCTGCAGCGTCTTCGTGGATGACGACCTGCAGCCCTATCCCGATCCGTGGGCCTATCTGGCAACCCTGCAGAGGTTGTCGGTGGCGGGGCTGAAGACCTTGATCCAGAGCGCCACGGGCGGTGGCCATCCCCTCGATCTGGCGTTCATCGATGAGGAGGACCTGGCGACCCCGTGGATGGCACCTGCTGAGATGGCGAAGCTCAGCGGGCCGCTGCCCACCTCCCTCACGCTCACCCTGGCTGATCGCCTCTATGTGGAGCGCTCGGGCCTGCCGCAGCCACTGCTCAATCGCCTGATCCGCCTCGCCGCCTTCGCCAACCCGGCCTTTTACAAAGCCCAGGCGATGCGCCTGTCGGTATGGGACAAACCCCGGGTGATCGGCTGCGGCGAGAACTTTCCCCAGCACATTGCCCTGCCGCGGGGCTGCCTGGAACCTGTGCAGACCCTGCTGCAGGAGCAGGGGATCAGCTGGGAGCTGATGGATGAACGCCAGAACGGCTCACCGCTGGAACTGGTGTTCACGGGCCAGCTGCGCGCTGACCAGGAGACCGCCGTGGAGGCGATGCTGCGCCATGACATCGGCGTGTTGCAGGCACCGACGGCCTTCGGAAAAACAGTGGTCGCAGCGGCGATCCTGGCTCGGCGGGGCGTGAACACCCTCGTGCTGGTGCATCGCGCCGAGTTGCTGCGCCAGTGGCAGGAGCGGCTGCAAGCCTTCCTGGACATCTCGCCCGAAGCGATCGGTTGCATCGGTGCTGGCAAAGCCAAGCCCACCGGCCAACTCGACATCGCCGTGATGCAGTCGCTGGTGCGCAAGGGCGCGGTGAATCCCTTGGTGCAGACCTACGGACAGGTGATTGTCGACGAATGCCACCACATCGCGGCGGCGTCCTTTGAGGCGATCCTCAGGCAGGTGAAGGCCCGCTACCTGCTGGGGCTGTCCGCCACCCTGGTGCGCCGCGACGGTCTGCAGCCGATCCTGTTCATGCAGTGCGGCCCCATTCGCCACACCGCCCAGCGGCCTGCCGGAGCGCCCAAGATTCTGGAGCTGGTGAGCCGCACCCATCAGCTCCCAGCACTACCGACCGATCTGCCGATTCAGGAGCTGATGCGTCGCTTGGCGGAGGACCCACGCCGCACCGAGCGGATCGTGGCCGAGGCTCTCGCCTGCTGGGGTGACGGCCGCAGTCTGTTGCTCCTGAGCGAGCGCACCCATCACATCACGACGATCGCCGCCGCTCTGGCTGGGGAGGTGCCAAACCTATTTTTGCTGCATGGGCGGCTGAGTGCACGCCAGCGCAGCGCCACCCTGGCCGCTCTGGAAGCATTACCTCCCGATGCACCCCGCATCGTGCTGGCCACCGGCCGTCTAGTGGGAGAAGGCTTCGACCATCCGCCACTCAACACGCTGCTGCTGGCGATGCCCGTGTCCTGGAAAGGCACACTGCAGCAATACGCCGGCCGGCTACACCGGCAGCAGGCTGGCAAAACCAGCGTGCGCATCATCGACTGGCTCGATCTCGGCCATCCGGTGCCGCAACGGATGTGGGAGCGGCGGCTGCGGGGCTATCGGGCGATGGGATATTCCCTCATTTCTGATCAGTAATCCACGCCGAGCTGCTGGCGTGGACTCCCGCCACCTCGGAAGACTTTCTCTGTGGGCAAAGCCAGGACCGCAGGCAGCTGAAACGGATCAACCAGCTGATCTAGGCCTGCCGCTACCACGCCCGCTGAGCGCCGCGTCCTCGCAGGTGCCGGTGCAGACCATCGGCCGGCCATCGGGGCCAACCGCGATCTCGATCGGATCGGTTCAGCTGATGCAGCGGCTCATCGCAGCGTCACCACCCCCTCGAACTGGGCGAAGGCCGGATCGGTGCTGGCCAGAACGAGGTCGTCAGCCATGGCCTGGGCCGCCAGCAGGCGATCAAAGGGATCGCGGTGCGGCACATCCCAGAGGCCGGCCCGCCGAGCCACGGCCCCGCTGATTGGCAGATCGACCGCCGCCAGACGATGGAGGGCCATGGCGTAGTTCTCGACGACGGATCGGGCGTGCTGCAGTTTTCCCAGCCTCCACTTGGTCGCGATCTCCCAGGCGGAGACGGCGCTGACGACGAGCGTGGTGCCGCTGTCCTCCAGGGAGTTGCGCAACTCCAACGAGAGCTTCTGAGGCTCCAGCAGAGCCCAGAGCAGCACATGGGTGTCGAGCAGCAGCCTCATGCGCCCCAGCGCTCCAGCTCGTCGTCGGGCAAGGGGTCGAAGAACGCCTCATCCACGCTTCCCTTGAGGAAGCCGAGCTGCCGGCGCGGGCTGGGATCAAGGGGCACCAGCTGGGCAATGGGCTTGCCATGACGGGCCAGCACGATGCGCTCACCGGCCGCGACCCTGGCCAACAGGGCCGAAAGGTGTGTCTTGGCCTCCTGAACGTTGACGCAGCGTGGCTCCATCATCTGGTCTGGTTGACCTGGTCAGACTAGGGGGATGGTGCTGCTGGCATCAGGGAAGAGCGCCCTGGCGCGCGCAGCGGCAGCCAAGCGGGCATCGGCGGTGAACAAGGAGGCGCCATGGCGCTGATGCCGTGCGCCTGGCTGAGCGCACGCCAGCGCCACACCACCCTGGCCGCGCTGGAAGCGTTACCTCCTGATCCAAGCCCTTCTGCGCGACGCGTTTGCTGGGAATCGGCAAGCCCATCGCCCACCTCGTCCCCTTTGTTGAAACAGCTGACGGTCTGCTTCTGAAGACCATCATTCCCAGCCGCAAGGCAACCCGTCGCACCATCTCGGAAACGTGATCATGCAAGCCACTCCCAGTCTTGAACCCGAAGAGCAACAACTCCTCAATGACTTTGAAGCCGGTTCACTGCGTTCCGTGGCCTCACCGCAGTTGCTCACTCAGTTGAGAGCCGCCGCTCGCTCCACGGGCCAGAAAGACCAGCGCATCAATATCCAACTGTCCAGTCCCGACCTTCAAGCCCTGCGGGCGCGCGCTCTACAGGAAGGAATTCCTTATCAAGGCTCAGTCGTTTCATGGCCTGAGTGACCGTCGTTGATCCGTCTGGATCGCATGCCGCAGTGGATCGACGAATCCAAGTCCTAAAGCGCAGCCATGCTGCAGTCCTGAGCTGGCCTTTCATCCCGAGGCCCTGCGGGAATGACGGACCCTGAGCGCAGGGACAGGGTGTCGGCCAGCAGGCTGACCAACGCTGAAGCAGACCGACTGAGCCGGCCCCACGCATGACGCCGTGCATGACAAAATGGATGACAGATCATCAGTGCATCCCGCATGCCAGCCTTCAGTCTTCGGCTTCCCCACGACCTGGAGCGCCGACTGGGCGAGGAAGCGCGCCACTGTGGCCAGCCCCGCTCGGAACTGATCCGCGAAGCCCTGGAGGAGCTGCTGCGCCGCCGGGAGCGGGAGCGCCTTGTAGCCAGGCTCACCGCTGCCGCCGAAGCGCTGGTGAGCGACCCTGCCGCCCGCGCTGAAAGCCTCGATGTGGCGGCAGATTTCCTGCCGGCCGATAGTGAGGCTCTGGCGTTGGCGGAGGAGACGGCCTCCCCGGAGCGGACCGGCCAACCAAGCCCCCAAGCGTGGTGGCGCTGATGCGTCGGGGCGAGATCTGGGTGGCACGTCTGAACCCCAATCAGGGCGCAGAGGTGGGCAAGCTGCGTCCCGTCGTGATCCTTCAGGCCGATCCGATCACCCAGGCCGGCCTGGCCACGGTGATCGTGGTGCCGCTCACCACCCAGGACCGCCCCGGCACCCGGGCGCTGCGGGTACCGATCCGTGCCCGCGACCGCCTCCTCTGCGACTCTGTGGCGATGGCGGATCAACCACGCTCCCTGGATCGCTCCCGCCTGGGCGATGGCCCCTTAACGACCCTCACCCCCAAGGAACTGGCGGAGCTGGAGCAAGCGCTGCTGGGGGTGCTGGGCATTGGCCTCGCCTGAGTGAGCGCATCCCATGGCTGACTCCAGGCCCTCCGAGCTGAATCAGCTGCGTATGGAAAACGCCCGATTGATGGAGCTGCTGGTGGCACGACGGTCTGCAGCCGATCCTGTTCATGCAGTGCGGCCCCATTCGCCTCACCGCCCAGTGACCTGCCGGGGTGACGGCCACAGTCTGTTGCCCCTGAACGAGCGCACTGATCACATCACGACGATCGCCTGCACCGGCAGCAAGCTGGCAAAACCAGCGTGCGCATCATCGACTGGCTCGATCTGGGCCATCCGGTGCCGCAACGGATGAGGGAGCCGCGACGGCGGGGCTATCGGGCCATGGGCTAAGCCCTGATTTCTGATCAGTAATCCACGCAGCCTGGGAGGACCATCTCGATGGGCAAAGCCAGGACCGTGGACAGCTGAGGCAGATCAACCAGCTGATCCAGGCCTGTCTGCGCGACGCGTTTGTGGGGATCGGAAGCCGGAACCCTGCCGACACCACGTCCGCTGAGCGCCGCGACGGCGGAGCAGCTCGGCGGCTTAGCGAGAGTCGCCCGAAGCCCTCAACGCCGGGGTGGCAAGTCGATCACCAATGGGGTGAGATGCCCAAACCAAATGTTTCGCCCATCCAAGCCTGAAGGCACATGAGACTCATCGAAGCACAAGCGGTTCAGATCATCAACGGAGAAGCTTCCCAAGCTGAACGTCGCCGATTCGAATCCTGTCACCCGCGCTTGGAGCCAGGTACTGAGAGATTTCCGAAAAGTTAGTCCAACCTGCTCACATGGCTGAAACAGCTCCCTGCAAGAACGCTACCGCGAATACAAAATTTGCAGCGGTAGCCAACTGGTGCTGGGCTTCCAGGCTCAACCGGCCCCCAGGGCCAACGACGATCACGATCTGGTCGCCTTCCCGTCTGCGGATTGGCCGTGGGACCTGGCCCCCGGTCTCAGGAGGGCTGGCTAGTCCTGGGGCGAAGGCGCGAACGGTTGTGCAGACGGCGCAAACGACGACTGAAGCTGAAGGCAACTCCCAGGCCAAGAACGGGCAGTGGGCCAGGAACGGATGCCGGCGTCGCACTTGCATTGACTTGAACTGAAATCGTGTCACCTATGTAAAAAGGATCATCGGGGTCTACAAGCGTCCATGTGCCCAGGGTTCCAGAAGAGGGCATACCCAAGGAAGCGAGCGTTATGCCGCTGAAGGTGGAACTGCTGACAATGGGAGCGCCTGAAACGTAGGTGGAATCAATCCCGAATACACTAATACTATAAATAATTCCGAGCGCAATGCCGCTGTCGCTTGACGACAAAGCGGAAGGGTCCACGATGCCCGAACCAAGGGTGGTGGGCCCACTGATCTCATAAAGATCGATAGAGTTGAATTGGCCCGTGCAAAATCCCAGGTAAAGCTCCAAAGCACCTCCACATGGTGCTGAAAGAGAACTTGACGGCAAGCTCAACAACGATCCAGTTCCTTCAACAACGAGATCACTTCCGGATTCATAAAAATTGAACGTCAATGCGGCTTGGGCTGGCTGGGCTAAAGCCGCAAGGGCAACCGCCAAGGGGAAGCCCATCACAAGTGACTTCAGGGGCGCGCGAAGGAGCTGCATCGCAAAAGTTAGAAATTATCGTAGCTCACCTGTCAACCCCTAGGCCGGCTTTTGTTAAGGCCGTCGCCGCCGAGCTGGCCGAGGATGCAGCTCGCACGAACCCGCTCCTTAATGTCTGGCTCAGGCGCGCGGCCTGATCAACTGCACCACCTGGGGATTGGTCGCCGCCATCCGGCGTTCCCCATCCAGCGCTGCCAGAATGAAACGCGCTGCTTTGGCCAGATCGCCCTGCTCGGCAGCCAACTGGGCTTGGGTGGAATTGGCATGGATCAGATGCTGGAGCTGATCCCGGCGCCCATCGAGCTCGAGGCCACCAGCTCGCAAGGGCAACTTCGACGCCGAAGATGTTGAAACAGAGGCAGAAGTTGGCACTGGCGTGGTAACAATAACTGTCATCTCATGTGCCCGGCTCTTCGAGATTGCCCCCCAATGCCGCAATCTGATCGCGCAGGGTCTGGGATCTCTGCAGATCACCCCGGGTGAGGGCTACGGCCAGGGCAAACTCCAGCTTTTCCAGCTGGTGGTCACCCTCCCCGCTGCCGGAGGGAAACGCATTGCGGGAAGACGTGGCTGGCGATGCTGCGCCGTTCTGGGAACAACGATTCCCTGATCCGTACTGCAAACCGGAGTGGGATGGAGAGGGATGGGCCATGGCCGCTTTCTTCCCATTCTGCCATCGTTGGCCAGCCCCCGGGTTAGGCGGCCGCAGCAAACGTCTCGGTTTCTTCGCCTGGGTTGTCGGGCATTTCAAGCAGGGCGCGGCAATCGAGCACCAATCGCTCAACGTTGGCGAGGCTGGCAATCTCTTCGGGATCCTGATCGACCCGCCGAGTCAGCTGGAGTTCCAGGCCAGCCAAACGCTGTTCCAGCTTCACCAGGCGCTGGGACAGGGCGTGAACCGTTTGGGCCAGATCTTCGGCGTTGCGGCTGATGCGGAAGGAAACCGACTCGGGGGCCATGGCGTGACCAGCAGGGATGCCGATCACAGCACAGAAACGAGGCCTGGCCAAGGCCAGCAGAATCGATACGGTGGGCCTTGGATGATGCCGTTGAGCCAACCCATGGCCCCTTGCCTCCCGTTGCTGCGATTTGCACTGGTTGCCACGCTGGGCACGGTCAGCCTCTGGCTACCTGCTCAGGCCCAAACGGCCGAGGGCAATCCAGGCGCGGGCGGGAAGGGAGCCCAGATCTATTGCTTCATGCGCAACAACGGCAACAGCCACCAGGTGAGCTGGGATGCGGCCTACGCCGTGATCAAGCGCCAGAGCGACAAACTGTTCAAAACGTCTCCAGCGCACGCAGCGGTGATGATCACCGAAGCCGTCGTCCAAAACCCCAGTGTCTATCCAGACTGCGGCCGCTACCTCGGTGACCTGTTCTCCAAACCTGAACCCAGCCCCGCCCCCGGCAAGGGCAGCAGTACCTAAGCCAGCCCAATGGTGGCTTAACCATTGCCTGGCGGCCGCCGGAGCCGTTGGCCTGCTGCTGTCAGGTTGCGCAGAAGAACCCCTGCCGGGCCAGCAACTGCGCAGCTACGAGTGCCTGGAGAACATCACACTGGACACCCTCCCCGAACACATCCGCCACTGCGATGCGGTGGTGGCTGCCTTCCCAGGCAACCCCAGCCCTCTCAACGATCGCTACCTGCTCCACAGCCTGGCTGGCAACGAGACGGCCGCTTGCGCCGACATCGAGAAGGCAGCGTCCCTGGCCCGCTCCATCCCGGCAGACAAGCTGGATGATCAGTTGCGCACGGATCTAACCCTGCGCCAGAAGCTCTGCCGCCAACGACAACCCTGAGCCATCACCAGCGCTCGATCAACTCCCGCACCATGGCCGGCAGGTTGCGGCGCTCCAGCAACAGGGCGATCCGTTCGGCCTTGCTGGCGATCAGGTCATCCACCAGCTGATCAGCCACCCCCAGCTGCAACCAGTGGCTGGTCAGACAGGCCCCCATGCCGATGCGGTGGCAACGGTCTTCAGCCTGGTCCACATCGCCCGGGGTCCAGGGCCGCTCCACCAGCACCACATGGCGCGCCCGATGCAGGGTGAACCCCAACCCACCGGTGCCATAGGTGGCAATCAGCAGGGGCTGCTCGCCCCGCTGAAAGGCATCCACTTGACCCTGGCGCAGCGCTGGAGCCAGGGCGCCGGTGAGCAGACAACTGGCAGCAAAACTGTGTTGCAGCAACTGGGCCGTGGCCACAAAGGCGGTGAACACCACCACCGGCTCGCCCCGGCGGAGCAGATCCGCGATCAGCTGCCGGGTGGCGGGCAACTTGTAATCAGAGCCGATTTGACGCAGGGCGGTCAGCACCGCCAACACCTCGGCATCCCGGCGCACCTCGCCTCGGGCGGCCCGGCGGCGGTAATCGTCAACCTTGGTTTGGAGGCGGTGCTGGAAACCACGGGCCTGCAGGTCATCGAGCTCCACCGGCCACAGCTGTCGCCGCTTGGGGGGCAGATCGAGACAATCCTGCTTGCGGCGATGCAGCACCAGGGGTCGCACCAGCCGATGGAGCTCCTCGAGGTGGCTGGCTCCACTGGCCTGCCAAATCCGGCGTCCCGCCTGTTCGCGCCAGTGGCCCTGGCAGAAGACTTCCTCGAAGGCCCGTTGATCGCGGGCCAGGGGGTGGCCGATGGCGGCCAACAGCGGGAACAACTGGGCCGGGCGGCCATTTTTCATTGGCGTGCCCGTGAGCAGCCAGATGGCCCTGATCCGGGGATGGCGGGCCAGACGCAACAGGCCCTGGCTGCGCCTGGTCTGGCCGTTCTGGGCGAAATGGGCCTCATCGGCGATCAACACCGTGCCGGCCGGCGGCAGGGCCAGGGGGAGCCGGGCCCAGCTGTGCAGCTCCAGGTGTAGGCCCAGGGCAGCCGCTTCGCTCTGCCAGTGGCCGTGCAGGCCCACAGGGGCAACCACCAGGATGCGGCAATCGGCCAGACGCACCAAGGCCCGGGCTGCGACCAGGGCGGTCAGGGTCTTACCCAGCCCCATGGCGTCGGCCAACACCGCGCCGCGGCGCGCCAGCAGCCACCGCACCGCCGCCCGTTGGTGGGCAAACAGACAGCGGCCGTCCAGCAAGGACTCGCCCAGCTGGGCCGCCGCCACCAGTTGCCGATGGGGCAGCAGGGGCGGCAGGGGTTGCTCCATCCAGGCCAGCCACTGGGCCAGCTCGGGCTCCAGCGGAAAACGGCCCGCCAGGGCCTGCTGCAGCGCCGGAGCCGCCTCCAGGGGAAAACACCAGCAGCGCCGCCGTCCCGACCAGGCCCCCCGGGGACGGATCGCCCGCAGCTGGGCCTGGGTCACCGCGTCGTAGGGGCTGACCACTTCAATCAGACCCGTTGCTCCCAGGCGCAGCAGGCAACGCATCCGCGGAAGTGCAACCCTCGACACATTGACAGCTCTGACGATGAAGGCACACTGCCGGCAACTGGGGCGCTTCGATGCAGGCCAGGGATGCGGTTTTCCTGGAAGATCTTTGTCCCAAGTTGCGCGTCAGACGCTGGCGCCAATCCCTTCACCTGGCTACCGATCGACGCTGCATCTACTGCGGTGAACGCTCCGAATCGATTGACCATGTGCATCCCCAAAGCAGGGGGGGCCTGAGCGTGACCGAAAACTGCGTGCCCGCCTGCCTGCCCTGCAATGGCGACAAGGGGGATGCCAACGCCTTTGAGTGGTATCGGCGCCAAGCCTTCTACGACCCCCGCCGGGCGATGGCGATTCGAGCCTGGTGCGATGGCGACCTACGCCTGGCCCTGCGCCTGCTGCAGTGGGCCCACCCGGGCGAAACCCTCGAGGAGCTCGACACTCACCAGACGCGGCAGGCCTCCACGCCGTTGTGGCGCTGGCAGATGGCCTCCTGAACCTGGGGCCGTTCCGGAGCGACCACCACCGCCACAACAAGCAGCAGCATGGCTAGGGCGGCAGGAAATCGGGCCGATTTCAATGGCCTGCTTCGGGCCGCTACAGGCCTCGAGGAGAGTGGTGCTGAGAGCGTCATGGCCAGTGCTGCGGCGAGTTAATACAGATGTACTCATGATTGAGGCGCTTGTCAACCCGGGGCGGCAGCTGCTGGTCGTCGGCGGCGGCTACACCGGCCAGCGCCTGGCCAGCGCCGCCCGCCAGCGGGGCCTGGCGGTGCGGCTCACCAGCCGCCAGCCCAGGCCGCATGACGATGGGGACAACGGCCTGACCTGGCTTGCCCTGGACACCGCCAGCGACCCGGCGGTGCTGCCGACCGCCCTTGATCTCGCCGGCATCACGGACGTGCTGGTGAGCGTGCCACCCGGCCCAGGCAGCGCTGATCCGCTTCTGGCGCTGCTGGGCCCGCTGCTGCGGGAGCTCCCCCTGCAATGGCTGGGCTATCTCTCGACCACCGGCGTCTACGGGGACACCGGTGGCGCCTGGGTGGATGAGGCTTCCCCCACGGCGCCCCGGGCCGGCCGGAGCCGGGCCCGCCTTGAAGCCGAGCAGGCCTGGCTGGCCAGCGGCCTGCCCGTGCAGATCTTTCGCTTACCGGCGATCTACGGGCCAGGGCGCTCCCCCTTTGCGGCCCTGAGGGCCGGCCAGAGCCGCCTGATCCACAAACCAGGCCAGGTGTTCTCCCGGGTGCACGTGGACGATCTGGTGGGCTGCCTGCTGCACTGCCTGGCCCTGCCCGTCGAGCACCGTCCAACGGTGCTCAACGTGACCGATGACTGTCCTTGTCCATCCAGTGAAACGCTCGGCTACGCCGCCCACTTGCTAGGCCAGAAGCTGCCCTTGCTGGAGCACTACGCCGCCATTGAGGCCAGCATGGGCGCCATGGCACGCAGCTTCTGGTCTGAAAACCGGCGCACCAGCAACCAGCTACTCCGCACCAAGCTGGGCTATGCCCTGCGCTATCCCAGTTATCGGGAGGGCTACCGGGCCTGCCTCGCCGAGGAGCTGGGCGGCGGACAGGTCTCGAGATCGCCCGGATCGGCCACGTAGGGCAAACCCAGGTCACCGAGCAGGCGTCCCCAGCGCATCTCGATCCAGCCCTTGTTGACTCCTGTGGCCAAGCCCAGCACCAGACCCCCCAGCAACAACCAGCGCAGCATGGGTTCCTCCACCAGCAGCCAGCCCCCATCCAACCCCAGCCCCCCGCGCCTGGCCATCGCCCTTGGCGATCCGGCCGGGATCGGGGCCGAAGTGACCCTCAAGGCCCTGGCCAGCCCGCAATGGCGGCATGACAATCCACTCCTGGTGGGCTGTCGCCGTTGGCTGGAGGAGAGCTACCAGCAGCTGCGCCACCAGCCGGGCCCTCCCCTGCGGGACCCCGCCGAGCTGGAGGTGATCGACCTGCCCCTGACCGCAGTCTGCCCGGCAGGGGTCAGCAGCCCAGCCGCCGGGGAGGCGAGCTTCGCCTGGCTCACCGCTGCCGTTGAGCTGGTGCAGAGCGGCCTCTGTCAGGCCCTGGTCACCGCCCCGATCGCCAAGGCCAGCTGGCATGCTGCCGGCCACCCCTACCCCGGCCAGACCGAGCGCCTCGCCGAACTGGCCGGCGCGGCCGAAGCGTCGATGCTGTTCACCGCCCTGGCCCCGGCTGGCCACTGGCGCCTCAACACCCTGCTAACCACAACCCACATCCCCCTGGCCGCCGTCCCCCTGCAACTGAATGGGGCCCTGGTGCAGCGCAAGCTGGATGACCTTCTGGCCTTCTGCCAACGCTTCAAATCTGCCCCCCACCTGGTGGTGGCGGGTCTCAATCCCCATGCGGGCGAGGCGGGCCAGCTGGGCCGAGAGGAGGTCACCTGGCTGGAGGCGACGCTGGCGCGCTGGCGTCAGCAGCATCCCCAGGTGCAACTGGAGGGCCCCCTGCCCCCCGACAGCTGCTGGCTGAGCGCGGCAGCGGCCTGGGCTGGGAAGGAGCCTGGCCCCGATGGCTACCTGGCCCTGTATCACGATCAAGGCTTGATCCCGGTGAAACTGCTGGCCTTCGATGCCGCCGTCAACACCACCCTCGGCCTGCCCTTCCTGCGGACCTCCCCCGATCACGGCACCGGGTTTGGCATTGCCGGCCAGGGCCGGGCACGGGCCACCAGCATGGCGGCTGCGCTGCAAACAGCGAAGGAGCTGGGCTAAGGATCGGCCCGGAGACCCTGGGCCAGCGCGCTCAAGCCGGCCGAACCCGCATCAGCACCTGGCCGAATTCAACCGGTGTGCCATTTTCGACCAGAATCTCAACCACCTCGCCAGCCAGCTCCGCTTCAAGCTCGTTCATCAGCTTCATCGCTTCGAGAATGCAGACGGGCTGGCCCACCTTGATGCGGGATCCCACTTCGACGAAGGCCGGCTCGCCGGGGGCGGCAGAGCGGTAAAAGGTGGCCACCATCGGCGCCGTGACCTCGTGGAGATCGCTCCTGCTGGCCACGGCGGCAGGCGGTGGCGCCGAAGGCGTCACCGGCATAGGAGCAGCGGCCGCGGGCATCGACCCGACCGGGGCCGGAGCGGCAGCAGCCTGGAACACCGGCGCTGGAGCAGCAGCGGGCAGGTTGCGGCGTATCTCCAGCCGAAAGTCATCCCCTTCGAGCTTCAACTCCTGGATGTCGCTGTCTCCTAGGAGCGTCAGCAGCTTGTGAAGCTGGTCGTGGGTTAGCTGCATGGCGATCAGTTCTCCCGTCCTAGGTAGCTGTCGGTGCGGGTGTCAATTTTGATCTTCTCGCCAATCGAGAGGAACAGGGGCACCATCACCTGGGCTCCGGTTTCAACGATGGCCGGCTTGGTGCCGCCAGTGGCGGTATCGCCCTTGACGCCTGGATCGGTCTGGGTGATCTCCAGCACCACCGAATTGGGCAGCTCCACTTCCAGGGGCTTGCCGTTCCAGGCCACCACGCTCACTTCCATGCCCTCCTTGAGGTATTTGCGGCTCTCGCCGATCTGCTTGGCGGTGAGGCGGGTCTCCTCGTAGCTGCCCATGTCCATGAACACGAAGTCATCGCCCTCCATGTAGGTGTGCTGGAGGGTGCTCTTCTCCAACACGGCCTGGGGAAGCATCTCACCGGCGCGGAAGGTCTTCTCGACCACGTTGCCGCTCTGGACAGCCTTCAGCTTGGTGCGCACAAAAGCCGACCCCTTGCCCGGCTTGACGTGCAGAAACTCAACGACCCTCCAGACCTGGCCATCCAGCTCGATTGAAGTGCCGGTTCGAAAGTCATTGCTGGAGATCATTCCGGCAGTTCAGAACGGGTGGATTGTACGTGTGGCTACCGGAGCACGGCTCCGCCACGGACATGTCGGCGGCCCTGGAGTTGTGCCAAAGTCCGCTCATCGACACAGGATTGCCATGGCGTGGGGCCGAAGCTGGTGGGCAGGCTTGTCCAGCCTGATCCTGATCCCCGTGCTGGGCCTCGTGCTGGCATCGCCGCCGGCCTGGGCCGCCCTGCCCCAGGGCAACGCCGTCACCGACCCGGCCGCCCTGTTGCGCAATGCCCTACCGATCCAGGCCCCGATCCTGCAGGATCTCCAGCACCGGCTTGAAGGCACCAGCGACGACCTGCGCGCCAAACGCTGGCCCGCCCTAACCAGCGCCGTGCGGCGCACCAGCTCCCTGCTGGGCACTGGCAAAGCCAAAATCCTGGCCGATTTCCCCGACCCCACCAGGCCTGAGGCCGAGGCCCTGCTCGACCAACTCGAAGACCAGCTGCAGGTGCTTGCCGTGGCCACCGAAAGCCAGCAGCGGGATCCATTCCTGAACGCTCGCCGCGACGCCCTCAGCACAATCGGTGCTGCGGAGGATCTGTTGGTGGGGCCTTTCCCCTATGCGATCCCCGCTGAATTCGATGCCCTGCCGCGGCTGCTCGGCAGGGCCACCGTGCTGCTCAGCACCACCAAGGGGGATCTCACCGCCGTCGTGGATGGCTACAACGCCCCCCTGACCGCCGGCGCCTTCGTCGACCTGGTGCAACGGGGCTTCTATGACGGCCTGCCCTTCATCCGCGCCGAAGACTTCTACGTTCTGCAAACAGGAGATCCGGCCGGACCCGAGGAGGGCTTCCTCGATCCCACAACCAAAACCGAACGTCACGTTCCCCTGGAAATCAAGGTGCCCGGCCAACCGGCCCCCTTCTACAACCAAACCTTTGAAGACCTGGGCCTGTTCAAGGCGGCCCCGGAACTGCCTTTCTCCACCAAGGGCACCCTCGGCTGGGCCCACTCCGACGAGGTGCTTGACGATGGCTCTTCCCAGTTCTTCCTGTTCCTGTTTGAGCCGGAACTCACGCCGGCTGGCCTCAACCTGATCGATGGCCGCTACGCCGCCTTCGGCTATGTGGTGGACGGCTTTGATGTGCTCGAAGAGCTCAGCGCCGATGACGGCATTGTCAAAGCCCGGGTGCTGAGCGGCGCTGAGAGCCTCCAGCCCCACGGCTAAATCAAGGGCGCCATTGCATCAAAAAAACCACATCAAAAAACCGCCCCATTAAGGGGCGGCTTCAAAAAATTAGCGGCTCAACTCACTTCCACTTCTGGGCCACGATCTCGGCCAGATCCACCACCCGCTGGCTGTAGCCCCACTCGTTGTCGTACCAAGCGATGACTTTCAGCATATTGCCGCCCATCACCAGGGTGAGGGGGGCGTCGATGATTGTGGATTCGTCGGTGCCGGCGTGGTCGCTGGAAACCAGGGGCAGATCGCAATACTTGATGATGCCCTTCATGCCATTTTCCGATGAGGCCTTGAGCACCGCGTTCACCTCCTCCTTGGTGGTGTCGCGGCTGATGTCGAGCACCATGTCCACCACCGACACGTTGGGGGTCGGCACGCGCATGGCGATGCCACTCAACTTACCCTTCATCGGCGGGTAAACCAGGGCCACCGCCTGGGCAGCGCCTGTGCTGGTGGGCACGATGTTGACGGCTGCAGCCCGAGCCCGGCGCAGGTCCCGGTGAGCCGCATCGAGAATGCGCTGGTCACCGGTATAGCTGTGGGTGGTGGTCATCGTGCCCTTGACGATGCCGAACTCCTGATCCAAAACCTTGATTACGGGTGCCATGCAGTTGGTCGTGCAGCTGGCGTTGCTGAGAATGTCCCAGTCTTCGTGGCGGTATTGATCGGCGTTGACGCCGACCACGAAAGTGCCCACTTTGGCGCCCTTGCCGGGAGCCGTCAGGATCACCTTCTTGGCGCCGGCTTCAAAGTGCTTGCTGGCCCCTACATCGTCGTTGAACACACCGGTGGACTCGATCACCAGATCCACGCCCCACTCCTTCCAGGGCAGGTTGGCGGGGTTGCGGTCATAGAAGACCTTGATCTCCTTGCCGTTGACGTAGATGGCGTTCTCGGTCGTGGTGACATCGACGCCCCGCAGGGGGCCAAGCATCGTGTCGTACTTGAGCAGGTGGGCATTGGTGGTGGTGTCACCGGAGCCGTTGAGACCCACCAACTCGATGCCCGTGTTGGTCCCACGGCTCAGCCAGCAGCGCAGAAAATTGCGACCGATTCGGCCAAATCCATTGATCGCTACGCGCAGGGTCATGGCCGAATACGGCAAAAGCCGCTAGCTAGGGTGGTTTTGGCTGCAGATCATACAGAAATTAAGTTGCCGAACCCTCTTGCCGAAGGAGTTCCGGCCATGGACCATGCGCAAACGCGCAGCAACTCGTAAAGATCGAGACGCTGATGCCGGCTTAATTTCCTCACCTCGGACCCTGTTCGGAACCAGCCCTTGCCCCCCCTGCTCAATCGCCGCCAACCCCTGCACTTCATCGGAGTCGGTGGCATCGGCATGTCCGCCCTGGCTGGGATCCTGGCGGAACGGGGCTATGCGGTAAGCGGCTCCGATCCCCGCGACCACGCCGTGCTGGACCGACTGCGCCGCCTGGGCGTGCGGGTCTTTCTGGAACAGAGCGCCACCACCGTGGCGGCGATCCGCAGCGGCACCTCCGTCTCCCCACTGGTGGTGATCAGCTCCGCCGTGCCAGAAACCAACTCGGAGCTGGTGGAGGCCCGCCGGATGGGCCTCTCCATCTGCCACCGCTCCGATGTGCTGGCCGCCCTGATCAACAGCCAGCCGTCGATCGCCGTGGCGGGCAGCCACGGCAAAACCACCACCAGCAGCCTGATCGCCACCCTGCTGGCAGCCTGCGATCACGACCCCACCGCCGTGATCGGTGGCATCGTGCCGGCCTTCGGCAGCAATGGCCGCCATGGCAGCGGCCCCCTGCTGGTGGCTGAGGCGGATGAATCCGACGGCTCCCTGGTCAAATTCAAGCCCTCCCTCGCCCTGCTCACCAACGTTGAGCTGGACCACACCGACCACTACCCGAACCTCGAGGCCCTGATCACCACCCTGCAACGGTTTGCCGGCAAAGCCGAAAAACTGCTGGCCAACCGGGATTGCCCGATCCTGCGGGAACGGTTCCAGCCCAGCCACTGGTGGTCGATCGAATCGCCCCAGGGCGTGTCCTTTGCAGCCATCGCCCGGGAGGAGCGGGGTGACGGCACCCTGGCCGACTTCTACGAAGATGGGGAGGCCGTCGGAGCCTTCGAGCTGCCCCTGGCAGGCCGCCACAACCTCAGCAACGCCGTTGCCGCCATGGCAGCGTGCCGGCTTGAGGGCGTGTCGTTTGCGGAACTCTCCCGGGCGATGGCCGCCCTGCAGACCCCCGGCCGCCGCTTCGACTTCCGCGGGATCTGGGATGGGCGGCTGGTCGTCGACGACTACGCCCACCACCCCAGTGAGGTGGCCGCCACCCTGGCAATGGCCCGCCTGATGGTGGACAGCGGGCGCAGCCCCTTACCGGTCCCCCCCCGGCGGCTGGTGGCGGTGTTCCAACCCCATCGCTACAGCCGCACCGCCCAGTTTCTGGAGGGCTTTGCCGCAGCCCTGATCGCGGCCGATTCGGTGCTGATCGCCCCCCTGTACGCCGCCGGGGAAGCGCCGATCGAGGGCATCAACAGCGCCGCCATCGCCATGGCCCTGCGGGCCTTGGACCCCAGAAAACCCGTCCTTGTGGCCAGCAACCTCGAAGAACTCGCCGCCCAGGTTGTCGTAGCCAGCCGGGAGGGCGACCTGGTGCTGGCCATGGGCGCCGGGGATGTCAACGGCCTCTGGGATCAGCTCTGCCAACGCCAACCAACGGCTGAAAGCGGCGCTCCCGTCGCCGCCTGATTGCGATGATCACGGCTCCCGGTTGGCCCCTTGCCCTGCGCCAAAGGGTCGACCTGGCCAACTTCACCACCTGGAAAGTGGGGGGAGCGGCGGAGTGGCTCGGCGAACCCGGCGACCAGGAGGAATTGGTGGCCCTGGCCGCTTGGGCCCAAGCCCAGGCCATGCCCCTGCGCTGCATCGGGGCGGGCTCAAACCTGCTGATCGCCGATGCCGGACTGGCCGGCCTCACCCTCTGCAACCGGCGCCTGCAGGGCAGCCGGCTCGATGCCAGCACCGGCCTGGTGGAGGCGGAAGCCGGTGAGCCGATCCCCACCTTGGCCCGCAAGGCGGCCCGCCTGGGCCTCAGCGGCCTGGAGTGGGCGGTGGGCATCCCAGGCACCGTGGGCGGGGCCGTGGTGATGAATGCGGGGGCCCAGGGGGGCTGCACGGCCGACAGGCTGGAGTCGGTGCGGGTGGTGGATCCCACCAGGCCCGAAGCACCCTTTGACCTGCCTGCCGCCGGCCTCGAATTCGCCTATCGGCACAGCCGCCTGCAGGCGGAGGCCTGGATCGTGCTCTCGGCCCGGTTTCGGTTGGAGGCCGGAGGCGATCCCGCCGCCATCACAGCCCGCACCAGCGCCAATCTGCACAGCCGCACCAGCAGCCAGCCCTACCAGCAACCCAGTTGCGGCAGTGTTTTTCGCAATCCAGAACCCCAGAAGGCCGGCCAGCTGATCGAGGCCCTAGGGCTCAAAGGGCTGCAGATCGGCCAGGCCCAGGTGTCACCGATCCATGCCAATTTCATCGTCAACACCGGCCAGGCCACGGCCGCCGACATCGACGCCCTGATCGAGGCGGTGCAGCATCGGGTGCTGACCAGCTACGACATTGCCCTCCACACCGAGGTGAAGCGACTGGGCTTCGGGCCAGGCGGCTGAAGGACCTCTAGCCTGCGCCAAGCAACTCCCTGGGCATGGCTGGCTTCGGACTCCCCAACTTCGGTCAGCTCACCGAAGCCTTTAAAAAAGCCCAGGAGCTCCAGCAGAACGCCCAGAAGCTGCAGGAGGAGCTCGACGCCATGGAGCTTGAAGGTCGCAGCGCTGACGGGCGAGCCAGCGTGTGGCTCTCCGGAAATCAGCAACCCCTGCGGGTGCAACTGGCACCAGAACTGCTGGCGGAAGGAGCCGCCGCCAGCGAGGCGGCAGTGCTGGAGGCCCTGCAATCGGCCTACGCGCTCTCCACCGGCACCATGAAAGGCCGCATGGAGGAACTCACGGGTGGGCTGAACCTCAATCTGCCCGGCCTGGGGGGCTGAGCTCGGCCCCGCTTTGCCGCTCCGAGTCACCCTCCGCAGGATCGATCGACTCCCCATTCAGCACCTGCTGGCGCGCGCTCCGTCGCGATGGCTGGCGCAACGCTCTGGCCAGGCGGTGGGATCCGGGCTGCTCAGGCCGCTTGGGGCCCCTCGCCTGGCGCCCTGGCTCCTCCGCTAGATCGGCGAGACACTGGGTATAGAGCGGGTACCGCTCCCAATCAACCCCAACCGCACAACCCGGATCGCCCAGGTGGAGGCAGTCGTTGAAACGGCAGCGTCCCAGCTCCAGAAACCGGCGGATTTCCGGGAACAGCGGGCCCAGGTCGGTGGCCTCGCGGGGCAGTTCGGGACGGTTGAAGCCTGGCGTATCGGCCATCAGGGCACCTGGGGCCAAGGCAAACAGCTCAACGTGGCGGGTGGTGTGGCGCCCCCGCTGCAACCGGCCCGAGACCGCGGCCACCCGCAGATCCAAGCCCGGGCTCAACCCGTTGAGCAGGCTGGTCTTGCCGACCCCAGAGGGGCCGCACAGCACGGCGATGCCCGGCTGGCTGAGCCGCTGGCTGAGCCGCTCAAGACCCTCCCCCGTGCGGCAGGACACCGCCAGGGCTTCGTAGCCCCAGGCCCGGGCCCGCTGGCACCAGTGCTCGGCTGTCGCGGCAGGCACCAGGTCGGCCTTGGAAAACACCAACTGCACCGGCCGGCCCGTGGCCTCAGCAGTCAGCAGAAAGCGGGTGAGCTGCAAGGGGTCGAGGGCGGGCTCGGCCAGGGCGACCACCACCATCACCCGGGCCACATTGGCCACGGCAGGACGCTCCAGCAGGCCATCCCGAGGCCCGCGGCCGCCGATGACTCCCCGCCCCTGGGGCCAATCGATGCCCTCAACCCAAACCCGATCCCCCACGGCGATGGTCTGACCGCTCTTGCCCAGCCGGCTGCGGCGGGTGCAGAGCAATCGGCTGGCCCCCCTGGGGCCGGGTTGGTCCAACTCGACCCAGCAGAAGTTGGCCAGCATGGCAACCACCAGCCCATGCAGGCGAAGCGAATGGGCCTCAACCCCCATGGCAATGCACCAGCAGGCGCACGGCGCCGGGCTGGTGGGGGTGGGCCCGGCACTCAACCTGGTGGCCGGCGCTCAGGAGACCTTCACGCACCAGCTGCTCAGGCTCGCCCTGGTCAAGATCCACCACCAGCAGCTCTCCGGTGGAAAGGCGCTCGAGGGCCAGTTTGGTGCGGATGAAATTGAGCGGACAGGGGGTACCCCGCAGGTCGAGCTGGGCCCCGGGGCCCGGTTCGGCGGGGCCGCCCATCAACCGAACAGACCTCCGAACAAACCACTTTTGTGGGGATGCCTCTGGCCCTTGCTGGTGTGGTGACCAGCCAGCTGTTCGAGCAACTCCCGCTCCTCAGCGTTGAGCTTGGTGGGCAACTGCACCTTGACGCTGAACAGATGGTTGCCCCGGGCCACCGGATTGCCCAGCTTGGGCACCCCCTTGCCCTGCAGGGTGATCACGGCTCCGGGCTGGGTGCCGGCCGGAATCTCGAGCTGCTCATGGCCATCGACGGTGACCACCTCGATGGTGTCGCCCAGGATCGCCTGGAGGTAGTTCAGGGTCACCTCCGAATGGATGTGGATCCCGTCGCGACGCAGGCCCGCCGCTGGTTGAACGGTCAGGAAGACGTAGAGATCGCCGCTGGGGCCGCCACGCTGGCCGGCGTTGCCCTCGTTGGCCACCCGCAGCCGGGTGCCGGAATCAACGCCGGCGGGAATGTTGATCCGCAGCTTTTTGCGCACCTGCTGCAGCCCCTGGCCACCACAGGCGTTGCACGGGTCGGCAATCACCTGACCGCTGCCCTCACAGGTGGGACAGGCCGCCACCTGGGTAAAGCTGCCAAAGGGGGTGCGGGTTGCGCGGCGCACCTGGCCGGATCCACCGCAGGTGCCGCAGGTGGTGGGGCCGCTGCCTGGCTTGGCACCGGATCCCTGGCAGGTATCGCAGGTTTCGAGATGGCGGATCTGCACCTCCTTCTCAATGCCAAACACCGCCTCCTGGAAGCTGATCGTGAAGTCCAGGCGCAGATCGTCCCCCTGGCCGGGTCCCCGCCGCCTGGGGCCCTGGCCAGGAGCTGCGCCGCCGAAACCACTGAAAAAGGTTTCAAACAGATCGGCGAACCCACCCATGTCGCCCATGTCGGGCATGCCAGCGCCGCCACCCAGGCCAGCCTCACCGAATTGGTCATAGCGCCCCCGGGTCTGGGGATCACTGAGCACCTCGTAGGCCCGACCAACCTCCTTGAACTTCTCTTCGGCGCCAGGCTCCCTGTTGACGTCCGGGTGGTACTGGCGCGCCAACCGCCGATAGGCCCGTTTCAGCGTGTCGGGGTCGGCATCGCGAGCAACGCCCAGCAGGTCGTAGTAATCGGCCATCAGCCGTTCTGCTCCCCAGCATCCCCTGGCTCAGCGGTGGCCTCGGCGCCTGGATCGGTTGGGCCCGGCCCCATCGAGACCTTCACCAGGGCATGGCGCAACACCCGACCATTGAGGTGGTAACCCCGCTGCAACTCCTCGATCACCACATCTTCGGGGTGGGCATCGCTGGGCTCCCGCATCACCGCCTCGTGCAGGCTGGGATCAAAGGGCTCCCCCTCCACCCGCATCGGCGAGACGCCCAGTTGTTTGAACACATCCACGAGCTGCTTGTAGAGGCCCTGGTAGCTGCGATGCAGGGATTGGGCTTCCTCGTGCTGGGGATTGAGCTGCTGGCGAGCCCGATCGAAGTTGTCCACCACCGGCAGGATTTCGCCCAGGGTGGAGCAGGTGATCTGCAGGCGGAGGTCGTCGCTATCGCGGCTCTGGCGCTTGCGGAAATTGTCGAAATCCGCCGCCAGCCGCATGTACTGACCGCTGAGCACCTCGTGCTCGGCCCGGAGGGAGGCCAATTGGTCCTCCAGCTCGGAGGAGGGATCCAGGCCAGCATCAGGAAGAGAATCGACCGCGGGCTCGGCCGGGATGTCCCCTACGGCGGCGATGGGGTGGTCAGCTTCGGCGCCGGGATTGCTGTCGCCGCTCATCGAGGTGTCACCGTTCATGGCTGACAAGGTCAGACTTTAGTTTTAGACATGTTGGAGCTCCGGGCCCACCTCCCACAAGCGGCGGAAGCCCGCACCTTCTGACGCCATGAGCTCCCCACCATCGCGTCCAGTCCCCAGCACACCTCCGGCCGCGCCCCGGTCCCTCACCCAGGAGCTGGGCATCGCCAGCACGGCCAGCGGCACCGGCCAGATCCAGGAGGTGGCGGAGATTGAAGACCTGGAGAGCAGCGGTGCGACCGGAGCAAGCGGCTCCGCCTCACCGATCATCAGCCTGGTGGATCGCATCCTGATCGAAGCCCTCCTCTCAGGGGCCAGCGACATCCACGTCGAACCCCAGGAGAACAGCCTCGACGTGCGCTTCCGCCTCGATGGCGTGCTGCAAAAGCAGTTTGAGGACCTGCCCAAAAGCCTCACGCCGGCGGTCACCTCCCGGATCAAAATCATGGCCGAGCTCGACATCGCCGAGCGCCGCCTGCCCCAGGACGGCCGCATTCGTCGCATGTTCAGGGGCCGAAAAATGGATTTCCGGGTCAGCACCCTGCCAGGCCGTAACGGCGAAAAGATCTGCCTACGCCTGCTGGACAGTGGCAGCACCCAATTGGGCCTCGACACGCTGATCACCAGCAACGAAGCCCGGCTCACCCTGCGCGACATGGGCTCCAAACCCTACGGAATGCTGCTGGTGACCGGACCAACCGGATCAGGAAAATCAACCACCCTGTATGCGCTGCTGGCGGAGCGCAACGATCCTGGAATCAACATCTCAACGGTTGAAGATCCGATTGAGTACACCCTGCCTGGCATCACCCAAACCCAGGTCAACCGCGACAAGGGGTTTGACTTCAGCACGGCCCTGCGCGCGTTCATGCGCCAAGACCCGGACGTGCTGCTCGTTGGCGAAACCCGCGACCTGGAAACGGCCAAAACGGCGATCGAAGCCGCCCTGACCGGCCACCTGGTGATGACAACCCTGCACTGCAACGATGCCGCCAGTGCGATTGCCCGCCTCAGTGAGATGGGCGTTGAGCCCTTCATGGTGAGTGCCTCCCTGCTGGGCATCGTGTCGCAACGCCTGGTGCGCCGGGTGTGCCCAGACTGCCGCATCAGTTATGAACCAAGCCCGGAAGAGCTGGCCCGCTTTGGATTGATGGCGAGCCATGAAACCCATGTCACCTTTTACAAGGCGAACACCCAGAACCGCAACCATGACCAACGGTGCCCTACCTGCAATGGGGCCGGATACAAAGGCCGCGTCGGGGTCTACGAGATTTTGCGCATGACCGATGGACTGGCCGCCGCGGTAGCCAAGCATGAAAGCACCGATGTGCTGAGGCGAATGGCGATCGAAAATGGCATGAAAACCCTGCTGGGCTATGGCATCCAGCTCGTCCGGGAAGGCCATACAACCCTCAGCGAAGTTGAACGGATGCTGCTGACTGATTCCGGACTCGAATCAGAGCGTCGCTCGCGCTCGTTAAGCACCCTGACTTGCAGAAGTTGTGGAGCAGGCTTGCATGATGAATGGCTCGAATGTCCCTACTGCCTAACCACCCGCTGAGCAATCCATGGCCGTGATGATCGAAGAGCTGATGAGCCAATTGGTTGCCGATGGGGGCAGTGATCTGCACATCAGCGCCGGCCTACCCCCCTATGGACGATTCAACGGCCAGCTCAGGCCAATGCAGACAGAAAGCCTGGAAGAGGAAAGCTGCAACAAGCTGATCTTTTCATTACTGAATAACTCTCAGCGCAAACAACTCGAACAAAACTGGGAACTTGATTGCGCCTATGGGCTGAAAGGGGTTTCCCGTTTCAGGGTCAATGTCTACCGACAAAAGGGCAGCTATGCAGCCTGCCTAAGGGCCCTGGCCAACACCGTGCCCTCGCTCAACAGCCTTGGGCTACCTCCAATTGTTGAGGAGATGAGCCACAGCCCAAAGGGCTTGATCCTCGTCACAGGCCCCACAGGCTCGGGCAAAACAACAACCCTTGCCGCCATCCTCGAGCATATTAATCAAACGCGCGCCGAACACATCCTCACAATTGAAGATCCGATTGAATTCACATACAAACCAGTCAAAAGCGTCATCCATCAAAGGCAAGTTAATGACGATACCCGCAGTTTTGCCAATGCGCTGAGAGCCGCCCTCCGCGAGGATCCTGATGTGATCCTGGTTGGGGAACTCCGAGACCTCGAAACCATCCAGCTGGCGATTACCGCTGCCGAAACGGGCCATCTCGTCTTCGCCACCCTGCACACCAGCTCGGCAGCCCAAACCGTCGATCGCATGGTGGACGTCTTCCCGCCTGGCCAGCAAACCCAGATTCGCGTGCAGTTGAGCACCAGCCTGGTGGCGGTCTTTGCCCAAACCCTGTGCAAACGCCAGCACCCCAACCCTGGAGAAAGTGGGCGGGTGCTGGCCCAGGAGATCATGATCAACACCCCGGCCACGGCAAACCTGATCAGGGAAGCGAAAACAGCCCAGCTGTATTCCCAGATCCAAACCGGTGGCCAACTGGCCATGCAAACGCTGGAAAAATCCCTCGCCAACCTGGTGCTCAGCAACCAGATCAGTCTCGAGACTGCCCTGTTGAAAACGTCAAGGCCCGAGGAACTCAAACGGCTCGTCAGCCAATTGGGCTAATCCATGCCCACCTATGCCGCCACCTACATCAACCCCCGGGGGAAAGCGAGCGTCATTGATGTTGAGGCGCCCGATCCGAGCCAAGCCAAGCGCTCCCTGCGGCTGCGTGGCATCCGCGCCACCGAGATCAAACCCAAAACCCAAGCATCGGTTGGTGAATCGAAAGCCGGAGCGCTCCTGAATCAGAAGCTGAGCTTCTCAACCATCAGCGCCCTGATCGAAACCAAGCCCGGCATCAAGGAAAAAGCTGTTTTTGCCAGCAAAATGGCCGCCTTGGTCAATGCTGGAGTTCCGATTGTGCGCAGCATTGATCTGATGGCAAGCCAACAAAAGCTGCCACTGTTCAAGCGGGCCCTCGAATCGATCAGCCTCGAAGTGAACCAGGGCATTTCCCTCGGCGAGGCCCTCAGGCGTTGGCCGAAAGTGTTTGACAAACTCACGATCGCCATGGTGGAAGCCGGAGAGGCCGGCGGCGTGCTCGACGAATCCCTCAAGCGGCTGGCCAAGCTCCTGGAGGACAATGCCAAACTTCAAAATCAGATCAAGGGCGCCATGGGCTATCCCGTAGCAGTGCTTTTCATAGCCGTCGCAGTCTTTCTCGGCATGACGATTTTCATCATTCCTACCTTCGCAGGCATCTTTGACGGCCTTGGCGCTGAGCTTCCCTGGTTCACCCAGGCCATGGTGGATTTAAGCAGTTTACTCCGATCGCCAGTCGCGCTGTATTTAGCAGTTGCGCTAATGATCTTGATCTATCTGTTTGGTCGATTCTATGCAACGCCTCCAGGAAGACGCCGGGTTGACGCGTACATTTTACGCCTTCCCCTGTTTGGCGAATTGATTCAGAAATCGGCCACCGCCCAGTTTTGCAGAACGTTCAGCTCCCTATCACGGGCAGGCGTGCCGATTTTAATGTCCCTGGACATCGTCAAGGAGATCACCACTAATTCCGTCATGGCGGATGCGATCAGCAGCAGTCGCGAAGGCGTGCTTCAGGGCATCCCCTTGAGCGTGGCCCTCGGCAGCATGAAAGCATTCCCAGACATGTCAATCAGCATGATGTCCATTGGCGAAGAAACGGGCGAAATGGATACGATGCTTTCAAAAGTTGCCGATTTCTACGAAGACGAGGTTGCCGCAACTGTCAAGGCCCTGACCTCCATGTTGGAGCCAGCCTTGATCGTTGTGGTCGGCGGCATTGTGGGCTCCATATTGCTGGCAATGTATCTACCGATGTTCTCCGTATTTGATCAAATCAAATAAACAGAAACTGATCGCTCAGCCCTTGGCCAATGCCTGTCCCGCAAGCCAGCCACTGCTCCAGCAATGCTGAAAGTTGAATCCACCGGTGACCCCGTCAACATCCAACAATTCACCCACGAGGTAGAGGCCCGCTTGCCGGCGGCTTTCCATCGTGGCCAGGTTGACCTCACCGAGGGGAATCCCCCCGGCCGTCACAAACTCTTCGCCAAACGGTCCCCGCCCGGTCACCGTCACACGGGTATCCCGCAGGGCCGTGATCAAGCCCTGCTGCTGGCGCTTGGTGAGGTCGGCCCAGCGCTGTTGGGGATCGACTCCCTGGCCCTGCAGCAGGGCTAGCCAGAGACGCCGGCTCAGCTGCGGCCAGGGGCGCCAATTGGCCAGTTGCCGCTTGGCCTGGCCGCGCTTGGCTTCACCAAACAGGCTCTCTAGCTCCAGCGGGGACTGGCCGCCGCTCCAATCGAGCCGCAGCTCGCCGCGGTAGCCGGCCGTTTTGAGGGCTCGGGCCGCAAAGGCCGTCAGGCGCAGGGTGGCCGGGCCGGAGATCCCCCAGTGGGTGAGCAGCACCACCCCCCGCTGCCGAAACCGCCTGCCAGCCCCGCCGCCCGCAGATTCTGGGGGCAACTGCAGGCACAGCTCGACCGGATCCATCACCACGCCAGCCAACGCGAGCAGGGGATCGCCGGCCATGGCCAGGGTGAACAAGGACGGCACAGGCGGCACCAGCCCATGGCCCAGGCTCGCCGCCAAGCGGCGACCGCTGGGGTGGCTTCCGGTGGCCAGAACCAAGCGCCCAGCAGCCATCTGGGAGCTCTGAGCACCGCGGAGCTGCAGGGTAAAACCGCCGCCGCTGGCCACGCCAACCCCCTGAACGCCCACCCCCGTCTGGAGCTGCACCCCGGCCTGCAGGGCTGCGCGGCGCAAACTGGCCACCACGGACTCGGAGCGATTGGAGCGGGGAAACAGGCGTCCATCCGCCTCCTCCACCAACTCCAGACCGTGCTGGCCAAACCAGGCCACCGCATCGGCGGGCGCAAAGCGGGCAAAGGGGCCCCGCAGGGCCTGCCCGCCGCGGGGGTAGTGGCCCACCAGCGCCAGGGGATCCCAGCAGCCATGGGTGACGTTGCAACGGCCGCCGCCACTGATCAACACCTTGTGCAGCGGCTCGTTGGTGGCCTCGAGCAGAGCGATATCGCCCACACCCGCCTCAGCGGCGGCGATGGCCGCCATGAAGCCCGCCGCTCCGCCACCGGCCACCACCACGGCAGCTGCCCTAGGCGCCATGGCTAGGGGGCATCGCGGGCGGGCAGCATGGGGTCATGGGGCAGTCCGATCCGGCCAGTTATCGCTTCAGTGTGGCTCCGATGATGGACTACACCGATCGCCACTTCCGGGTGTTGATGCGCCAGATCAGCCGGCGCAGCCTGCTCTACACGGAAATGGTGGTTGCCCAGGCCCTCCATCACGCCCGGCGGGAACCAGGCTCCAGCCAGCCCGATGGCCGGCTGGAGCGCCTGCTTGGCTTTGACTCAATCGAAAAACCCCTCGCCCTGCAGGTGGGGGGCGACGATCCAACCCTGCTGGCGGAGGCCGCCCAGTTGGCGGCCGACTGGGGCTACGACGAAATCAACCTGAATGTGGGCTGCCCAAGCGAAAAAGTGCAGAAAGGCCGCTTCGGCGCCTGCCTGATGGCCGATCCCGCCCAGGTTGCCCGCTGTGTGGCCGCCATGGCCGCCGCCGGCCCACTGCCGGTGACGGTGAAGCACCGGATTGGCATCGACCAGCACGACAGCTACCCGGAGCTGCTGGCCTTCGTCGACACGGTGGCTGCCGCTGGGGCAAGGCGCTTTGCCGTGCATGCGCGCAAGGCCTGGCTGGACGGACTCGATCCCAAACAAAACCGCACGATTCCGCCCCTGCGTTACGGGGTGGTGCACCAGCTCAAGCGGGATCGGCCCGATCTCACCATCGAAATCAACGGCGGTCTGGACAGCCTGGCCATCTGCCTGGAGCACCTCCAGCAGGTTGATGGGGCGATGGTGGGCCGGGCTGCCTATGGCCATCCGCTGCAATGGGTCGGGGTGGATCGGCAGGTGTTCGCCGACGACAGCCGACCCGAGGCCACCGCATCCAGCGTGGTGCGGGGGTTGGTTCCCTATGCCGAGCACTGGCGGCAGCGGGGCAAACGGATCTGGCCCATTGCCCGCCACCTCGTGCATCTGGTCGAAGGGGTGGCCGGAGCCCGGCGTTGGCGCCAGGGCCTCACCCAAGCTGCCGGCCACCACGATGCCGATCCCAGCGTGCTGGAAGCGGCGGCCCAGACCCTGGAAGAGCGGGGCTACTGATGCCAGGCTCTGGCTAACCCTCAGCGCCCCCGTAGTAATCGCCGCCACTGGTATCGCCACCACCACCGCTGCGACGGCGGCGGGTGCGGCCCGCATCAAAACCGTCACTGGGGGCCGGGGCACCAGAGCCATAGCTGCGATCTTCCCAGCCGCGGGCACCGGAGCCGCCGCCTTCGGTGCTGCGGCCATAGCCGCCGCCACCCGAATTGCCATAGCCGCCGCCACCGCCATAACCACTGCGACGCTGACCACCACCGCCGCCGCCGCCAGCCCCGCGGGGCTCGGCCTTGTTGATGCGCAGCGGACGACCCATCAATTCAGCCCCTTGCAGGGCATCGATCGCCTTGGTTTCGGCAACGTCATCGGCCATCTCCACGAAGGCGAAACCGCGCTTGCGCCCGGTGTCCCGCTCGAGGGGCAAGGAACAGTTGACCACGTCCCCGAAGGGTGCAAACAATTCCGCGACGTCGTCCTGCTCAGCGCGGAAAGGAAGGTTGCCGACAAAGATGCTCACGAACCAAAGATCGACCGCAGGGCCGATGCATGTGGGCCCTTAGGCCGCTAACTTTAAAAGCCTAAGACGGCCGGCAAAAGCGCCAAGCCCTCAGGCGTCCAGACGTCTCCGAATTCGTTGCAGTTGCCGCTGCACCTGCTCAAAACCCGTGCCCCCCTCACTGCGGCGTGCCGCCACCACCTGGTGGGGGGTGATCGCCGCGTAGATGTCGCTGTCAAACGCCCCATGAAGCTGCTGCCAACGCTCCAGTGGCACATCCCTGAGCAGGATCCCTTCCGCCAGGCAGTCCTTCACCAAACCGCCCACGAGCTGATAGGCCTCTCGAAAGGGGATCCCTTTCGCCACGAGGTAGTCGGCCACATCGGTGGCATTGGAAAAATCAGTCGCCACCGCCTCCTCGAGCCTCTGGGGCCGAAACTCCAGGCCCTCCTCAAACAGAATCGCCATGGCTTCCAGGCAATCGAGGCAGGTGCGCACCCCATCAAAGAGCGCTTCCTTGTCTTCCTGAAAATCCTTGTTGTAGGCCAGTGGCAGGCCCTTGATCATCGTCAGCAGCCCGATCAGATGGCCGAACACCCGGCCGCTCTTGCCGCGCACCAGCTCGGCCACATCCGGATTCTTCTTTTGGGGCATCAGGCTGCTGCCCGTGGCGCAACGGTCGGTGAGGCCGATGAAGCCAAATTCCTGGGAGGCCCAGAGAATCACCTCCTCGCTGAGCCGACTCAGGTGCACCATCACCAGGCTAGCGGCCGCCATGAACTCGACCGCGAAATCCCGGTCGCTGACCGCATCGAGACTGTTGGCGTAGATGGTGGCAAAACCCAGCTCGGCAGCCGTCTGGCGTCGATCAATCGGCACCGGCGTGCCCGCCAAAGCCGCCGCCCCCAGGGGGCAGCTGTTCACCCGGCCACGCACATCAGCCAAACGGGCACGATCCCGCTCGGCCATCTCGATGTAGGCCAGCAGGTGGTGGGCCAGGCAGATCGGCTGGGCCCGCTGCAGATGGGTGTAGCCCGGGATCAAGACGCTGCTATGGCGCTCGGCCTGCACCAACAAAGCCCGCTCGAAGCGCAGCAGCGCCCCATCGATCGCATCGATCTGGGCCCGCAACCACAGCCGCAGGTCTGTGCCGACTTGGTCGTTGCGGGAGCGGCCGGTGTGCAGCTTCTTACCCAGGCTTCCCAGCCGTTCGATCAATCGCCGCTCAACGGCAAAATGCACATCTTCGGCCTCCAAACCGGGCTGAAAGGTGCCGCTGGCCGCCTCAGCCCGCACGGCCTCGAGGCCCTCGATCAACTGATGCGCCTCCGCTTCACTGATCACCCCACAGCGACCCAGCATGCGGGCATGGGCGATGGAGCCGTCGAGGTCCTGCTGCAGCAGGGTGATGTCGAAGCCGATCGATGCATTGAAGCGCTCAATGGCCGGATTGAGACCCTGCTCAAAGCGCTGGCTCCAGGTCGACGCAGCTGGATCAATGGCCATTCGGGGCTCGGCACACGGCGCAGGGCGGAGATTCAGCTTGGCAGGACGGGCAACCTCAACTCCTCCCGCACCTTCAGCACCACCATCGAGGCATCGTCATCGAGCTGCCGTTCCGTGCCGACAAAGCGATCGAGCCGGCCAAACAACTGATCCAAAATCCCCTGGGCGCCCATGCCGTCCTGGCAGGCCGTCTGCAGGTGACGCATCAGCCGCTCCTCATCAAAACGTTCGCCGCTGAAGCCGGTGGCCTCCGTGACGCCATCGGTGTAGTACAGCACCACATCGCCGGATTCCAGCCCAACCTGCTCCATGCCGTAATCGGCCTCACTCTGGAGACCGATCAACAGCCCGGGGGCATCGAGGCGATCCACCTGGTTGCGCTGCCGCCGCCAGATCAGGGGGGGATTGTGAGCCGCGTTGGCATAGCGCAAGCGGCGGGTGCGCGGGTCGTAATCGGAATAGAACAGGGTGACGAAACGGTGTGAATGGGCGAGGTCCTCCTGGGCCAATTGGTTGAGATCGTGGAGGATGCGCTCCGGGGAGTGGCCGCTCAACACCTCGGCCCGCAGCATGCCCCGCAACAGGGTCATCAACAGGCCAGCCGGCACCCCCTTGCCCATCACATCGCCCATCACCAGGGCCCAGCGGGCCTGCTCACGCCGCTGACCCTGCAACTGGGGCCGGGTGGGGATGAAGTCGTAGTAGTCACCGCCCACCTGGAAGGCCGGCCGGCAGCGGGCCGCCAGCTCAACGCCATCGATCACCGGACAGTGGTCCGGCAGCAGCTGGGCCTGGATCTCCGCGCCCGTACTGAGCTGGCGATCGAGGCGCTCATGGCGTCGCATGGTCTCCTGGAGAGCCTCATTTTCCAGGGCCACGGCGGTGAGATCGGCCACCAGCTGCAGGTGGCGTCGGTGCACCTCACTCCAGGCAAACCCCTGGCGCCCACTGAACACATACAGGCGCCCCCGCTGCACGCTACGGGACATCACCGCGGTGGCAAACACCTGGCTTCCGCCCAGCAACCGGCCGACCCGCTGGTCGAGCAGGGTTAGCTCTCCATCAGCCATGGCAGCCAGTTGACGCACCAGCTCGGCACAGCGATCTCCAGGGGAGGCCTGGAGTTGCTCACGCCAGATGCGGCCATCCTCGTGAAACACCACCAGCACGGCCCCCTCCGCCTCCACCAGCCGGGATGCCACCAGGGGCACCAGCTCCAGGAAGCGGCCCAGGTTGGTGAAGCTGCGCAGGGTGAAGGCCAGGGAGGCCAGGAGCTCCTGGTTGCGGCGCTGCTCCCGGCTGAGGCTGTCGAGCAGTTGCCGCAAGGAGGCTGCCGCCGAGAGTGCCGCACTGGCCTGCTGGGGAGGGCGCGGTGGCGGCTTGTTGGTCACCGCGCCAGCAGGGCCTCGACGAATTCAAAACTGCTGAACGGACGCAGATCCCGAATGCCCTCGCCGGCGCCGATGAAGCGAATGGGCAACCCCGCCTCCGATGCCACCGCCAGGGCAACCCCGCCGCGGCCGCTGCCATCGAGCTTGGTGAGCACCACACCGGTGAGGCCGGCCGCCTTAGCAAAGGCCATCGCCTGGCGCAGGCCGTTCTGACCCTGGCTGGCATCGAGCACCAGCAGCGACTCCACCGCCGCCTCGGGAGCCAGCTTGCTAACAATGCGACGCACCTTGGCCAGCTCCTCCATCAGGTTGTGTTTGGTCTGCAGGCGCCCGGCCGTGTCGACCAGCACCAGTTCCGTGCCCTTGGCCTGGGCCGCCCCAATGGCGTCGTAGACAACTGCCGCCGGATCCGCATTGGCGCTGGGGTTGGCCACCACCGGCACATTGCTGCGCTCGCCCCACACCTGAACCTGCTGGACCGCGGCGGCCCGGAAGGTGTCGGCGGCGGCAATCAGGCAGCTGTAGCCGCTGCGCACGGCCAGATTGGCCAACTTACCCAAGGTGGTGGTCTTGCCGACGCCATTGACGCCCACCAACAGCCAGACATTGAGCTGATCGCGCTGGGGAGCGAGCAGCGACTGGCCGCTGGAGACGATCGGTTGGTCGAGGATGGCGCGCAGCTGTTCCTTGAGGAAGCGCAGACCCTCGGCGGGATCCACCACCTCCTCATTCAGGCGCTGGCGCAGGGCATCGAGCACCTGGTCGGTGGCCGTCACGCCCACATCGGCCCGCAACAGGGTTGTTTCCAGGTCGTCGACCACCTCCGGGGTGAGCGGATCGTCGCCGAGGGTGTCGAGCAACTGGGTGACGAAGCCCTGGCGGGTTTTCTCCAGGCCCTGGCGCAGGCGTCCCAGCCAGTCGATCTCCTCGAGCGACACCTGATCGGCCCGCTTGCCCTGGGCCGCGAGCACCTCCGCCGACCAGGTGAAGGTGGTGTCGAAGGCCCCGAGGCTGGGCTCGGCGGAATCGCTTTCGGCCGACTGCTGGGGAGCCTGGGCTGACGCGGAGGGCGTTGCGGACACCGCTGGGTCGGCGGCGGTAATCGCCTGCTGACGCTCGGCCCTCTGGGCAGCCGCCTGCTCCAGCAGCGAGGTGCCGAGAGCTGCAGCAGCTGGTGCCGGTGTGGATAAAACCGCTCTGGAGGAGGCCAGCGTCGGCGAAGGGAGCGCAGGGGAGACCTGTTCGGGTTTGTCCGGACTCTGTACAGGCTGTACAGAATCCGGAGCAGCCCCAGCGATGTCTGCGGCGGCTGCAGGGGCAAGGTCGGCGGTCTGCTGGGCCTGCTTCTGGGCTTCCTGCTGAGCCTTGAGGCGGGCATAGGCCTGGCGGGCCCACTCGAGGGCCTCAGCGTTGGGATCGGGATTGGGCTCCGGATCAGCCAAGTCGCCCCTGGGCTGGTCAGCGGCGGGGGCCGCTGGGACCGAAGCATCCGGGGGGGGCGCGGCCTCGCCCTCGGTTCCGGCAGGCGCGGTGCGATTGAACCAGTCGTAGACCATGGCGGCCTCAGGCTCCCGCCACCGCGCGTGCAGCGGTGAAACGCCGCAACACGCCGTTGATCATGCGCCGACCCTGCTCGTCGCTATAGCGGTTCGCCAACTCCACCGCCTCATTGCAGGCCACGGCCGCAGGGGTCTGGAAGTTGTCGAGATCAACGGCGGCCAGTCGCAAGATGTCACGGTCGATGCGGGGCAGACGGGTGAGGCGCCAACCCTCCATCACCCGATCAAGACGACCATCAATGCCTTCCCGATCCCGCAGCACGGCCTCCACCCGGGCGAGGGCCCCGCGCCGCACCTCCTCCTGATCGGCCAGCAACAGCAGTCGCGGCAACTCCAAGCTGGCGGAAAGGCGATTGATGGCCTGTTCAGCCGCCGCCAGGCCAGCGTTGAGGTGCTGGCGCACCCGCGGCAATTGCTGCTCGCCCTGCTCCTGCAGCTCACTGTCCAACAACTGCTGCTGGGCCACTTGCAGATCTTCGGCGGAGCGATCCAGGGCATCGCGCACATGCTGGCTCAGGGTGGCGAGCACCTGCTGCAGCAGGCTATCCATCGCGGCGGGCAGCGCCGGGGTTGATCCGCCACGGTCGCTGATCTGACCCAGCATCAACAGGGCCAGTTCGCGGGAGATGGAGCGACTCTGCATCAGGAGAGTTGGGGAGTTCGCAGCTGGGCCAGCAGGCTGGAGAAGCTGCGGTTGGGCGTGGCGCGCTGGTCCGGATTGACGATGCCTGCGGAGATGATCGTGCGGAAGGCATCCTCCACTGAAATCTCAAGGTCCTTGACGGAGCGCTCGGGCACCAGGGTGTACCAGCCCGTGGTTGGGTTGGGCGCCGTCGGAATGAACACACTGAGCATGGGCTCAGGAAAGCCAGCCTGCAGGGCGCTGCCAATCACGCCAGTAACAAATCCCAGCGCAAACAGCCCCTCCCTGGGATATTCCACCAGCACCACGCGACGAAACTTGCTGGAATTTCCTTGCAAAAAGGTTTCCAGCAGCTGCTTGAGCGTCTTGTAAACCGAACCCGCCAAGGGGATGCGCAGCAGGGTGCCCTCGCCAAATTCCAACAACCAGCGGCCGACAATGTTGCGGGCCATCAGTCCAATCAGCAGGATGCCGAGCAGGGGCACCAGCAGACCCACCCCCAGGTTGATCAGCTCCTGCAACAGCGGACTGAGGGTATTGAAAGGATTGAACTGCTTGGGAATCGAAGTGAGAAAAGCCAGCACGAAGCGGCTCACCGTGGTGGCAAGCCAGATCGTCGTTGCCAGGGGAATGACCACCAGCAACCCGGCGATCAGATCGTTCTTGAGGTCAGCTTGAAGCCGCTCCCCCAGGGGCTGATCAGTTTTGGGGCTGGCTTGAACCAAGTGACAATCCGGAAACCCGGGCTGCAGCGAACTGTTGGCAACTTAGCCAGCCGGCCGCACCGCCTGGCCAATCAGAGCAAGGCCACCAGAGCGACCAAGACAAAACTGACGGCCAGCACGGTGGCCGCGCCCGTGCCCGCAAAGCGACGCTGCTGAATCGCCACATCCCGTCCCAGGCGCGCCTGACCGAGTTGCAGCTCGGCCCGCTCGAGCTGGGGCTTGAGCTGGGTCTCGATGAACTCCCTGGCTTTTTGTTGCTTGAGTTCGGAGCTGGCGCCTGCGGGGATCTGGCCGTTTTGCTCCGCCTGGGCGATCAACTGATCAACAAAAGCAGGGTCCTGCAGCTGCTGCTTCTGCATCGCAAGCTGGCTGAATTGCTGGGTCAGGGCCGCATCGGCCTGGCTGGCCTGCTGCTCCAGGGCCTGACTGGCACTGATCGACAAGGGAACCCCCACCACCATCGCCACGGCCAGAAGCGCCGCCAACACGGCCACAAGCACCCGCAGCGGGGTGCGGCCAGCGGCAGGGTGGTCGAGACGGCTGCCGAACAGCATCAACAACAGGCCCACCAGGGCGAGGGGGGCCTCGTTGACCAACCGGTCGGCCAACAGCGAGCGAAAGGGTTCCAGCGACCAGTTCCAACTGGCCGTCAAGGCCAACAGGTGCAGAACGAACAACACGACCAGGGTGAGGCCGAGCCAACGCAGCAGATGGCCCAGGCGGCCGAAGGAGGCAGTGCTCACAGGCGGATGCTCGCGGCAGATTGGGGGAACGGCGCAAGTGTACGGGCGATGACGCACCACGCCCACGACGGGCTGGCTCGCCAGCTGAAGCTGCAGGCCCGCCAGCTGGGGTTTGACCCGGTCGGCCTCGCCGCCGTGCCCGCCGGGGAACGGCTGAACCTGCGGACGGCGGCCCTCGAGCGCTGGCTGGCGGCGGGATACCAGGCCGACATGGCCTGGATGGCCGACCCGCGCCGGCGCGCGATCGAGCGGCTGTTGCCGGGGGTGCGCAGCCTGCTGGCGGTGGGGCTCAATTACCACGTCCAAGCGGAGCGGGCGCCCGGATCCCTGGCCGTGGCCCGCTACGGCTGGGGCCGGGATTACCACCGGGTGATCGATGGACGCCTGCGCCGGCTGGGCCGCTGGCTGGAGCAGCAGGTGCCCGGCGTGCGCTGGCGGGCCTGCGTCGACAGCGCCCCACTGATGGACAAGGCCTGGGCCGAGCAGGCGGGCCTGGGCTGGATTGGCAAGCACGGCAACCTGATCAACCGCCGGCGGGGCTCCTGGCTGCTGCTGGGCCACCTGCTCACCAGCCTGGAGCTGCCGGCCGATGCGCCAGCCCAGCCCCTGTGCGGCAGCTGCAGCCGCTGCCTGCCGGCCTGCCCCACCGGCGCGATCAGCGAACCCTTCGTGGTGGACAGCCGCCGCTGTCTGGCCTTCCACACGATCGAGAATCGCGATCCTGAGCTGCCCGCCGCCATCGCTGCGGCCCTCGGCCCCTGGGTGGCCGGCTGCGACATCTGTCAGGAGGTCTGCCCCTGGAACCAGCAGCCCCTGGCAAGCAGCCTGGAGCCGGATCTGCAGCCGCGGCCATGGCTGCTGAATTTGCGGGCGGAAACGGCCCTGGGGTGGAGTGACCACGACTGGAGCGAAAAACTGCGGGCGTCGGCGTTGCGTCGGATCAAACCCTGGATGTGGCGTCGCAACCTGAGGGCCAGTCAGGACAGCCCTGCCTAGGGTGGGGAGATCTGTTCCCATGCGATGGCAAGGCGCCGGTTGCGCACTGGTTGGTCAAAAGCACTGCGATCGAACGCTCTTCTGCTGGCTGCCACCGGGCTGCTGCTGACGACAGGCTTACCCGCCAGGGCCCTGGTGCCCTACGTCTTTGTGCCCCAACGGCAGGAGCTGGAAGGGGCCGGGATGGGAATTGCCCAGGCGGCCGCCCGCTTGCTGCGGCTGGGCCAGGCCAGTGATGCTGCCCGCCTGGCAGCCCTGACCGTGCAACTGCTTCCGGAGGACCCCCGGGGCTGGGTGCTGCTGGCCGAGGCCCAGCTGCGCAGCAACCAATTGGAGCAGGCCGGTCTCTCCCTGGCGAAGGCCAAACAACTCGACCCCCGCAACCCGGGCATCTGGTTTGCCGAAGGCTCCCTCGCCCTGCGGGCCAACAGGCCCGGTGAGGCGATCACCCTGCTGGACCAGGGCCTGAAGCTCGACAGGACCAATGCCGGAGCCTTCTTCGACCTCGGCAACGCCCGGATCCTGCTCGGCCAGAGCAGCGAGGCTCTCGCGGCCTTTGAGCGGGCCTCCTCCCTGCGCAAGGACTTCTGGGAAGCCCTTAACAACCAGGGGCTGGTGCTGTTCGAACAGGGCAAGACCAAGGCGGCAATCCAACGCTGGCGGCAGGTGCTGGGGATCAAACCGGATGCGGCTGAACCGAGCCTGGCCCTGGCCGCCGGCCTGTTCGCCAGTGGAGCCGACGGGCGCAGCGAAGCTTTGGAACTGGCCAGCAAAGCCCTCGACAACCAACCCAACTATGTGCTGGAGAGCTATCAGAAAGAGCAGCTCTGGGGGCCAAAACTGCGCAGCACCACCCAGCAACTGCTGATGCTGAGCGAGCTCAAGCAGGTGGTGGATCGGGCCATGGCCAATGCCAGCCCCGAAGGGGAAAGCAACGAGGAGGAATGAGGCAAACCATGACGTGAAATCCGGCGATGGGCTGGGGATCTCTGGACAGCATCTGTAGGCTGAGCGCCACTTTCCCTGCCCAGACCACAGCAACGGATGGCCGAGGAGCATTCAGGGGATTCCACCGAACCGGACAACGATCCGGGCCAAGATCCGCGCATTCAGCCGATCGCCCTGCACCAGGAGATGCAGCGCTCCTACCTCGAATACGCGATGAGCGTGATCGTGGGACGGGCCTTGCCGGATGTGCGGGATGGCCTCAAACCCGTGCAACGGCGCATCCTCTACGCGATGCACGAGCTGGGTCTCACCCCCGATCGCCCCTACCGCAAGTGCGCCCGGGTGGTGGGTGACGTGCTCGGCAAGTACCACCCCCATGGCGACCAAGCCGTCTACGACGCCCTGGTGCGCCAGGTGCAGACCTTCGCCAGCCGCCATCCCTTGCTCGATGGTCACGGCAACTTCGGGTCCGTCGACGACGATCCGGCCGCGGCGATGCGGTACACGGAAACCCGCCTGGCCCCGATCGCCAACGAGGGTCTCCTCGATGAGATCGGCAGCGAAACCGTTGATTTTGCGCCCAACTTCGACGGCTCCCAACAGGAGCCCACGGTGCTGCCCGCCCAGCTGCCCTTCCTGCTTCTCAATGGCTGTACCGGCATCGCCGTGGGCATGGCGACCAACATCCCGCCCCACAACCTGGGCGAGGTGGTGGATGCCCTGATCGCCCTGGTGCGCCAACCGGATTTGGCCGACGAAAAACTGCTGGAGCTGGTGCCCGGCCCGGATTTCCCCACCGGCGGCGAGGTGTTGGTCGGTCAGGGCCTACGCGACACCTATCTCTACGGCCGCGGCAGCATCCCGATGCGGGGGGTGGCCCACATCGAGGAGGTTCAACCCGGCAAGGGTCGCCACCGACGCAGCGCCGTGGTGATCACCGAGCTGCCCTACCAGCTCAGCAAGGCCGGCTGGATCGAGAAATTGGCCGAGCAGGTCAACGATGGAAAAATCGGCGGCATTGCCGATATCCGCGACGAGAGCGACCGGGAAGGCATGCGCGTGGTTGTGGAGCTGCGGCGGGACGCCAATGCCGAAACCGTGCTGGCCGACCTGCAGCGCCGCACCGCCCTGCAGAGCAATTTCGGGGCGATTCTGCTGGCCCTGGTCCATGGCCAGCCGGTGCAGCTGGGCCTGCGGCGCCTGCTGCAGGAATTCCTGGACTACCGCGAACTCACCCTGATCAGGCGCACCCGCCACGCCCTCAAGCGCTGCGAAGATCGGCTCGAAGTGGTCGAGGGCCTGCTCAAAGCCCTAAACGCCCTCCAACAGGTGATCGCCCTGATCACGGCGGCCAGTGATGCCGCCAGTGCCCGGGCGGGTCTGCAGGTGCAATTTGATCTGAGCGAGCGCCAGGCCGATGCGGTGCTGGCGATGCCTCTGCGGCGCCTCACTGGGCTGGAACGGGAAAGCCTGGCCAAAGAAGCTGACAACCTGGCAACGGAACGGGGCCAACTCCGCCAGCTGCTCGACAACCGGGAACTGCTGCTCAGCACGCTGGTGGCCGAACTGAAGGCCCTTCGCAAGCGCTTTGCCACCCCCCGGCGCACCCGGCTGGTGGAGGGCGGTGACGCCCTGGTGGCCCAACGGGCCGCGGCGGTTCGTCCCAACGCCGAGCTGCAGAGGCAACAGGCCTTTGCCGCTCTCAACCCGGATAGTCGGCTGCTGATCCAGGCCGATGGAGCCGTCAAAATCATCAGCCCCCAGGTGCTGGGCCGCCTCCACCTGGAGGAACCCTCTGATCTGGCCGACCAACCCGCTCCCGCCCGGTTGATCCTGCCGATCGCCGAACAGCCACTGTTGCTGGCCTTCACGGTGAGTGGTCGGGTGGCGTTGTTGCGCTGGGAATTTGCCGCTCAACAGCCCGGCAATCTGGAGCGCTTCCTGCCCGAAAGCCTGGAAGGGGAACAGGTGGTTCAGGTGTTGCCGCTGCCGAAACAGGGAAGCCTGGGGCTGCTGAGCAGCGACGGACGCTTCAAACGCCTACCCGTGGAGGACTTTCAGGAGTTATCAGGACGGGCCACCACCGTGCTCAAGCTCAAGGAAGGCGTCAGCCTGAGGCGGGTGGTGAGCGGCCAGGAAGGCGACATCCTGGTGGTGGCAAGCAGCACCGGACGGATGCTCCGCCTGACGGTGAACGACGACAACCTGCCCCTGATGGGCCGGGCAGCCCAGGGCCCGATGCTGATGCGACTGCTACCCGGCGAGATGGTGGTGGGTGCGGCCTGCACCCCCAAAGACACGGGCACCCTGCTGCTGGCCACAGGAGCAGGGCAGCTGAAGCACCTGCTGATCTCAAGCCTGCGCCCATGCCAACGGGGGGACATGGGCCAGATTGGTCTGCGCATCCAGCACAGGGGCGATGGTCTGATCGACCTGAGGGGTGCCGACCGGCCCCTGATCGGATTGGTGACCGACAGGGGATGGAGCAGCCGGCTCCTACTCAGCCAATTGCCCCCGGAGGATTGCGCTGGTGCTGGCATCAGCCTGGACCTGCCCGCGGGCCAGCGGGTTCGGGAACTGGTGCCCCTGATCACAACCCCCTGAGGCCCGCCTCCCTAGCGGTGCAGCAGCACGCTCGCAGCAATCCCAGAGGGCTCCAGCATCAACTTGCTGGAGCGCACCTGCTCGTCCATCTCGATCGGATAGCTTCCGTCAAAACAGGCTGTGCAGAAATGGCTGGAATTGGCCTGGGCCGCCTCCACCATGCCCTGTTGACTCAGGTAGGCAAGCGAGTCCACCCCTAGGTGGCTGGAGATTTCGGCCAGGCTGAGCCGGGCCGCGATCAGCTGGTCCTGGGTGTCGGTATCAATGCCATAAAAACAGGGGTGGGTGACTGGCGGCGAACTGATCCGCATGTGCACTTCGATGGCCCCCGCCTCCCGCAGGGCCTGCACCAATTTGCGACTGGTGGTGCCGCGCACGATCGAGTCATCGATCACCACAACCCGTTTGCCCGCCAGTACATCGGGTAGGGGGTTGAGCTTGACCCGAATCCCGGCCTCCCGCATGGCCTGGGTGGGCTGGATGAAGGTGCGGCCGACGTAGCGGTTTTTGATCAGGCCATCGCCGAAGGGAATCCCGCTGGCCTGGGAGTAGCCGATCGCCGCCGGAATACCGGAATCGGGCACTCCGATCACGATATCGGCCAGAACAGGTGTTTCCCTGGCCAGGGCCTCACCAATCCGCACCCGATAGCTGTAGAGGGATTCGCCGAAAAAGCGGCTGTCGGGTCGGGCGAAGTAGATCATCTCGAAGATGCAGAGCTTGGCGGCCTGTTCACACCAGCGGCTGCGCTCTGGCTGGGGATCCCCCGGACTGAAGTGGATGATTTCACCGGGTTCCACATCTCCGTCAAAACCGGCGCCGATGATGTCGAGGCCACAGGATTCACTGCTGACAACCCACTGGGCATTGGCCTGATCGCCGATGTGACCAAACACCAGGGGCCGGATGCCGTGACCATCGCGCAGGGCAAACAGGCCCTGGGGGGTGCCGATCACCAGGCTGAAGGCGCCGCGGCAACGGCTGGCAGCCTGGCGGATTGCCCCATCCCAATCGCAACCAGCGTTCACGGCTTGCTGGATCGCAAACGCAATCAACTCGGAATCGGTGGTGGAGGTGAGTTCACTGGCGATCGCCGCCAGCTCCAGGCGCAACTCAGCCGCATTGACCAGGTTGCCGTTGTGGGCCAGGGCACAGGGGCCAAGCCGGGTCATCAGGACCACCGGCTGGGCATTGCAGACCTTGCTGCTACCTGTGGTGGAGTAGCGGTTGTGGCCGATGGCCAGATCACCGACGAGCCGCTCCAACACGTCCTGGTCAAACACCTGGCTGACCAGGCCCATATCTTTGTGCAGTCGCACCTTGTGGCCGGCATCGAAAACGGCGATACCAGCCGATTCCTGGCCGCGGTGTTGGAGTGAATAGAGGCCGAAATAGGTGAGATTGGCCACCGGCTCTCCAGGCGCCAGCACGGCATAAATCCCGCAGGCCTCCTCTGGCTTATCGGGCCGCTGGTCGGTGGGGTCCGGATGCATCACCAGCACGGACCCATTCAGGATCAGAGGGAATGGGCATTCTGCACCAGATCCCCACCCATGCGCCGGGGGATGGCCTGCTCGTAGCAGGCCTGGAGCACCTCCACACCCTGATCCACCAGCAAGCTGCCGGCCTGGCTGATCCTCAAGCAAGCAACGGCCGTCACCGCACCCATCGCCGCGGCTGGAACGGCCGCGGCGGCAACAGCCGCCTGCCACCTCTGGGCCTGGGCCGGAGCCACGCTCACCAGAATGCGGCCTCCACCCTCGGCAAACAGCAGCCGATCCAGCCGCTCTCCACTGGCGGGCAGCTCGAGCTGGGCGCCCAGGCCACTGGCCATGCAGCACTCCGCCGCCGCAACAGCCAGGCCCCCATCGCTGAGGTCGTGGGCGGAGCGCACCAAGCCGCCGCTGATCGCCTGGCGCAGGAAAGCCTGGACCAAAACCTCCAGCTGCAAATCGATCAGGGGAGGACGACCGGTCACCAGGCCGTGGAGGCGCTCCAGGTAGCTACTGCCCGCCAAGCTCACCCGTTCATCGCTGCCGGCGCCTGCCTGGCAAGCCAAGGGCACACCGAGCAGCCAGATGGCATCCCCGGCTTCGCACCAGGCCAGGCCCCGCACACGGGCCAGATCGGGCACAAGGCCCACCATGCCCACCACCGGGGTGGGATGGATGGGTTGCATGGTGCCATCGGGCAGGCGGGTCTCGTTGAAGAGGGAGACGTTTCCCCCCGTGACGGGAGTATTCAGGGCCAAACAGGCCGCCGATAGGCCCCGGCAGGCCAGGGCGAGTTGCCAGTAGCCGGTCGGGGTTTGGGGCGAGGGGAAGTTGAGGTTGTCGGTGACCGCCAGGGGCTCGGCGCCGACGCAGCTGAGGTTGCGGGCGGCCTCGGCCACCGCCGCCATGCCGCCGCGCTCGGGGTCGAGGGCCACCCAGCGGTTAGGGCAGTCCACCACCGCCGCCACACCGCGGGTCGCGGCGGCCATGGCGCCTTCCCCCTGCTGGGGACGCAGCCGCACCACGGCCGCATCGGCGCCGCCAGGGAGCACCACGGTGTTGGCTTGCACCTGGTGGTCGTACTGGCGGTACACCCAGCGCTTGGAGGCGATGGTGGGGTCATCGAGCAGGGCCAGCAAGGCGTCGTTCCAGCTGAAGGGAAGCTCGGCGGGCAACTGGGCCTCGCTCCAGCGCCAGTGGGCCTGGATCTCAGCGGGCGGTTCGCTGATCAGGTCGTGGTGGTTGATCGGGGTGTCGTCCGCCAAAGCGCTGGCGGGCACCTCGGCCGCCACCGCACCGTGCTGCAGCACCCGCACAATGTTGTCGTCCAGCACCCGGCCCACCACCGCCGCCTGCAGGCCCCAGCGGGTGAAGCGGTCCATCAGCGCCTGCTCCCGGCCGGGCTTGACCACGAACAGCATCCGCTCCTGGGATTCGCTCAGCAGGAATTCGTAAGCCGTCATGCCGGCCTCGCGGGCGGGCACCTTGTCGAGATCCAGCTCGATGCCCAGGCCGCCCTTGGCGGCCATCTCCGAGCAGCTGCAGGTGAGGCCGGCGGCGCCCATGTCCTGGGCGGCCACCACATCACCGCTCTGGAAAGCCTCCAGGCACGCCTCGATCAGGCCCTTCTCCAGGAAGGGATCACCCACCTGCACGGCGGGGCGATCATCCAGGGAAGCCTCGGTGAGCTCGGCACTGGCAAAGCTGGCGCCGCCCATGCCGTCACGGCCGGTGGTGCTGCCCACATAAACCACGGGATAACCCACGCCCTCGGCGCCGGAGCAGACGATCTGCTCGGTTTCCATCAGCCCCAGGGCCATGGCATTCACCAGCGGGTTGCCGGAGTAGCTGGCATCGAAGGCCACCTCACCGCCCACGGTGGGCACGCCCACGCAGTTGCCGTAGTGGGCGATGCCGGCCACCACACCCTCCATCAGGCCCACGTTGCGCTCGTCTTCCAGCGGGCCGAAGCGCAGGGCGTTGAGCAGGGCGATCGGCCGGGCGCCCATGGTGAAGATGTCGCGCAGGATGCCGCCCACCCCCGTGGCAGCCCCCTGGAACGGCTCCACCGCCGAGGGGTGGTTGTGGCTCTCGATCTTGAAGGCCAGGCGCTGGCCTTCACCCAGGTCCACCACGCCGGCGTTCTCACCGGGGCCCACCAGGATGCGCGGGCCGGTGGTGGGGAAGCCCTGCAGCAGCGGCCGCGAGTTGCGGTAGCAGCAGTGCTCCGACCACATCACGCCAAACATGCCCAGCTCAGCCCGGTTGGGGGCGCGGCCGAGGCGGCGGCAGATCTCGTCGTAGTCGGCCTGGCTGAGGTTTTCCTTCCTCAGTGCTTCAGGAACGCTGTAGGCGGGAGCGGCAACCACAAACAACGGGAGCAGGGCATTCCAGTTTCCACGAGGCTGCTTGGCACCGCCGCCCCGGCTTGGTCAGATCCAGGGATCATCATCCCGAGAGCGGGCGGGCTGGGGACGATCCTGGGGCCAGTCCTGATCCAGGGGGTCGACTTGGCGCGGGCTGTCCGGCTCCTGCCAAGGCGGTTCCTCCAACCAACCTTCGATCTTTTCCTCAAAGCGACCACTCACCTGTTGCATCTGCTCTCGCCAGCGTCGGGAGCGCCGCAGAACGTCTTGACGCACACTCGCCCGCGCCAAAGGCAGATCGTCGAGACTGTCAAGATTGGTCCAAACCCGGCCTGGCTGCTGGTCCACCAAACGTTCCAAGCTGAGTCGCCAACGGCTGCTACCCGGCAGGCGGGGATCGCTGCGGCTCACCAGGTAATGGCGAATGCGACCGGTGGCCAGCTCGATGGCGGCATCGGCCAGGGTGCCAATCGGTTGCTGCCGGCGGTCGAGCACTTCGGCCTCAAGCAGGCATGGCAACCGCTCCACCACACCCTGCTGCGTTTCAGCCGGTTCGCCCTGCACAAGCACTTCAAGATCGATCAAACCGCGCAATTGGTTGAGCCTCCAGGCCAACCGACGGGTTCCAAACGCAGAAGGCTTGGAAATCCAGCCCAGCACACGATGGACAGGGGGATGCATCCACACCTGCAAGCCCGTTCCATGGTCCAACCCCTGGTCGCAGCGCACCCTTCTGCGCAACAGATCACTCAACAGCAACTGCTCCGGTAGGGGCACCACCTTCAGCTGCGGATCTGAACGGGCATCACCAGATAGGTGAATTGGGCTGCGTCGACGGGGGTCAAAATGGCGGGTGTGGTAGGTGCGTTGCATTGCAGAAACACCTGGTCAGAGGCCATCGTCTTGAGACCATCCAGCAAGTAGCGGACGTTGAAGGCGATCTGAACCTCCTCACCGGTGATCTCAGCCGCCACGGCCTCAGAACCACGGCCCACATCCTGGGCATCGGCCTGGATCAACAATTGGCCGGTGGCGGGGTCAGCACTGAGCTTGACCACATTGTTGTGCTGATCAGCCAGCACCGCAACGCGCTCCAGAGCAGACACGAGGGCGCGGCGATCGGTGCCGATTGTGCGGGTGAAACGATCGGGAATCAGCTGCCGATAGTTGGGATAGGTGCCATCCAAGCTGCGGCTGGTGAGCACCTGGTCAGCCCAGAGAAACACCACCTGGCCGCGGTCACAGAACAGGCTGAGGGGTTCGTCGGATTGGCGGCCGGAGAGCAGCCGCTCCAGCTCACGCAGGGAACGGGCCGGCACGGTGACGGCAAAGGGTTCACCCGCTTCGGCCTCCGCTGGCTCGCTGGCATGGGCCAGGCAGAGAACGGCGAGACGATGGCCATCGGTGGCCGCACATTCGAGCCCCTGGGGATCCAGCCGCAGATGCACACCGGTCAAGATCTGCTTGGACTCATCGGCGCTGCTGGCAAAGAGGGTGGCCCGCAGTCCCTTGACCAGCGCGTCGGCCTCCAATCGGATTGGCGTACCGCTTTGCACCAGGGGGAGATCGGGAAAGTCATCCGCCGGCATGCCCCGCATCTGGTAACTGCCGGAGACGCTGGTGAGCTCCACCTGCTCCGTGCCCTCGACGCAGGCCAGGGTGATCGGGCTGTCGCTGGAAAGCCGCGAGACAATTTCGCCAAAGAGCCTGGCCGGCAAGGTGATGGCCCCGCTGGCCTCGACGCTGGCGGCCAGGCTGGTCTGGATGCCCAAGCTGAGATCAAAACCGGTGAGACTCAAACGTCCGGTGCCCGCATCCGCAGTCAGCAGCACATTGGCCAGCACCGGATGGGTCGGGCGGCTCGCGACAGCCCGGCTCACCAGCTGAAGACTGGCGTTGAGTTCGGACTGGGAGCAGACCAGCTTCATGGCGTTTGCACAGGGGGGCGAAGGAGCGTTTGGTTGATAGCCCCCACGCTTCCACAGCCAGGCTGATTCTGCAACGAGGGTGAACCGACCCCACTGCTGTTCTTTTCCTAGGGATTAAAAGATGGTTAGAAGAAAAAATCCGTAGTCGTAGGGGCTGGGGGAACGGGGGAAAACCTTCCTATCCCAGCAGTGGTAAGCGGTTGGGCCCTGCATCGGCTGGGACATTCAAAAGTCAAGGTGGGGAGCACCGGATGTTTTACCCAGTTTCCCGTCAATGGGGAAAAAGCTTTTACGAGGTAGGCCATGCATTCGGCCCACCATCCCCTTGTTTTGGGTTGTTTTCCCCAGGTTTAAATCAGACACTTTGACCATTGGTTGGGCATGGGCGCTGGCCTAAAAGCCCATGACCTCAGCCACCTTGGCCGTATCGGCTTCCAAACCGGTGTGAAACCGGGCATCGTTGTGTTCGATGGCCGTGGTTGGGTCCTTCAGGCCATTGCCTGTCAGCACGCAGACCACCGTCGCGCCCGTGGGCACCTCCTGCCGCCGCTTTAACAACCCTGCGACCGAAGCGGCGCTGGCCGGTTCGCAGAACACCCCTTCGCCTGAGCCAAGCAGCTTGTAGGCGTCAATGATTTCGGCATCGGTCACCGCCATGAAATCCCCCCCACTTTCGGCTTTGACGTTGAGAGCTTTGTCGCGGTTCACCGGATTGCCGATCCGGATGGCGGTGGCGATGGTGTCTGGATGCTCCACCGAATGGCCCAAAACCAGGGGGGCTGATCCGGCGGCCTGAAATCCCATCATGCGCGGCAATTTACGGCTGCGTCCTGCAGTCTTGTATTCGTTGAAGCCCATCCAATAGGCACTAATATTGCCTGCATTACCAACGGGGATGCATAGCCAGTCTGGTGCGTCATCCAGGGCTTCGATCACTTCAAATGCCGCTGTTTTTTGACCCTGCAGGCGGTATGGGTTAACGGAATTGACCAGGGTGATCGGATACTGATTGGCCATGTCCTGCACAATCGCGAGCGCCCGATCAAAATTTCCCTGGATGGCGATCACCTCAGCGCCGTAAAGCAGGGCCTGGGCAAGTTTTCCCTGGGCAACATAGCCATCGGGAATCAACACGAAGGCTCGCATGCCGCCCCGGCGGGCATAGGCCGCCGCCGCCGCTGAAGTATTGCCGGTGCTGGCGCAGATCACCGCTTCCGAGCCTTCTTCTTTGGCCTTGGAAATCGCCATCGTCATGCCCCGGTCCTTGAAGGAACCCGTCGGATTGAGCCCGTCGTATTTGAGCAAGACCTTCACCCCCCGGCCGATGCGTTCTGCGATCAGAGGGGCGGGGATCAAGGGGGTGGCCCCCTCGCGCAGGGTGATCACCGGTGTCTTGTCGCTCACCGGCAACCAACGTCGGTAGGCCTCGATCAGACCGGGCCAATCCTGCATGGTTGGGCAGCCTGCAAACGTCCCCTGGCCCAGACGTTTCAGGGAACGGAGCAGGGACACGGGTGCTGGCAGTGGCTTGGCTGAATCTACGTTGCGCCTTTAGGGGGCTCGCCGCGGAGGCCATCCAGCGGGGATTCGGAGAAGAAGCGCACCAAATCAGCGATCGAGCTGGCCTTGCGGATCAGATTCATCAGGGCTGGGATGCTCACCTCCATCTCCTGAACCGGATAGGCCCTGAAGAAGGACAGGGCCGAGATCGAACCATTCCCCTCGACCACACCCATCACCAGGCTGGAGCGCAGGGCCACCACGCCAGCTTGGGGTGCATTGAGCGGATGGACAATTTGGGCCAGCCGCTCCAGGAGGGCTTCCCCGATCCGGGTGTTCAGCAGCCGGCTGACCAGGGTGACCGGCAGCTTGATCGACTGGTTGAGCAGCTTGGCGACGGTTTTGGGATTCTGGCTGCTGAATCTGAGCACATCGGCCAGCAGTCCCTGGGCCTGGCCGGTGGTGGCGAGTTTCTCGAGATCGGCAACCGGGATTGAGCGCCGAAAGGCCCCGCTGACGAAGACGAGATTCTCGGCGGCGCGCACGGCGGGCGGAGAGGAGAGCGGCAGGGCTCCCAGCAGGTTGAAGCCGATCACGGCGGTGGCTAAGGCTCGTCCAAACACCCGACTACTCGGCATGACCAATCGTCTGCATGGGGCTAAACCTAGATCGGCTGTTTGAGCATCTAGGCAGAGACCAGCACATCGCGCACCAGTCTCACCACACCGCGTTCGGCCAGGCCTCGGGCCAATTGGACGCCCATCTGGCGCAATTGGGGTTCGCCGAGCAGTCTGGGCAGGCGCCGCATCAGCATCTGGGGCTCGAAACCCGGCAGGGCCTGGAGGATTCCGGTGAGCTGCCGCACCGGTTCAAGGTCGAGCAGTGGTTCGTTGGCGTCGCTGAGCCGGTGCTTGCGCAGGCCAGGGGGCTGGAGTCTCTCGGGCAGCCGCTTGCCGATCCGCAAGGTGGTTTGCCAGGCCATGGCATCCATTCGAAACACCATGGCGTCAACCAGTTGCTGGCGCAGCAGCCCGCCATGGGCTGAAAACAGAAAGGTGAGCACCTGGTCCAGCAGCCCCTCCAGATCCAGCTGGCTGCCCTGGGAGGCGCTGGCGATCAGGTTATCGAGCCGCTGCCAGCGGAAAATGTCGCCGTCGAAGAGCATCTCTTTGAGGCTCTGGCGCAGGCCGGGATCGGGATCCTCCATCAGCCGACGGGCGAAATAGGGGTAGGCCGCGCCGAGGATCTTGAAGTCTGAATCCACGCTCAAGGCGATGCCTTCCAGGGTCACCAGGGAGCGGATGATCAGGGCGTAGTAGGGGGGAACCCGGAAGGGGAAGCGATACATCACGCCCGAAAGGTCGTCGGTAACGGCCTTGAAGTCCATTTTACTGACGCCCTGTTCGATCGCCTGGCCGAAGACCTTTTCAAAGGCCGGCACAATCGGTTCGAGGTTGACGTCCTCGGCCAGAAATCCCAGGCTGACAAAGTCTTTGCTGAGCTTGCCGAAGCTGCGGTTCACCAGGTGCACCACGGCCTGGATCAGCCCGGTGCGCGACTCGCGGCTCACCTCGCTCATCATGCCGAAATCGAGGTAGGCGAGACGGCCATCCGCCAGGGCCAGCAGGTTGCCTGGGTGGGGATCGGCGTGAAAGAAGCCGTGTTCGAGCAGTTGTTGCAAGCTGCAGTTCACCCCAACGGTCACCATGTCGTCGGGATCGACGCCGATGCCGCGCACGGCTTCGAGGTTGGTGAGTTTCACCCCCTCGATCCATTCCATGGTGAGCACCCGGCGGCTGCTGGCCTGGTGATAGATGCGGGGAACGGCGATGCGGCGATTGGGGGCGTGCAGGGCAGCAAAGCGCTCGGCATTGGCAGCTTCGTTGCAGTAGTCCATCTCCTCAAACACCCGCTTGCCCAGCTCATCGATCAGGGCCACCAGGTCGCTGCGGATCAGGCCCACGTTCTGGTTCAGCCAGGCGGCGATGTTGCGCACGATGTAAAGATCGAGCGTGATCTGCTCGCGCAGCCCCGGTCGCTGCACCTTCACCGCCACCGCCTGGCCACCCTTGAGCACCCCCTTGTGCACCTGGCCCAGGGAGGCCGCGGAGATCGGTTCGGCATCAAGCTGTTCATAGATCTCCAGCACCGGGGCGCCCAGGTCTTCCTCGATGCAGGCCATCGCCAGGGCTGAATCAAAACCGGGTAGTTGGTCCTGCAGCTGGGCCAGCTCCTCGAGCAGCAGGGGCGGCACGATGTCGGGGCGGGTGGAGAGGGCCTGGCCAGCCTTGATGAAGGCCGGGCCCAGGGAGGCGATCAGATCGGCGGCTTCCTGGGCCCGGGCCCGGGCCCGGTCGGTGTTTTTGAGCAGGCCGGTGAACCAGTCAAATCCCACCCCCAGCAGATAGAGCCCGATGGGCACCAAGGTTTGCCAGAGCCGCCGGATCAACCGTTGGGGGTGGCCGGCGTAGATCCGGGTGATCGCGGCAGGGTCGTAGCTCAGCAGGCCGGAGGCTTCGATGAAGTCGCGCAGGTCGCCAACCTCGGCGCCGAGGTTCGAACTGTTTTCCGAAGCTGGCTCTGGGGGGAGGCTCACCATGCCGCTGGACTATTTGGATATTGCCCCCTTCTAAACGAAAGACCCAGCCGCTACGGTCGGGGCGATTACCTTCAGGTTGTCGGACGGGCCTGTGCTGACTGGACTGCGTCTCGAGAACATCGCCCTGATCGAGCGGCTCGAGCTCAGCTTCTCCGCCGGCTTCACCGTTTTGACCGGCGAAACCGGAGCGGGCAAATCGATCCTGCTCGATGCCCTTGATGCCCTGCTGGGGGGTGCCCAGGGCAGTGCGGGGGCACGGCTGTTGCGCCGGGGTGCCGAGCGCGGTGTGATCGAAGCCAGTTTCAGCCTGACCCCTCCCCTGCAAACCTGGCTGGCGCAGCAGCAGCTTGAGCCTGACGATGAGGTGCTGTTGACGCGGGAGTGGCGGCTGAGTGAGGAGCGATTGACCAGCCGCCATCGACTCAATGGGGCGGTGGTGAGTCGGGCCCAGATCCAGGAGCTCAGGCCCCTATTGCTCGATCTCACCGTGCAGGGTCAAACCCAACAGTTGGGCCGGCCTGGCCAGCAGCGGCGCTGGCTCGATCGCTTTGGCGGCGAGGCTGTCCATGCCCTGTTGGATCCGGTGACCACCGCCTGGAGTCAGTGGAAACGGGCGGCGGGGCAGCTTGATCAGGTTCGCATGGACCGCGATCAAATCGAGCAGCAGCGGGCCCTGCAGGAGCAGGTGTTGGCCGATCTGGAGGCCGCCCAGCTGGAGGATCCCCAGGAGCGGCAGCTGCTGCTGGACGAGGAAAACCGCCTGGCCCACGGCGTGCGCCTTCAGGAGGGGGTGATGGCTCTGCTGGGTCGTCTGGTGGAGGGGGCGGAGCAGGCCCCGTCCGTGCTGGATCACCTGGCGGCCTGCGAACAGGAGCTGCTCCAGATGGAGGGGCTCGATGGCGGCGTGGCGCCCCTGCGCAACCTCTGCACCGATTCCCTGGCGGCACTGCAGGATCTGGCCCGCCATCTCGATGGCTATGGCGCTGGCCTGGACAGCGACCCGGAGAGCCTGGGGGCCCTGCAGGAACGGCTGGCCCAGCTCAAGGCCCTGGAGCGCCGCCATGGCCAGGGGCTGGATGCCTTGATCGCCCTGCGCGACCGCCTGCGGGACCAGTTGGCGCCCGGTGGCGGTGGGGCGTCCCTGGCGTCCCTGGAATTGGCCGAGTTCACGGCGCGCCAGGGTCGGGATCGGGCCAATGCGGCCCTCAGTGCGGCCCGCCTCCAGAGTGCCCAAGAGCTGGAGCGGCAGCTGATGGAGGCCCTGCGGCCGATGGGCTTGGCCAATGTGCGCTTTGCGGTGGCGATCACGCCGGCGGCGGCCAGTGAGGAGGGGGCCGATGGGGTGCAGTTTCAGTTTTCCGCCAACCCGGGAGTGCCCCTGGCGCCCCTGACGGAGGTGGCTTCTGGGGGCGAGATGTCCCGTTTTCTGCTGGCCTTGAAAACCTGCCTGGCCGCAGCTGACCAGCACGTCACCCTGCTGTTTGATGAGATCGATACGGGCGTGAGTGGCAAGGTGAGTGGTGCCATGGCGGCTTTGTTGGGCCGTTTGGCCCAGCGACATCAGGTGTTCTGTGTCACCCACCAGCCCCTGGTGGCCGCGGCGGCTGACCATCACTTCCGTGTTGCCAAGCAGGTGGTGGACGGCATCACCCACACCCGGGTGTCCCACCTGCGGGACACCCAAGCCCGTCAGGTGGAACTGGCCGAGCTCGCCGGCGGGGATTCCGGTGAAGCCCGCAGCTATGCGGCCAGTCTGTTGAATCGGGCCGCTTGAAACCCGTCCTTGGGTTGGGCTGATTGCCCCGGCACCGCAGTGGAGGGCCCGGTCTCTGGCCGGAGGCTGCCGTCCGTAGAGTGATCAGCTGTTGAGCCGTCTGGATGCCCCGCGCCAAGAGCTCTGCTGCCCATAGCTCAGCCGCCCCCAGCAGAACCCTCGCCCAGACCGTTCACGAAAAGGCCCTTGACCCAACCCGGGTGCTCAACGGCGGCTCCCTGGAGGATGTGATTCGGGTGCGGGGCGCCCGCCAGCACAATCTCAAGAACGTCGATCTGACCATCCCGCGCAACCGGCTGGTGGTGTTCACCGGCGTGAGCGGCAGCGGCAAGAGCTCCCTGGCTTTTGACACGATCTTTGCCGAGGGCCAGCGCCGCTACGTCGAGAGCCTCTCGGCCTACGCGCGCCAGTTCCTGGGCCAGGTGGATAAACCCGATGTGGATGCGATCGAGGGGCTCTCCCCGGCGATTTCGATCGACCAGAAATCCACCAGCCACAACCCCCGCTCCACTGTTGGTACGGTCACGGAGATTCAGGACTACCTGCGCCTGCTGTTCGGCCGGGCCGGCGAACCCCATTGCCCCCAGTGCGACCGCTCGATCCGGCCCCAGACCATCGACGAGATGGTCGACCAGATCCTGGCCCTGCCGGAGGGCACCCGCTACCAGCTGCTGGCGCCGGTGGTGCGCGGCAAGAAGGGCACCCACGTCAAGCTGCTCGGTGGCTTGGTGGCGGAAGGCTTTGCGCGCGTGCGCATCAACGGCGAGGTGCGGGAGCTGGCCGACAACATCGAGCTCGACAAAAACCACGCCCACAACATCGAGGTGGTGGTCGACCGGCTGGTGGCCCGCGAGGGGGTGCAGGAGCGGCTCACCGATTCGCTGCGCACGGCCCTCAAGCGGGGCGACGGCCTAGCCCTGGTGGAGGTGGTGCCCAAGACGGGCGAGGAGCTCCCCGAGGGGGTGGAGCAGGAACGGCTCTATTCCGAGAACTTCGCCTGCCCGGTGCACGGCGCCGTGATGGAGGAGCTCTCGCCGCGGCTGTTTTCGTTCAACAGCCCCTACGGCGCCTGCGCCGACTGCCACGGCATCGGCCACCTGCGCAAGTTCACCGCCGAGCGGGTGGTGCCCGATCCAGCTCAGCCGGTGTACGCGGCGATTGCTCCCTGGGCCGATAAGGACAACTCCTATTACTTCTCCCTGCTCTATTCGGTGGGGGAAGCGTTCAAATTTGAGATCAAAACGCCCTGGAACCAGCTCACGGCTGACCAGCAGGATGTGCTGCTCAATGGCAGCCGGGAGCCGATCCTGATCCAGGCCGACAGCCGCTACCGCAAGAGCGCCGGTTTTGAGCGGCCCTTCGAGGGGATCCTGCCGATCCTGGAGCGCCAGTTGCGCGATGCCAGCGGTGAATCGGTGCGGCAGAAGCTGGAGAAATACCTGGAGCTGGTGCCTTGCGCCACCTGCCATGGGCTGCGGCTGCGGCCGGAGGCCCTGGCGGTGCGGGTGGGCCCCTATGCCATCCACGAACTCACGGCCGTCAGCGTGGGTGAGACCTTGCGACGAATTGACTCGCTGATGGGGGTGGGGGAAAGTGAGGGAGCCGACCCCCTGCTGACGCCCCGTCAGATCCAGATCGGCGACTTGGTGCTGCGGGAGATTCGCCTGCGGCTGAAGTTTTTGCTGGATGTGGGGCTCGATTACCTCAGCCTGGATCGGCCGGCGATGACGCTCTCCGGTGGTGAGGCCCAGCGGATCCGGCTGGCCACCCAGATCGGTGCAGGCCTGACCGGGGTGTTGTATGTGCTGGATGAACCGAGCATCGGCCTTCACCAGCGCGACAACGACCGGCTGCTCAACACCCTGCTGAAACTGCGCGATCTGGGCAACACCCTGATCGTGGTGGAGCATGACGAAGACACCATCCGCGCCGCCGACCACCTTGTGGACATCGGTCCTGGGGCAGGGGTGCATGGCGGCCACATCGTGGCCGAGGGCAGTTTGGCCAATTTGCTGGCGGCGGAAGATTCCCTCACCGGCGCCTATCTGAGCGGTCGCCGCTCCATTCCCACCCCGGCGGAGCGGCGCAGCAGCGGCACCCGGCGCATCTCCCTGGTCGATTGTGCCCGCAACAACCTTGCCGGGTTCGATGTGGAGATTCCCCTGGGGCGCCTGGTCTGCGTCACCGGCGTGAGCGGCAGCGGCAAGAGCACCCTGGTCAATGAGCTGCTGCATCCGGCCTTGGAGCACCACCTGGGCATGAAGGTGCCGTTTCCGGCCGGGCTGGGGGAATTGCGCGGCATTAAGGCGATCGACAAGGTGATCGTGATCGACCAATCACCGATCGGCCGCACGCCCCGCTCCAACCCCGCCACCTACACCGGCGCCTTTGATCCGATTCGCCAGGTGTTTGCCGCCACGGTGGAAGCCAAGGCCCGCGGTTACCAGGTGGGTCAGTTCAGCTTCAACGTCAAGGGTGGCCGCTGCGAGGCCTGCAGTGGCCAGGGTGTGAACGTGATTGAGATGAACTTTCTGCCAGATGTCTATGTGCAGTGTGACGTCTGCAAGGGCGCTCGTTATAATCGCGAGACCCTGCAGGTGACCTACAAGGGCCACACCATCGCCGATGTTCTCGAGATGACGGTGGAACAGGCAGCTGATGTGTTTTCAGCCATCCCTCAGGCGGCTGATCGGCTGCGCACCCTGGTGGATGTGGGTCTGGGCTACGTGAAGCTGGGCCAGCCGGCACCCACCCTCTCCGGCGGCGAAGCTCAGCGGGTGAAGCTGGCCACCGAGCTCTCCAAACGGGCCACGGGTAAAACGCTCTACCTGATCGACGAGCCCACCACGGGTCTGAGCTTTTTTGACGTGCACAAGCTGATGGATGTGATTCAGCGCTTGGTCGATAAGGGCAACTCCATCCTGGTGATTGAGCACAACCTCGATGTGATCCGTTGCGCCGACTGGATCGTGGATCTGGGTCCAGAAGGGGGCGACAAGGGCGGCGAGATCGTCGTGACGGGCACCCCAGAGGAGATTGCCGAGAATCCCACCAGTCATACGGGTCGGTATCTCAAGCAGGTGCTGGAGCAGCATCCTCCTGAGGTGGTTGGGGGTTGAGGAGGAGATCCTGGAAGGGATTTGGGGGACTGGGGTGGATTGGGTGAGGGGGGAGGTGGCTTGGGTGATAGCCAGTGCAGTGCCTGTCGAAATGGTTATCTACAGGACGCGAGAATAACTTTTGCCACGAATCTATGATTGCTTTTGTTTAGGCTGTCAGTTTTGGTTTGTTCTGCTGCCAATTGGTTGATGTCTTATATCCTTGCCCATTTCTGGCCTGGTGCTACGCAACAGCAGTATTGGGATGAAATCGCAGCTGTTCATCCCAATGGTGGCTTGCCAAAGGGGCAGCTCCATCACGCCGCTGGAGCAGTCGATGGTGGCGTGTTGGTTGTGGCCATCTGGGACTCTAAGGAGTCATCGGATCGCTTCGTTGCTGACGTTCTGATGGCCCATGTGCCCCAGCCTGGAGGCTTTTCCGGGCAGCCTGAAGAGCGGGGTGCCGAATCTTTTAACTTTCTCTCTCAGTAGAGCGTTCGTTGTTTACGTAAAATCGTGATATGTGGAGGTGAATGATGCTCCTTTTTTATGGTTTCGCATGGGCATTCTCCGAGGATCTCCGTTCCGTCGGAGGCGGTGCAGGGTTGACCGATAGCCAGGCTCAGGGCTCGGGTTCCTGGCTGGCAACGCCGGCATAGTGCGTGTTGCCGTCGGGCATCCAGTAGCTCAGATCGTTGTGCCAGAACAGCCTGCCGGGCAGCTGGCTGGTGCTGAGTTGGGTGCTGGCCATGGCCGTGACCAGCTGGCCCATCTCCAGAGGGGAGAGATCACTCTTGATGTCGCTGCCGGCGACCTTCAGCAGTTCCGGTAGGCGGGTCAGGGTGGCTGGCTGGGCCAGCTTGCGAAAGACCTCGGCCAGCACGAGTTTCTGGCGCTCCATCCGGCCCAGGTCGCCCAGTTCGTCGTGGCGGAAGCGCAGGAAACCCTCGAGTTGTTCCCCCTTCAGCACCTGGCGGCCTGGATAGAGGTCGATGTAGAGATTCTGGGCATTGTCGACGTAGTACATCCGCTTGGGCACATCCACATCGACGCCGCCCAGGGCTTCGGCCAGGTGCTCCACAGCCCGCAGATTCACCCGCACGTAGCGATCCACCGGTGCATCCAGCAGGCTGCCCAGCTCCTTCTTCAGGGCATCCACGCCCCCAAAGGCGTAGAGGGCATTGGCCTTGACGATGCCGTAATCGCTGGACTCCACGAAGGTGTCGCGGGGCACCTGGGTAAGCGTGGTCTTGCCGTCCTTCAGCTGCAGCGTGAACATCACATCGGTGTTTTCGCCGACTTTGTCGGTGCCGATCACCAGGACGCGGCGGTTCGAAAAGGCGAAGGGATTGATCGGTCCGGTGAGCTGCTGGGGCCCATGCAGCAGGGCCGCCATGGCCCCTGTGGCCAGCTGGGGCAGGGGACCGGCCAGGCCGTAGCCCAGGGCAATCCCCAGGGCAAAGGGCAGCAGGGGTAAGCGCCGGCGTTGGGCTGGCTTGGGTTGGTTGCGGCGGCTGCGCAAATCAGTCACCACAGCCCCACTGCGGCTGTCGCCTTCGCTGCGGCGTTGGCGGAGTTGGGCCTGGCTCATGGGTGCTTGTGCTAGGCGCACAGTAAGGGCCAAATCCTTGATACACCAGGGGCTGAGGGCCGCACTGATGGTTGGCACCCGACACCATCAGAATGATCTTCTTCTATACCGGGATACTGCGATGGTTTGGCCGTTGGGTTTCAGCACAGCCGGCGACGCGGCCAATGGATTGTTGTTTGGCTGGGACATGGCCACGTTCCAGAAGTGGGCCCTGGTTTATCTGGGTCTGTCCTCGTTGGCCTTCGTGGTGGTGTGGGTGGTTGGCTACCTGCGGCGCAGCTGAGCGCTCAGCTGAGCAGGGTGAGTTGCCGCACGGGCGGTTCCTCGCTGATGAAGCCGTAGGCCTCAAATACGCCGGGATCGGGATGGGTGATGTGCTGGCCATCGCCATGCCGTTCGAGTTGGAAACCCTCCGCTGCCAGGCGACGCATCAGGCCGGCGGCCTCCTCGAAGCGGGACGCCATGGCCGCGAGACTGGCGCAGTCGGAGCTGAGGCCGGTGTCCTTCCAGGTGAAGTAGGCCATGGGTCGCGGGATAGGTGGCGATGGCGGGGGTCAGGGCAGCAGCACCAAACCGAGCCCTACCAGTAGCAGGCTGGCGATCCAAAATCGGATCACCACGGTTTGTTCGCCCAGCCCGCCGAGTTCGAAGTGGTGGTGCAGTGGCGCCATCCGCAGGATCCGTCGGCCCTGGCCGGTGACGGGGTTTTTGGTTGCCTTGAACACCCACACCTGCAGGATCACCGAGAGGGATTCGGCCAGGAACACCCCGCCCATCAGCAACAGCGGCCAGAGGCTGTTGGACAACAGGGCCACCGCACTGAGGCCTGCCCCCATCGCCAGGGAACCGGTGTCCCCCATGAACAGGCGGGCTGGATGGCGATTGTGGGCAAGAAATCCCAGCCAGCAGCCGGCCATCGCGGCACAGAAGCCCGCCAGGGAGGCGTCGCCGCCGTGACCGCGCAGCATCAGCTGCAGCCCCATGCCGCTGAACACCACGGCGCCACAACCGGCCGCCAGGCCGTCGAGACCATCGGTGAGGTTGGTGGCGTTGCTTTCAGCCATGAACACAAACAGCCCGAGGGGCCAGATCAGCCATCCGATCGGCAGCACCCAGCCCAGGGGCAAGGCGATGTCTCCAGCGTCAGCCCCTCCCAGCCACTGACCGGAGCCAGCCCAGAGCAGAAACAACCCGGCTGCCAGGGCCTGGAGCAGCAGTTTGGCCCGGGCGGTCAGTCCCGTATTGGTGTGGCGGGTGAGGCTGCGCCAGTCGTCGATGGCGCCGATCGCCATGAAGGCGAGGGTGACGGCCGCGACGGCCAGCAGCCGTGGATCATCCGGTGTGATCAGGCCGCCCACCAGCACCCCCACGGGCACCACCAGCAGGCCACCCATCGTCGGCGTGCCCGCCTTGCTTTTGTGGCCCTGGGGGCCCTCCTCGCGGATCACCTGGCCCATCTTGAGCCGTTGCAACTGGGGCACACCCCAGGCGGTGACGGCCCAGCTGATCAGGGCGGCCACGAGCAGGGGGGCGGTGAGTTGGGGGCTGCGGCTCTGCCAGTCGCTGAGCAGACAGGCCCCCAACAGGGCGACACCGAGCAGGACGGCAATCGGCTGGCTGCCGGAACCTGGAGACACCACCGACCTCAGTCTTCCCAGTTTTCGTCCTGTTGTTCGTCGTCCTTGTTGTAATCCTCTTTCTCGCCCATCAGCGCAGAGAGTTCTTCCTCCTCCACCGTGCTGACGTCGGTGCTGGCGGTTTCCTCGTCAGCCACCAGGCGCCCGCTGGTTTCCAGCCAGCTCAGCAGGTCGGGCTCATCGCGCAGGGGCAGCACCGGTGCGGGCTCGCTCCGGCCATAGCGGGTAAGCGAAGGGTTGATGCTGTCGAGCCGACTGCTGCCACTGGTCGCGACGTTGCTCATGACTGGGGCTGCGCTCAACAAGTCCGATCCATCACCATAGCGGTGTCACGGATGGAGTCCATGAAGCTGGCTGGAATGGCGCGTCTCTGGGCCCTGGCTCTGGCGCTCAGTGCCTTGCTGGTTGCAGCGGGTCAGCGCTGGCCAGCGCCGTTGCCCCTGCAACCGGCCCTGGTGTGGGGGTTGGTGCTCGTACCACCGCTGGTCCTGGGGTTGTGGTTGCTGACCCATTGGTCCCTGGCCGACCCCGACGGGGGAGAATCGAAGCACTGAGCACTGGGAGTGCATCGATGGGCCGGGCTAAGAAGGCGGTGCTGGCCTATTCCGGTGGGGTGGACACCAGCGTCTGCATCCCCTACCTGAAGAACGAATGGGGCGTGGAGGAGGTGATCACCTTTGCCGCCGACCTGGGCCAGGGCGATGAGCTCGAGCCCATTCGCCAGAAGGCGCTTGATTCCGGCGCCAGCCAGTCGCTTGTTGGCGATCTAATCGAGCCCTTCATCACCGAGTTCGCCTTCCCAGCGATCCGGGCCAATGCGCTCTACGAGGGTCGCTATCCGCTCAGTACGGCCCTGGCCAGGCCCCTGATCGCCCGCCGACTGGTGGAGATTGCCCGGGAGCTCGGGGCCGATGCGGTGGCCCATGGCTGCACCGGCAAAGGCAACGACCAGGTGCGTTTCGATGTCACCATCGGCGCGTTGGCTCCCGATCTCAAGGTGCTGACGCCGGCGCGGGAGTGGGGGATGAGCCGCGAGCAGACGATCGCCTACGGCGAGCGCTGTGGCATCCCTTCGCCGGTGAGCAAGGCGTCGCCCTATTCCATCGACCTCAACCTGCTGGGCCGTTCGATTGAGGCGGGCCCACTCGAGGATCCCAACCTGGAGCCCCCCGAGGAGATCTATGCCCTCACCCTCAGTGTGGAGGCCGCGCCCGACCAACCCCAGCTGGTGGAGATCGGTTTTGAGCAGGGCAATCCGGTCAGCATCGACGGGGTGCGCCTCGCTCCGGTGGCCCTGATCCGCCAGGCCAATGCCCTGGCGGGCAGCCATGGTTTCGGCCGGCTCGACATGATCGAAAATCGGGTGGTGGGGATCAAGAGCCGGGAGATCTATGAAACCCCTGGGCTGTTGCTGCTGATCAAGGCCCACCAGGAGCTCGAGAGCCTCACCCTGGCGGCTGACGTGCTGCGCAGCAAGCGCCAGCTGGAGCAGCAGTGGGCCGATCTGGTCTACCAAGGCCTTTGGTATGGCCCGCTCAAGGACGCCATCGACGGCTTCATCGACCGCACCCAGAGCGCGGTCAATGGCACGGTGCGGATCCGGTTGCACAAGGGCAACGCCACGGTGGTGGGCCGCACCAGCAGCACGGACAGCCTCTACGTGCCGTCGATGGCCACCTACGACGCCGGCGACCAGTTCGACCACCGGGCCGCCGAGGGCTTCATCTATGTGTGGGGCCTGCCGACCCGGCTCTGGGCAGGGCGTCGGCGTTAGGCGGCGCGACGGTTGTTTTGAAGACCGCTGCTGTCAGGGAGTCCGAAGGCATGGCGCAGGGCCCGGCGAAGCCGGGGACGTTCCCGTTGCGGTGGTAACAACAGGGGTTGCTGTGCCGCAGGGTTGCCGGCTTGCAGTTGAAGGACGTGTTGGCGTAGGGCGGTGTTTTCGCTAAGCAACCGCTGTTGCTGCTCGAGCAAGGGCTGCAGGCGCTGTTGAAATTTGGTTTCGAACACGTTGGGCAGGTCTTCGAGCAGGCTCTGCATGGCTTGCAGTTCCTCGCGGGTTTTGGCCAGCTCCCGCTCGCGTTGCTGGTGGAATTCCCGCTGCTGCCATGACAGCAGCTCCGTGGCAGAGGGTTGCCACGGAGCTGCTGGGGGAATGGTGTCCTGCTCAGACGTCGATTCCGGGTCAGATTGGCTGGGATCCAGCTCCATAGACCGAGAGTAGGCTTGTGGCCGGAGCTTTACAAGCCAGGGGAGATCACACCACTGCCGGTTCCATCGGGGCAGCTTCGCTGACGGCCCCAGGCAAGGTACGGGGCGCGGGCATGGGGCCGTCCTGCTTGACGGTGAGGTAGCGGATCACATCCTCCGAAAGCCGCATTGCCCGCTCCAGCGGGCCCACCTGCTGGCCGTCGCCGTTGTGGTTGAGCTGGACGTAGATGCCTTCGCGGTGTTTGGCGATCGAATAGGCGAGGCGGCGCTTGCCGCGCATCTGGCAATCGAGCACCTCTCCACCGGATTCGGTGACCAGATCGCGGTACTTGGTGACATGGCTCTCCACCTCTTCTTCCGGAATGTCCGGACGAAGGATGTACATGGTCTCGTAGTAGGGCTGCGTCATGGTCGCTTGCGGGTGTCGGCTCAGGGTTTGGGGCAGCGGCCAGCGGCCAGGGGCCCACCGGCGACGGATCCATCACCCTACAACTGCATTCGCACGGCCTCGGACAGGCTCGGAATATCGGCCTCCTTGCCCCGCAGGTTTTGCACCACGGCAAAGATGACCAGCACGAGGATGCCCAGGAACACCGTGTTGCTGAGGGTCTTGCCGATGAAGTCCAGGGCGCCCAGCTGCAGCACCTGGAAGGCCAGGGCGATCAGCACCACGACGATGTCCACCAGAATTGCCTGCAGCACGTTGAACCGGATCAGGTAGGGCACCCGGCTGTTGCGCACCACCGCTAGGAAGAGCACCAGGAAGAGCACCAGGCCGCCAAACGGCACCGCCTGTTCCAGCAGGGCGATCGGCAGGATCGGCACCCCGAGCCACTGCAGGGCTGGGAACAGGCCAAACAGGTTGCTGCCAAAGGGGAAGGCGTCACTCCAGGGCAGCAGGTAGGCCAGGGCTGCGAGCAGCCTTTGCCAGATCGGGGGAGCCTGCATGGCTTGGATGTTGCCGGGCCCCCAAGGCTAAGGGCGGGCGCTGGTGGGGTCGAGTTCGGCCAGGGCGGCGGCCCGCATGGCCGCCACCGGCACGGCCTCGATGCCGCTCCACTGACGCAGGGCGGCGGCCCCCTGCTGCACGAGCATCTCCAGCCCATCGAGGGTTTGGCAGCCCCGGGCGCCGGCGGCCAGGAGCAGGGCCGTGGGCCGGGGGGTGTAGATGAGGTCGTAGACGCAGCTTTGCGGTGGCAGTGCGTCGAGTTCGTCAGGGGTGAGTGGGCAGCGCTCTGCGGCCCCTGGGTCGCTGGCAGAGGCCATGCCCACGGGGGTGGTGTTGACCACCAGGCGGGCGTTGGCCAGGGCGCCCCGCAGCGAGGGGCTTTGGGGTTGCCAGGGGAGCCCTTCGAGCTGGGGGGCCCAGCTGCGGCAGCTGGCCAGGAGAGCCTCCTGCCTGCTGGCGTCGCGAGCGGCCAGCTGAATCGCCCCGCAACCCAACTCCACCAGGGCGGCCACCACGGCCCGGGCACTGCCGCCGCAGCCAAGCACCACGGCCCCCTGGCTCCGCCAGTCGCGGCTGCTGGCGCGCAGGGGGGCGAGGAACCCCGCCACATCGGTGTTATCGCCCCGCCAGCCCCCCTCGGGGTGGCGCACCAGGGTGTTCACCGCGCCCACCCGCTCGGCCAGGGGGGAGAGGCTGCGGCAGAGGCCGGCCACGGCTTGCTTGTGGGGCAGGGTGATGTTGAGGCCGCGGCAATCGACGGCCTCAAGACCCCGCAGCACCGCCTCCAGCTGGTCGGCGGCGGCGGGCAGGGCCAGGTACACCCAGTCGAGGCCCAGCTCGGCCAGGGCGGCATTGTGCATGGCCGGCGAGAGGGAATGGTGCACCGGGTTGCCCAAAACTCCAGCCAGGGCAGTGCGTCCGGAAATTGCAGGGCTCATGGCGAAAGCGGTGGCAGCAAGGCCTGTTCGGGAACCACACCTCGCCTGGAAAGGCCCCTGCTGATGAAGATGTTTCCAGATCGTTTCATTCACCGCAAGGAGGTGGGAATCCATGGGCAAGGTTGTCGGTATTGACCTCGGCACGACAAACAGCTGCGTCGCCGTGATGGAGGGCGGCAAGCCCACTGTGATTGCCAACGCCGAAGGGTTCCGCACGACCCCTTCCGTGGTGGCCTACACCAAGAACCAGGATCAGCTGGTGGGTCAGATCGCCAAGCGCCAGGCGGTGATGAATCCTGAAAACACGTTTTATTCGGTCAAGCGCTTCATCGGCCGCCGCGTCGATGAAGTCAATGAAGAGTCGAAGGAAGTGAGCTACGGCGTCGAGAAGGCCGGTGCGAACGTCAAAGTCAAGTGCCCGGTGCTGAACAAGCAGTTCGCTCCGGAGGAGGTGAGCGCCCAAGTGCTGCGCAAATTGGCTGAAGATGCCGGTAAATATCTGGGTGAAACGGTTACCCAGGCGGTCATCACCGTTCCTGCCTACTTCAACGACTCCCAGCGTCAGGCCACCAAAGATGCCGGCAAGATCGCCGGCCTCGAAGTGCTGCGGATCATCAACGAGCCCACCGCCGCGGCCCTGGCCTACGGCCTCGACCGCAAGAGCAACGAGCGCATTCTGGTGTTCGACCTCGGCGGCGGCACCTTCGATGTCTCGGTGCTCGAGGTTGGTGATGGCGTGTTCGAGGTGCTCTCTACCTCCGGTGACACCCACCTGGGCGGTGACGACTTCGACAAGGTGATCGTCGACCACCTCGCCGCCAGTTTCAAGGCCAATGAGGGCATCGACCTGCGTCAGGACAAGCAGGCCCTCCAGCGCCTTACCGAGGCGGCCGAAAAGGCCAAGATCGAGCTCTCCAGCGCCACCCAGAGCGAGATCAACCTGCCGTTCATCACGGCCACGCCTGAGGGTCCCAAGCACCTCGACCTCACCCTGACCCGGGCCAAGTTCGAGGAGCTGGCTTCCAAACTGATTGATCGATGCAGGGTGCCCGTCGAGCAGGCCCTTAAGGACGCCAAACTGACCTCGAGCGAACTCGATGAGATCGTGATGGTGGGCGGTTCCACCCGCATCCCCGCGGTGCTGGAGCTGGTCAAGCGGGTCACCGGTAAGGACCCCAACCAGACCGTCAACCCCGACGAGGTGGTGGCCGTGGGCGCCGCCATTCAGGGCGGTGTGCTGGCCGGTGAGGTCAAGGACATCCTGCTGCTGGATGTCACCCCCCTCTCCCTCGGTGTGGAGACCCTTGGCGGGGTGATGACCAAGATGATCACCCGCAACACCACGATTCCCACCAAGAAGTCGGAGACCTATTCCACTGCGGTGGATGGCCAGACCAATGTGGAGATCCACGTGCTCCAGGGGGAGCGCGAAATGGCCAGCGATAACAAGTCGCTCGGCACCTTCCGGCTCGATGGCATCCCTCCAGCTCCCCGCGGCGTACCCCAGATCGAAGTCACCTTCGATATCGACGCCAACGGCATCCTCAGCGTCACCGCCAAGGACAAGGGCAGCGGCAAGGAGCAGAGCATCTCGATCACCGGGGCCTCCACCCTGAGTGAAAACGAGGTGGAGAAGATGGTGAAGGATGCCGAAACCAACGCCAGCGTCGACAAGGAGAAGCGCGAGCGCATCGACACCAAGAACCAGGCCGAAACCCTCGTCTACCAAGCCGAAAAACAACTCGGCGAGCTGGGTGACAAGGTGGGCGCTGAGGACAAGGCCAAGGTGGAGGCTTCATCCGCCAAGCTCAAGGAGGCCATTGCCAAGGAGGATTTCGACACCATGAAGTCGGAACTCGAGACCCTGCAGCAAGCCCTCTATGCCGCCGGTGCGGCCGTCTACCAACAGGCCGGCGCGGCAGGAGCCACTCCGGGGGGCAACGGCGACGGCGCCTCAACGGCCAGCGGCGCCAGCGATGACGTGATCGACGCCGAATTCACCGAGAGCAAGTAAGGCGTTGATTCGGATTGCTTCTCAATAAGAAAAGCAATCAGTCCCGCTAAGTCCTGACCCTGACAGCGTTTGCTTGTCAGGGTCTTTTTTTATTCTCAATAAGGGTGGATTGAAACTTACAATGATGGGGGTAGAATTCACTTGTCACCACTGGGGTGGATTGTAAGTCCATCGTCAAAATGGGCAGTTTAAGTTGGGTTCAGGACAAGACGGAACTCTTTGAAGGTGAGTTGGTGGTCTTTAAACGACCAAACTCGCCGAACTGGTATATGAGGGTTTGGGTTGCTGATGAAAAAAAGCATTTTTCACAGAGTTTACGGACGA
>CBFIGH010000021.1:0-68495 GCA_965662115.1 Cyanobium sp.
TGGGCCAGGGCCACCGGTGCGGCCGGGGCGAGGCTGAGCCCGCCGCTGAAGGGGGCCGCCAGCAGCAGCAGCTGGCGCAGGGCACCCAGGGCCAGCTGGATGCCGAGTTGGGCGCCGCCCAGCAGGGCGTTGTGGCCGGAAAGCCGTTGCAGCAGTTGGCGGGCGCCGGCGCCGCCCATGGGCAGGCCATAAAGGCGACAGAGCTGCAGCACCAGGGCGGTGTCGCAGGCCAGGCCACCGGCCAGATCCAGCAGCACCAGCGGATTGGCGGCAACCCCCGTGGCCTTGATGGCGGCAAAACGGCCGATCAGGCTCTGGGCTGCCTGGCGGCTGACCCCTAGGCGCCAGCGCTGCAGGGCCTGGTGGAACCGCTCGGCCGCACCCAGGGCATGGAGGGCGAGCAGGAGTTCACCGTGCTGATCCAGCAGGTCTACCAGGGCCCGGCGCAGGGCGGCCACCCGGGGCGGCTGGGCGACGCTGCGCACCCGGCCATCGGCCAGCAGCTCTGGCTGGCGGGGGGCGGCGGCCACCGGGATCAGCTCGAGGTGGCGAGCTGCCACGGGCAGGCGCCGCTGGATGCTGGCGATCAGGGCGGTTTGTTCCGACTCGCTCCAGCAGTCGCAACGGTTGAGCACCAGCAGCAGCGGTTTGCCGCTGGCCAGGAGGGTGAGGAGGGCAGCGTGTTCGACGCTGCTGAGGTCGCCGTCGAGCACCAGCAGCACCAGATCGGAGCGCAGGGCAACCCGGCTGGCCAGCCGGGCCCTGGCGGCGGCGGCAATCTCATCGATGCCGGGGGTGTCCACCAGCTCGACGCTCTGCAGTTTGTCAATGGCTTGATCCCAGGCCCGGGCCTGCTGGTGGCGGGTGCAGCCATGGGCCACATCGGTGGCGAAGGCGGTCTGGCCCAGCAGGGCGTTGAGCAGGCTCGACTTGCCCACCCCCACCCGCCCGAACACCGCAACCCGCAAGCGCCGCTGCTGCAGGCGCTCCAGCTGGACATCCAGGGCCTGCAGCTGGCCGCCCAGTTGACTCTGTTCGCGGCCACTGAGCTGCAGCTGGCTGCGCCATTGCTCCAACAGCAAACAGCAGCGCTCAGGCGTGGCGGGCCTTTGGCTCATGGCCTGGCTGTCTCACTGGCGGGCAGGGGGCGGCGCCACCAGCCCGCCAGCACCGCCAGCACGGCCTCAGCACCGATCACCCCCACGAAGCCGCCGAATTCATCCACCACCACCCGCACGCCAGTGCTGTTGCGCCGGAAGCCGGTCAGCAGCCGGTCAGCCCGGATCATCTCCGGCACGTAGTCCACCGCTGCGCTCAGCGAGGCGGCGCTGCGGCCACCCTCGCCCTCCAGCAGGGCGGTGAGCAGCCGCTCGCGGCTGGCCACCCCCAGCACCTCATCCACCTCCTCGCCCAGCACCACCCACCACTCGGCGTTGTTGGCCAGCAAGGTGCTGCGCAGCTGCTCCAGGCTGGCCGCTCCCTCGAGGGTGGGGGCGGCCACCCGCGGTGTCATCAGGTCGCGGGCGGTGAGGTCGTTGAGCTGGAACACCTTGGCAATCATGGCCGCCTCGTCGGCTTCAATCTGGCCCTTCTGGGAGCCCAGGCGGGCCAGCTGCCGGATCTCCTCTTCATCGGTGCCGAGCTCGTTGTCGGCCGTGATCGCCGGCAGCAGCTGCTCCAGCACCAGCACCAAGGGCAGCATCAGCCGCTCCACCACGGCCAGGGCTGGTGCGCTGGCGAGGGCCACCGGCAGGGCCAGGCGACTGCCGAACGCCTTGGGCAGGATTTCCCCCAGCAGGATCACCAACAGGGTGAGGCCCACGGAAAACAGGGGTAGGGCGACGCCCTCAATGCCCAGTCGCTTAAACACGATGGCGGCGTAGCCACCCAGCATCAGGCTGCCGAAGATGTTGAACATGTTGTTGGCAATCACCAACACCGACAGGGTGCGGCCCAGCCGCTGACGCAGTTGCTCCAGCCGACGGGCGCCTCGAACGGGCTGGCTGCGGGCTGCCAGTTCATGCACCCGCACCGGGTTCACCGTGAGCAGGGCCGCCTCGACACCAGAGCACAGGGCTGATCCGGCGATCACGACCACCACCAGCAGCGCCAGGGCGAGCAGGTCGTTCATTCCGCCGGATTGCCGCTCGCCATGCCCCTATTCAATCGTCTTTGCCAACGCCTGGCCCGCTGCCTGCTTCAGACTGCACCAGCCAGGGCTCGAAAGCTGCGCACCATGCTCGATCCGTCGATCTTTGCCCAACGGCGCAGGCGCTTCTTCGAGCTGTTGGGCGGGGCGGCGGCGGTGATTCCGGCGGCTCCGCTCGTCACCCACCACGCCGACTGTGAATGGCCCTTTCGCCAGAACAGCGACTTCTGGTATCTCACCGGCTTCGACGAGCCCGAGGCGGTGGCCCTGTTTCTGCCGCACCGGCCCGAGGGTGAGCGCTTCGTGCTGTTTGTGGCCCCCAAGGAGCCCAGCGCCGAGGTGTGGACCGGCTTCCGTTGGGGTTGTGAGGGCGCTGTCGCCGATTTTGGGGCCGATCTGGCCCATCCCCGCCAGGAGTTGGCCGAGCGCCTGCCCCACTACCTCAAGGGCGCTGAGGGCATCGCCTTCCGGGTTGGCAAGCATCCGGCCGTGGAGCCGTTGGTGCTGGCGGCCTGGGCCGGTCAGCTCGATCGGGCCCCCCGCAGCGGCTCGGCTGCCTTCGGCCTGGTGGCCCCCTGCCCGCTGCTGCACGACCTGCGGCTGCGCAAAGGGCCCGAGGAGCTGGAGCGCCTGCGGGAGGCGGCGCGCATTTCCGCCGAGGCCCATGAACTGGCCCGTCAGGTGGTGCGGCCCGGCCTCAACGAGCGCCAGGTGCAGGCGGTGATCGAGCAGCACTTCCTGGAGCAGGGCGCCCGTGGGCCCGCCTACGGCACGATCGTGGCCGGCGGCGACAACGCCTGCGTGCTGCACTACTCCGCCAACAACGCCCCCCTGAACGATGGCGACCTGCTGCTGATCGATGCCGGTTGCTCCCTGGACGACTACTACAACGGCGACATCACCCGCACCTTCCCGATCAATGGTCGCTTCAGCGGTGAGCAGCGGGCCCTGTATGAGCTGGTGCTGGCGGCCCAGGAAGCGGCCGTGGCCTCCGTGGCGCCTGGGTTCACCGCCGAGGGCGTGCACGACACGGCCGTGCGGGTGCTGGTGGAGGGCTTGCTGGAGCTGGGCCTGCTGGTGGGCTCGGTGGATGGGGTGATCGAGCAGGGGGCCTACCGCCACCTCTACATGCACCGCACCGGCCACTGGCTGGGGCTCGACGTCCACGACGTGGGCGCCTATCGGCTGGGCGAGCACCATGTGGAGCTGGAGCCGGGCATGGTGCTCACTGTTGAGCCCGGGCTCTATGTGAGCGATCGGCTGCCGGTGCCCGACGGCCAGCCCGCCATCGAGGCGCGCTGGAAGGGGATTGGTATCCGCATCGAAGATGACGTGGCCGTGACCGAGCACGGCCACGAGACCCTCACCGCCGCGGCTCTCAAGGCACCAGCGGCCCTGGAGCGCTGAGGGTTAGGGCCAGAGTTCCGGGTCGATCTGTTCGAGGGGGGCGATGGCCGCACTGAAGGCATCGCCCTCTTGCTCAGAGCACGTGCCAGCCAGGGCGTCCAGGTGCCTCAGGTAGCTCAGAAGTGCCGCCGTGCTGGGAAGCACCGCATCGGCGCCCGCCTCCCGCAGGCGTGCTTCATAGGTGGCTCGCGCTGCGGGCATGCCGTGCAGGTGGGGCGGCGCCACCGCCAGGCTGAGGAAGCGCTGCTCGGGGCACTGGGCGCGGGCGCGCTGCACAGTGAGCACATCCGCCACCGTGTCGCCCAGGTAGGCCACCGGGGGGGCCTCCGCCCCCAGCATTCCGCCCGCCAGCCGGGTAGCCAGCCGCAGCAGGCCGGTGGGATCGGGCTTGTCGGGCGCATCTCCCATGGCGATCAGGGGCGGGCTGGTGAGCCCCAGGCGGGTTTGCAGCACGTAGCGGCAGGAGGGGGGTTCGGCGCCGCTGACGAAGCCATAGGCCCAATTGGCCGCCGTTAGGGCGGCAAAGAAGGCCGGCTGCACCAGCAGCGGCTCGTCGCCGATGAACCCGCGCCACTGGCTGGGGTCGCCGGCGGGATCGCCGCCGAAATAGAAGGCTTCGAACACGGCCACCAGTGCCCCAAACGCCGGCAGGGGGGTGTGGCCCGCCCGCCGCAGCAGCTCCAGCGACGCCTCCCAGTCGTTGTTCCAGCGGCCTTCGCTCTTGAGCGCGTCGATGGCGGCGGGCTCCGGCCGCTGGCCGGCGTAGTGGTGCACCGTTTCCACGATCGCCCGGCGGTAGCTGGCGCTCACATCGCGGATCACGCCGTCGATGTCGAACAGCACAACGGCCAGGGGGCGGGTGGACATCAGGCTTCGGCGTCGCGTTCAAACTGGGCGCTGGCCGCCGTGGTGGCCGCGCAGCTGAATAGGGCGGTGGCCAGCTCCGGGCTGATCGTGAAGGTGTTCAGGCCAGCGCCTGCCAGCCGGGTGAGCTCCTGGGGCTGGCGCAGGCTGGCCACCAGCAGCCGCACACTGGAGCCAACCCCCTCGAGGCTGCGTTGCATGGCGATCACCTCCGCCAGGCCGTCGCGGCCTTGGTCGTTGATCCGGCCCAGATAGGGGGCGATGTAGGCGGCTCCCAGGGCGGCGGCGATCAGCACCTGGTGGGGCTCGTAGCAGGCGGTGAAAGTGATCGGGATGCCAGCGCGGACAAGGGTGCGGGCGACGGCCGCGCCCTGCTGGGTTACTGGCAGTTTCACGGCGATGCGGCCGGGGGCCAGGGCCGCCAGGGCCTGGCCGCACTGCAGCATCGCCGCTGTGGTGCCGCCCCAGGCCTGGAGATGCAGTTCGGCGATGCCCTGGGCCAGGGCCATGTGGCTGAGCTCAGCCAGGGCGGGCAGGCTGCAGGGCTGGTTGGCGCGGCGCAGCAGGGTGGGATTGCTGGTGACGCCGTGGAACAGGCCGCTGGGCAGCCATTGCTGCCAGGCTTGCGGGTCGGCCGAATCGAGGAACAGGCGCAGGGCCATGGCCGGTGCTGTGGCCGGTGGCCGGCAGGGCGGCTGGTAGGTTAGTTGTTTGACGTGTTGCCTTGAGCGCTGACCCGATGCCAGCCACCGAGAGCGCTCCAGGCGCTGTTGTGACCGACGCAGCCGAGCTGGTCGCGGCCGCTGAAGACACCACCACCCAGGGGCGTCCGGTGATGCGGGGTGGCAGTGCTGCTTTGGCCACCGCCACCATCGATGAAGACGGCGTTCCTTCCGGGTACACCCCGAAGGCCGACGAAGGTCGCTTCCTGCTCAAGATTCTCTGGCTGCCCGACAACGTGGCTCTGGCGGTGGACCAGATCGTCGGTGGCGGACCCAGCCCTCTGACCTCCTACTTCTTCTGGCCCCGGGAGGATGCCTGGGAAACCCTCAAGGGTGAACTGGAGGGCAAGAGCTGGATCACCGACAACGAGCGGGTTGAAGTGCTCAACAAGGCCACCGAGGTGATCAACTACTGGCAGGAAGAGGGCAAGGGCAAGAGCCTCGACGAGGCCAAGCTCAAGTTCCCCGATGTCACCTTCTGCGGAACGGCCTGAACCCAGCCCTGTCCGTCTGGAAGTTCGAACTCGGCGTCCCCAGGTAGGTCGACTAGCGTGGTTTTTGTGCTAGGCAGCGCGAGGTCGCCCGTTCTTCCGGACTGATCGCCATGGCCGAAACGATTTGGATCCTGGACGATGATGCTGAGCTCGGTGCCCTTCTGCTCGCTCAGTTTGGCCAGCGGGGCTGGGCAGCGCGCCACCTGAGCCATCCCCGTGAGCTTGATCTTGCCCTTGATCAAGCCGAGCCCGATTTGCTGGTGCTCGATGAGTTGTTGCCGGAGCAACGGGGTACTGAGGTGCTGACCCGCTTGCGTCAGGGCCACCCCCACCTGCCGGTGCTGATGCTGTCTGCCTTGGGAGCCCCGCGGGACCGGGTGGCGGGGCTCGAAGCCGGTGCCAACGACTATCTCGGCAAGCCTTTCCTGTTTCGGGAGCTGCAGCTGCGGGTGGAGCAGCTGCTCAAGCCCGCCCAACCCAGCCGACTGCGGCCCCAGGCCTGGCAACTGGGTGCCCTTCAGTTTGATCCCCAGCGGCTCTGGCTTGGCCATCGCCATGGCGATGGCGTCGAACTGTCCCGGGGCGATGTTGCCCTGTTGCACCTGCTCTGCAGTCGGGCCGGAGAGGTGGTCAGTCGCCAGGAGCTGGGTCAGGCCAGCGGCAGTTTGGTGGATGTGGAGCAGAGCCGCAGCATCGATGTGCGGCTGTCCCGGCTGCGGCGCCTGCTGGAGGATCTGCAGCCCCAGCTCACCGTGATTGAAACGGTGCGGGGCCGTGGCTATCGCCTGGTGGCGCCCGTGCAGCGGCTGCAGCGGGATGGCGACCCCGAGCCCTGAGCAATGGCACTGTTTAGGGCCCGTCTGGCTGGTCTGGATTGGCTGTTGCTGGTGGCCAGCCTCGTGCTGGGAGGCACGGCCGGCTACCTGGGGCTGTTGGTTGGCATGCGTCTGCTGCTCGAGCCGCGCATCGTCAGCGAAACGGCCCTACGGCTGAGCAAGTACACCGTGCTGGTGGAACAGGTGTTGCTCCATGCGGAGGAGCCCCTGCCGGCCGGGGTGTTGGTGCGTCCAGAGAGCCAGCTACCGACCGGCCCGTCTCCGGTTTCCCAGCGCTTTGAGAACCTGGTGCAGCGGGCCATGGTTGAGCAATTCGGGCTGAAACGAACCCTTCAGCGCGACCAGCCTCCGCTCCAGGACCTGTGGGGTGGGCACTGGGTCCAATTGAACAGGGTGGATCAGCGAACCGGACAGCCCCTTTGGCTGTTCCAGTCGCAGTTGCTGAGCAACAGTCTCTGGTATTTGCCACCGCTTCGCTTTCTGGCCATCGCCTTGGGCGGCCTGGGCGGATTGGTGCTGTTTCTCAGGATCAAGGTTGAACGCCCACTCGGCCAGCTTCTGCAGTTGTTGGCTGAGCAGGGCTCCTCAGCCCCGCTGCAACTGCTGCCTGAGCAGGGCATCGCCCCAATCCGCAACCTCAGCCTGCGCATCAACCGGCTGATGGAGCGCATCAACAACACGGCCATGGCCCGGCGCCAGTTGCTGCATGGCCTCACCCATGACCTGGGCGGCCCCCACGCCCGGCTGATGCTGCGCACCGAAATCCTCTGTGAGCGCCTCAGCGGCGCCAACGGCGAGCTGGCCGAGGCCATGGCCCTCGATCTGGAGCGGCTGCGCGCGCTGACCGATCAGCTGGCCCTTTTGGGGGAGCAGGAGCTGCCAGCGGAGCAGCGCCAGGCCTGCGCCCTTGACGATCTGTGCGGCCGGATTGTGGCCAGCCACCCCTCCCAGCTCATCGAGCTGCGCATGCCGCGGCTGCTGGTGAACCTCGACCAGGAGGGGCTGCAGCGGGCGCTCAACAACCTGATTGACAACGCGCTGGAGTACGGCGCTCCACCGGTCAAACTCAGTGCGGCCCGCCGCGGTAATGAACTGCTCTTGCGGGTGGACGACCATGGCAAGGGCCTTGCCACTGACACCCTGCTGGCGATCCCTGGTCCCAGCCGCAGCAACGACCGTCAACGCCAGAGGCACAGGGGCATGGGGCTGGCAATCGTGGAACGCTTTTGCGTCGACCACCAGGGGCGCTTAAAACTGCTGGAAGCACCCGGTGGTGGTCTCAGGGCAGAGCTGCGCTTGCCCGTGGTGGTGTATTAGCGCGTTCTCTAGCTCGCCTTGCTGGCCTGGAAACGGGCCCGGGCGGCTGCCAGGCCCTGCTGGGCCTTCACCTTGTCGGGGCTGGCTGGCTGGCCTTCAAAGCCAGCAGCAGCACTCTGGGCCGCCTCGAAGGCGGCTTCAGCGGCGGCAGCATCGATGCTGCTACCCAGCTCGGCAGCGTTGACCAGCACGGTGACCTCATCGGCTTCGACTTCAGCGAAACCGCCCATCAGGGCAATCGTTGACCAGACACCGGCGCAGCGCAGGCGCATCACGCCGGTGTCGAGGGCGGCCAGCATGGTGACGTGACCGGGAAGGATCCCGACCTGGCCGGTGGTGCTGGGCAGGATCACCTCCTCGGCGCTGCCATCAAAAACGCTCTGATCAGGGGCCAGAACGCGCAGGGTGAGACTCATGGGTGGGGGTCCTCAGGGGAGAGTGGGGATCAACCCTTGGCTTCAGAGACGATCTTGGCGGCCTTGGCCTTCACCTGGTCGATGTTGCCGACCAGGTAGAAGGCCGCTTCCGGCAGGTCATCGAGTTCACCGGCAAGAATCATGTTGAAGCCCTTGATGGTGTCATCGAGCTTCACGTATTCACCCTTCTGGCCGGTGAAGATCTCAGCCACAAAGAAGGGCTGGGAGAGGAACTTCTCGATCTTGCGGGCCCGGTCCACGGTGCGGCGGTCGTCCTCGGAGAGTTCATCCAGACCCAGAATGGCGATGATGTCCTGCAGTTCCTTGTAGCGCTGCAGGGTGCTCTGCACGGCCCGGGCGGTGCGGTAGTGCTCATCACCCACCACGGCGGGTTGGAGCATGGTGCTGGTGGAATCGAGGGGATCCACAGCCGGATAGATGCCCTTGGAGGCCAGGCCGCGGCTGAGCACGGTGGTGGCGTCCAGGTGGGCGAAGGTGGTGGCCGGCGCCGGGTCGGTGAGGTCGTCGGCAGGCACATAGACGGCCTGAATCGAGGTGATCGAGCCTTCCAGGGTGGAGGTGATCCGCTCCTGCAGCATGCCCACGTCCGTGCCGAGGGTGGGCTGGTAGCCCACGGCAGAAGGCATGCGGCCCAGCAGGGCGCTCACCTCGGAGCCAGCCTGCACAAAGCGGAAGATGTTGTCGACGAACAGCAGCACGTCCTGCTTGTTGGCGTCACGGAAATGCTCAGCCATGGTGAGGGCCGAGAGACCGACACGCATCCGAGCACCGGGGGGCTCGTTCATCTGGCCGTAGCAGAGGGCCACCTTCGACTTGGAGAGGTCGTCGGGGTTGATCACGCCCGACTCCTTGAACTCCTCATAAAGGTCGTTGCCTTCGCGGGTGCGCTCACCGACGCCAGCGAAAACCGATACACCGCCGTGCTCCTTGGCGATGTTGTTGATCAGCTCCTGGATCAGCACGGTTTTACCCACGCCGGCGCCGCCGAACAGGCCCACCTTGCCGCCCTGCCGGTAGGGGGCGAGCAGGTCGATCACCTTGATGCCGGTCTCGAACACCTTGGGTTTGGTCTCCAGCTCGGTGAGGCTGGGGGCGGGACGGTGGATCGATGCGGTTTCGCTCGTGGTCACCGGGCCCTGCTCGTCGACGGGTTCGCCGAGCACGTTGAAGATGCGGCCCAAGGTGGCTTCACCCACGGGCACGCAGATCGGGGAACCGGTGTCGAGGGCTTCCATGCCACGCACCAGGCCATCGGTGGTGCTCATCGCCACGGCCCGGACCCGGTGGTCGCCCAGCAGTTGCTGCACCTCGGCGGTGAGGGCGACCGTTTGGCCGGCGGAGTTTTTGGCTTCGATCCGAAGGGCGTTGTAAATCTTGGGCAGCTTGCCGGCCGGAAATTCAACGTCGAGAACCGGGCCAATCACCTGCCGCACAATGCCTTTGGTGCCGGTGGCGGTAGCAGCTGCCATAGGAAAGGAAGACGCAAAGAGCGCCCAGGGGGAACCATCCCACCTGAAGCGGCGCAACCTTACCACCGCGGCCGACGCGCCCCAAGCTCCCACCCCTGAACCCCGGAGGGTTCGGTGACCCGCACAGCCGGGGCCTGGTAGAGACCACCTGCGGCCGCATAGGTTGGCACTCATCGGGCTCGAGTGCTAATTCGCCTTTTTGGCCCACTCAGGCTCGTTGTTCAGTGGCGTCTCAGGCGCCATGCCGTTGCTCTCGCAATTCATCCATGGCTGCTGTCTCTCTCAGCGTCTCCACGGTCAAGCCCCTCGGAGATCGCATTTTTATCAAGGTGTCCGAGTCGGAGGAGAAAACCGCCGGCGGGATCCTGCTGCCCGATACCGCTAAGGAAAAGCCCCAGGTGGGTGAGGTGGTTCAAATCGGCCCCGGCAAGCGCAATGACGACGGCAGCCGCCAGGCTCCTGAAGTCAGCGTGGGGGACAAAGTGCTCTACAGCAAGTATGCCGGCACCGATATCAAACTCGGCAGCGATGAATTCGTTCTGCTGTCCGAGAAGGACATCCTCGCCATCGTCAACTGAGTCTCGGGACTGCCCCGTCTGCGATTCGCTGACCTGGCTTCCGATCACGATCCAATCCCATCACGACATCGCCTTCCATGGCTAAACGCATCATCTATAACGAGAACGCCCGCCGGGCGCTCGAAAAAGGCATCGATATCCTGGCCGAGGCCGTGGCCGTCACCCTCGGGCCCAAGGGTCGCAATGTGGTGCTGGAAAAGAAGTTCGGCGCCCCCCAGATCGTCAATGACGGCGTCACCATCGCCAAGGAAATTGAGCTGGAAGACCACATCGAAAACACCGGTGTGGCCCTGATCCGTCAGGCCGCGTCCAAGACCAACGATGCCGCCGGTGACGGCACCACCACGGCCACCGTTCTGGCCCACGCCATGGTCAAGGCGGGTCTGCGCAACGTGGCCGCCGGAGCCAATGCCATCACCTTGAAGCGTGGCATTGAGAAGGCTGCTGATTTCCTGGTCAAAAAGATCGAGGAGCACGCCAAGCCGATTTCCGATTCCAGTGCCATCGCCCAGGTGGGCACCATCTCCGCCGGCAACGACGAAGAGGTGGGCCGCATGATCGCCGATGCGATGGACAAGGTCGGCAAGGAAGGCGTGATCTCCCTGGAAGAAGGGAAGTCGATGACCACCGAGCTGGAGGTCACCGAGGGTATGCGCTTTGACAAGGGCTACATCTCGCCCTACTTCGCCACCGACACCGAGCGCATGGAAGCGGTGCTCGAGGAGCCCTACATCCTGCTGACCGACAAAAAAATCGGCCTGGTGCAGGACCTGGTGCCCGTGCTCGAGCAGATCGCCCGCACCGGCAAGCCCCTGCTGATCATTGCCGAAGACATCGAGAAGGAAGCCCTCGCCACCCTGGTGGTGAACCGCCTGCGCGGCGTGCTCAATGTGGCCGCCGTCAAGGCGCCTGGCTTCGGTGATCGCCGCAAGGCCATGCTCGAAGACATCGCTGTGCTGACCAATGGCCAGCTGATCACCGAGGACGCCGGCCTCAAGCTGGAGAACGCCAAACTGGAGATGCTGGGCACTGCCCGCCGCATCACCATCAACAAGGACACCACCACCATCGTGGCCGAAGGCAACGAGGTGGCCGTCAAGGCCCGCTGCGAGCAGATCCGCAAGCAGATGGACGAAACCGACTCCTCCTATGACAAGGAGAAGCTGCAGGAGCGTCTGGCCAAACTGAGCGGCGGTGTGGCCGTGGTCAAGGTGGGCGCTGCCACCGAAACCGAAATGAAGGACAAGAAGCTGCGCCTGGAAGATGCCATCAACGCCACCAAGGCGGCTGTTGAAGAGGGCATCGTTCCCGGTGGCGGTACCACCCTGGCCCACCTGGCTCCTGCCCTCGAGGAGTGGGCGGCCGCCAATCTCTCCGGCGAGGAGCTGATCGGAGCCCACATCGTGGCTTCCTCCCTCACCGCACCGCTGATGCGCATTGCCCAAAACGCCGGCGTCAATGGCGCCGTGGTGGCGGAGAACGTGCGCAACAAACCCTTTAACGAGGGTTACAACGCGGCAACCGGGGAGTATGTCGACATGCTGGCTGCTGGCATCGTCGATCCCGCCAAGGTGACCCGCTCTGGTCTGCAGAACGCCGCTTCGATCGCCGGCATGGTGCTGACCACCGAGTGCATCGTGGCCGATCTGCCTGAGAAGAAGGATGCGGCCCCCGCCGGCGGCGGCATGGGCGGTGGCGATTTCGACTACTGAACCTCCAAATTCACCCGTTGGCGCCCTCTCGGGGGCGCCTTCTTTTTGGCGTCAACCAGGCTTGAATTGGAGTGCCACCCCGTTGTTGCAATAGCGCTTGCCGGTGGGCTTGGGTCCGTCATCAAAGACGTGGCCTTGGTGGCCGCCGCAGCGGCGGCAGTGGTATTCCGTGCGCGGCACGATCAACTTGAAATCCAGTTTGGTGACAACGGCGTTCGGCAGCGGTTGCCAGAAACTGGGCCAGCCCGTGCCGCTTTCGTATTTGGCCTTGGAGCTGAACAGGGGCAGGGCGCAGCCGGCGCACAGGAAGGTTCCCGGTCGTTTTTCGCCGTTCAACGGACTGGAAAACGACCGCTCGGTGCCCTCCTGGCGCAGCACGTGGAAGGCGGCTGGGCTGAGCCGTTTCTTCCAATCAGCCTCACTGAGCTGCCAGGCTGGATCCTGGGCTTTGGAGGCGGCATCAGCACGGCCGGCCCCACTGAACAGGGCACCCAGACTCGATCCAAAGGCCAGCAGTAGGTTGCGACGGGGCATGGGCGGCATGGCAGGGTCAGCCCAGCCAGCCGGCGCTGAGCACCACGGCCAGTCCGAGAAAGATGGCCAGCAGGGTCCAGCTGATGCGGTTGAGCGTGGCCTCAGCACTGCGGGCACTGGTAAACATCGAACCGCCACTGGCTGCCAGGCCTCCCATCCCATCGCCCTTGGGGCTGTGCAGCAGCACGCTGATGATCAGCAGCACACCGCTACCGATCCACACCCAAGACAACACTGCGGTGACCATGGGCCCCAAGCCGATCGACCCAGGCTAAACGCCCAGGGTCTGGGGGACGCGGTTGGTCTCGGTGGTGCTGCCTGCAGGCACCACCAGGGATTCACCGCTCATCGTGGGGGGTTTGGGGAGATCCAGAATCTCGAGAATGGTGGGGGCGATGTCGGCCAGCCCACCACTGTCGCGGAGCAGCACGTTGGTGCCGTGGCCGGGCAGCTTGCGCTTCTCCCCTTCAACCAGGATCACGGGCACCGGGTTGGTGGTGTGGGCTGTCCAGGGACGCCCATCGGGGCCTTCCATCGTCTCAGCATTGCCGTGGTCTGCGGTGATCAGCAGGGTGCCGCCCATGCGGTTGGTGGCTTCCATCAACCGGCCCACGCAGCCGTCCACGGTGCTGATCGCTTCGGTGGTGGCCTCCATCTTGCCGGTGTGGCCCACCATGTCGGGGTTGGCGTAATTGATCACCACCAGGGCATAGATGCCTTTCTGGATGGCGGCGATGCAGTTTTCGGTGAGCTGGCCTGCCGACATCGCCGGGGACTGGTCGTAGGTCGCGACCCGAGGGGACGGCACCAGGTGGCGATCTTCGCCGGGGAAGGCCTGCTCGATGCCGCCATTCATGAAGTAGGTGACATGGGGATACTTTTCGGTTTCGGCCGTTCGGAACTGGCGCAGGCCAGCCTCCGCTACCACCTGGCCCAGCAGGCCATCGAGGGATTCGGGCGGGAAGGCCACGGCCAGGGGCAAGCCTTTTTCGTATTGGGTGAAGGTGACCACGTCGAGCGGAGTGATCAGGTCCCGGGCAAATTCATCGAAGTGGGGCAGCACCAGGGCACGGATCAACTGGCGCACCCGATCGGGCCGGAAGTTGAAGCACACCACGCCGTCCCCGGCCTTGATCAGTCCCTCGGCCAGGCGCACGGGTTCGAGGAACTCGTCGCCGATCTCCTGGCCGTAGGAGGCGTGGACGGCGTTGATCGGGCTGAGCTCGCAGATTGGGCTCGACTCGGTGTAGAGGCGATAGGCCTTCTCGGTGCGATCCCAGCGGTTGTCGCGGTCCATCGCCCAGTAACGGCCGCAGAGGGTGGCGATGCGGCCCACTCCGGCCCGGTTGATCTGCTCCTGCACCTGGGCGACGAAGCGCGGTGCGCTGCTCGGATCGGTATCGCGACCATCGGTGATCACGTGGACACACACGTCGGGCAGTCCGCGACTGGCGGCCCAGTGCAACAGTCCGGCCAGGTGGTTGATGTGGCTGTGCACCCCACCGTCGGAACAGAGGCCGATCAGGTGCAGGGTGCCCGCCCGCTGCAGCAAGTTGTCAGCCAGGGTGTTGAGGGCCGGGTTGGCGGCGATGCTGCCGTCTCTGACGGCCTGGCTGATGCGCACCAATTCCTGACGGATGATCCGACCGGAGCCAATGGTGAGATGGCCAACCTCGGAGTTGCCCATCTGCTCGTCGGGCAGGCCCACGGCCCCGCCGCTCGCTTCGATCAGGGTGTGGGGATAGGCATGCCAAAGGGCATCCATCACGGGGGTGTGGGCCGCACGGATGGCGTTGTGATCGCTCTGTTGGCGATAGCCCCAGCCATCAAGGATGGCCAAAACCACGGGGGCAACGCCAGACGACTCCCGAAATGGGAGGGCGGACTCTTTGGTGATGGAGGAGTGGTGCTGGGAGGGAATGGTTGTCACCCGTCAGACCTAGCGGCGTTGCTCCAACGCCTTCCAAAACCAACTTACAATGGGGTGACGCGGAAAACCCGCCCGATCCCGGCAGGGTCAGCCTTTGGCCACACGGGGCCTTCCTGCCGCCCTTGTGCACCGCCTGCGTCTGATGCAACGGCTTGAACTGCTCTCAGCCCAGGACCTGCACCGCACCCTCGATCGACTCGCCTCCCAGGTGCTCGAACGCTCCGTTGACAGCCGCTCCCTGCTGCTGCTGGGCATCCCGACCCGCGGCGTGGCCCTGGCCGAAGTGTTGGCCCAGCGGCTTGCCGCGATGACAGGCCATCCGATTGATCAGGGAACGGTGGATCCCACCTTCTACCGCGATGACCTTGAGCGGGTTGGCACCCGGTTGGCCCAGCCCACGGAGCTGCCCGTGGCGCTGGACGGGCGCCAGGTGGTGCTGGTGGATGATGTGATTTTTACGGGGCGAACCGTGCGGGCTGCCCTGGAGGCTCTTCAGGCTTGGGGCCGGCCAACGGGTGTGAACTTGGTGGCCATGGTCGACCGTGGCCATCGGGAGCTGCCGATCCAGCCCGACTTCTGCGGCCGCGTGGTGCCGACCAGGCGCCAAGAATCGATCCAGCTCTGCCTGCAGGCGATTGATGGGGAGGAGGGGGTCTACCTGGTGAAACCAGATCCCTAGGCGGTCTCGAGCTCATCGCTGCGGAAGTGGGCGCGAAATTTTCCGAACGCCACCACCACCGGCAGGGTGGGACTGATCACCCGTCCCTTCCAATCGTTGAGCACAGTCATCACTTCTCCCTGCATGCCCTGAAGGTCAAAGGCCTCGCCGCGATGCAGGGGATGGTGATACACGACCACGCTCTGGGAGACCTTGACCTGATCGCCTGGTTGCATAGCCCTGCCCTCGGTTGATCAGAACCATCCTCTCATGGGCTATTCGCCAGAGCGGTTCAGCGCTGGCAGGCCGTTTCCGGGCCGGCTTCGACAATCCTGCCCCCCAGGGCCCGGCAGGCCTCCTGGAAGGCCGACCACTCGTCCATGCCCTTGGCCAATCGTTGGCGCACCAGGGCATCGAGTTGGTCGCTGGGCACGGTGTGGGGCAGTTGGCCGTGGGCGTCGTGTTCTCTCTGCTTGCCTGCCAAGTTTTCAATCCCTTGTTGCACCGTGGCCTGCAGCGGCCGGCTCTGGCTTTTCCACCAGGGGTGGTCGATGCGATTCAGGGCGTCCAGGGCCTCCCACCAACGCCGTTGGGCGCTGAGGCCTTTGGCCCGTTCCAGCTGCAGGCGATTGCGGGTCCAGATTTCACGCAGCTTGTCGCCCAGGCTGGCGCCATCCGATCGCCGGTCTTCCCCCATGGCCGCAAGCAGGGCCAGGGAGCCGTTGAGATCCCCGTCCTGAAAGCGGCCCAACGCCTGTTCTTGCAAGTTCTGCTGCCAGAGCAGCAGTTGTTGCTGATCGCTGGGCTTGCCGGCCTGGGAGTTGACCAGTTGCAGTTGCTGCTGCAGGGCAGCGGCCCACCGCTTTTGCTGCCATAGCTGGGCTGCGCGACGTCGCCGGCAGCTGCCCTGCTCCACAGGGGCCTGGCCACCCAGCCAACGCAGGGATTCGAGTTGTTCGCTATACCGCAGACAGGCTTCGAGATCACCCTGCTTGGCGGCTTGCTCGAGCCGGCTGGGCAGCTGTTGCTCCCACCAGTAGGCCGTGGCGACCCCGCCAGCCACCAGGCCGAGGGTGAGGGCCAGCCAGAATCTCGGCAGCCTGTGGCGGCGCAGGGCCAAAGGGGAGGGGAGCTTTGGAATCCATGTTATGGGCGCCCTTGGCGGTCAGTTCGGTTAGCGCAGGGGCCCCAGCCGCCGGGCTGGACTGCGCTTGCCGCTGCGCAGATCGGTGACCTCCAGTCCCAGCTGGCCCTGGCCATCCACCTCAAAGGCCAGCCTCAGGCAGTCCTCGCCCGGTTGGCCTGGGCTGTCGAGGGCCAGGGGCGCTGGCTGGTTGGTCCAGGGCACAACCCGGCCCTCCCCCGCGGGCCGCTGCCGAAGAACCGGTAAACCAGCCTCAAACACCACTTCGCTGCGCCGTTCGTTCTCGGGTTCTCCCAACACCAGTTCCAGCTCGGTTTGGTTGGTGCTGCTGCAGGCCAGCACCAACTCCAGGGAGCGCTCACTGGGCCAGGTTTGCCCGGCCACAAAAACGGGCCGCCAGTGATGGCGCCTCGATCGCTGGTCCCAGCAGCGCAGGCTGACCCCGCGGCTGAGCACATCGCGAACCTGCACCCCCGGGGTCAGGGCCAGGGCCCCCAGGGCCACCGCCTCCACCGGACGCTCCTCACGCAGCGGGATGCTGCCGCAACGCTGCGCCAACCACTGGCGAATCAGGGGCAGGCGGCTGCTGCCGCCAACCGTCATCACAGCGGTGATCTGGTCGAGGGCCAGTCCGTCGCGACGGGCCGCGGCGGCCACCTGGTCGAACAGGGCATCCAGCTGCTCGACCAAGCCGTGCTGGCGCAGCAGGGCGTCGAGGCCGCTTCGGTTCAGGCTCAGGGGGATGGGGGGCTGGCCGCTGCGGCTCCAGAGCACCAGCCCTTCGTCCTGCTGGCTGAGCTGGCACTTCAGGGTTTCGGCTGCCTCCAGCAGGCTGCCCTCAAGGGGGGCGCCGGGGCAGAGGTGGGCGGCGATCCAGCGGTCGAAATCCCGACCTCCCAAGGCCAGACCGGCCTTGCCGATCACCCGGGCGCAGCGCAGGGCCTGGCGGCTGGCGCCGAGGTCACGGCCAGCGAAGCGCAGCAACTGGGCCATCGGAGCCGGCCGGCCTTCGCCCCCCTCCAGGGCCACCAGGGCCAGGTCGATGGTGCCACCGCCCAGGTCCACCACCAGAACGGTGCTGCCGGCGGGGAGTCCGGCGCCAATGGCGGCGGCGGTGGGCTCGTCGACCAGGGCCAGTTCCGGCACCTCCAGATCCCGGCACACCTCTTGCAGCCACTGGCGATAGCGGGGATAGCTGTCAATCGGAGCCGTCAGCACCAGGCGCTGGGGTTCCAGTTCGGGGGGCAGGGCGGCCCACAGCCGGCGCAGCAGCAAGGCGCCCGCCTGCTCCGGGCTGAGCGGCAGGGCATGGGTCGGGGACTGGGCCGTTGGGTTGGCGCCGATCTGGCGTTTGAAGTCGCGGTGCAGCTGGGGGCCGTCGCCATGGGCCAGGCCCGCCTCCACCACCTGGCGCCCGATCAGGGGGTGGGTTGTGGTCGGTTCGCTCAGCCAGAGCAGGGTCGGCACCACCACCGGGGCCCTGCCGCTGTAGGGCGGCAGGGCTAGGAGCTCGGCGGCGGTGTGGGGCCCCTGGTAGGCCACCACCGTGGTGCTGCTGCCGAGATCGATCGCCAGGGTGCCCTGCATAGCCCCCTTCTAGCCAGCGGATCACGGCCGCTGACCTAGACTTCAACCACTGGAATGGTCCGATGCAAAGCGGTTTTGACGTCAACCCCAAGGAATTGGCCCAGCGGGCTGACAGCCTGATCCGCCACACCAGCAACCGTTACCTCACCACGGTGCGCATCGCCTTCCGGGCCAAGCAGCGCCGTTTTGATGATTTTGATGGCTTGCTCGATGATTCGATGATCAAGCCCGTGCAGCGGGCCATCATCGAATTGAGCGATGAGCAAGACCAGCCCGATCTGCTGCCCGGCTGATCCCCCCGGGATGCAGGTGCAGGAGGGGGAAGGGTGGCGGTGGCAGGTGAACCCTGCCCGCCACCCTTTTTCTGTGTTGGTTGGCGGTTTGGGTTGGGCGGTGGAGCTGACCGCCGATGAGGCCATTGCGCTCCAAAGGGGCCTGCTCGAATTGGTGCGGGAGCACGGCGCCCTAGCCAACCAGCTGATGCCCGAAGAGGCGATCACGCTTGAGCTGGAGCGGGGCGTGTTCTGGCTCGCTTTGGAGGGGGATCGGCTGGCCTGGAGCCTGCGCTTTGTGTTGACCCCCTTGGCGGGCAGCCGGGCCGTGGAGGGCAGCTGGCCGCCAGCCGCCAGCTTGGCCTTGACTGCCGCCCTGGGGGCTTGCGGGCACCATCCAGTTTGAGATCTTGGCCGGTTGAAGGGGTGATTAGCAATGCTGATTGCGGCCAGATTGCCGCCTAACCCCCAGATCGATCGCGTTTTTGCGCCATTTTTCCCCAGCCCGTTGGCCCCAAGCTCCTCCAGGGTCTGGGGCCTGGGGAAAACACTGGCCTGGCGCCCCCTTCCCTTGACAGCAGCCCCCCTCGGCCGCGCTGAGGCCAGCCGAGGGGTTGGGCCGGCTGGGAGCTCTGCCACAGCGGCCAATCTCAGGGCGGGATCGATGGGGAATCACTGCCGGGTGTCGATTTGACGGCTGCCTCGGGATGTGGGGAACTGGTGGGAACCCAGCTGAGTTCGCCGTGGATATCCAGGCCATTGACAGCGTCCGTTCAGCCGCTGCTGCACCCGAGCAGGCTTCGGCCCCTGGTTGTCCAAGCGTGGCGGCCCCAACCATCAGCTTCTGCACGGACGTTCCCCAGGAACTGCTGGCTTCGATGGCAGGCTTCATCCAGCAACATCCCAACTGGGACCAATACCGCCTTTTTCAGGCCGCCCTAGCCGGTTTTCTGGTCCAGAACGGCTTGGCGAACAGGGAGGTGACCCGCTGTTATCTCGCCAATCTGTTCCCGGCCCAAGCCGACTTCAAGGCACCGGAACCAGACTCCGACGCCCCGCTGCGAACAGTTGCAGGTAGGCGGCGGTGAGCGTGCAGCTGGCCAGCGGCAGGGCCACCACCAGGCCCACCACCAACACCAGCAAGCCGGCCAGCACCATCGCCAGCAGCACCAGGGTCAGCCCCAGGGCGTGGAGCCAGTGGGGGTCGGTGGCGGCCCTGCTGCCGCGAAAGGCCGCCACCGGATTGAGGCCGCCAACCAGGCAGAGGGGCAGGCAGAGCACCTGGTCGGCGCTGAGATAGACAACGGCAGCAACTCCTGCCAGCAGTGGTAGGGGTGCTAACAGCGGCTGGAGCAGGGTGAGCAGCCAGGCACTGGCCTGGGCGAGGCGCACGATCACCGCCACCACCACCAAGGCCAGGGTCAGGGTGCCAAAACAGCGCAGCATGGCCCAGCCATCCAGCTTGATCAGGCTGCCGAGCCGCGGCCGCTGGTGGTCTAGGGCCAGCAGGGAGCCCCGCATCAGCCCCACGACCAACCACAGGCCCGTGAGCACATACAGGATCCAGGCTCCTGTGGCCAGGCTGATCGACAGGGCATCGGGCTGGCCCAGCGCCGAGATCACCCGACCACTTTCGAAGCGATAGAGCAGCTGGGCGAGCAGGTTGGTGCCGCCACTCAGCAGGGTGAAGCCCATCAACACCCAGGGGCAGTGGCTGAAGGCCAGCCAGCCCCGCTCCACGGCCGCGCGGATCGCCAAGGGGGCCGGGTCGTTCATGGCTGCTCCAACAGGGCCAGCAGCCGCTCCGCAATGGGGGCCGCTACCGGCAGGATCGAGAGGCGGTTGCCCCGCCTCACCACAGCGAGCTCCTCAGGGTTGAAGCTCTCCCGCAGGGTGTCGAGACTGAGAAGGGTGGGGAACGTGCGCAGGTAGCGCAAGCGTGCGCAGTCCCAGCGGGGCAGCTCCGGGGTGGCCTTGGGATCAAAATATTTGGAGCTGGAATCAAATTGACTCGGATCAGTCAAGTTGGTTTCAATCACCTCCATCAGGCCAACAATGCCGGGTGGTTTGGTGTTTGAATGGTAGAAAAAAGCCAGGTCCCCGATTTGCATGGTTCGCATGTAATTGCGGGCCTGATAGTTGCGGATCCCATCCCAAAGTGTGGTGCCCTCACGCTGCAGATGGCCAATTCCATAGACATCCGGCTCACTTTTCATCAACCAGTAAGCCATGGGAGCCGCCCCGCAATCGTCACCCCTTGATGGTAGGGGCCCAGCCAGGTTGCTTACAGGGCCTCGACCAGCTGGCGGAAGTGATCGCCGCGGGCTTCGAAATCAACGTATTGATCAAAGCTGGCGCAGGCTGGAGACAGCAGCACGGCGCTGCACTGATGGGTTTGGGCCAGTTGGGCGGCCAGGGGGACGCCGTCGGTGAGGGATGGGCAGCAGTGCACGGCTCCTGGGTAGTCGGCCTCCCTGAGCAGCTGCTGGAATTCCGTCTGGGACGCGCCAAACAGCACGACTGCGGAGGCCTTGCGTGCCAGGGCCGCGAGCCAGCCGCTGGCATGGCCCTGTTTGGACTGGCCTCCCGCCAGCACCACCAGCGGCCCCGCCAGGGCGTGGAGGGCGACTTCGGCGGCGTCGTAGTTGGTGGCCTTGCTGTCGTTGTAGAAGGTGATGCCCTGCTGCTTGGGCAGCCGCTCAAGCCGGTGGGGCACCCCGGGGAAGGCCCGCAGGGCCCGTTCCATTTCGGCACCGCCCAGGCCGGCTTCGAGGCCGGCCGCCACCGCCAGCAGCAGGTTCTGGAGGTTGTGGTCTCCCGGCATGGCCAGGCAGTCGGCGGCCATCAGCGGTTGGCCGGCCCGGATCACCACGCCGTTTTCGATCCAGAGACTGGGCTGGATGGCAGCGGGTAGGCCATCGAGGCTGCCGGCCGTGACCCAGGTGGCCTGCTGCCAGCTGGCGGCGTGGGCGCGCAGGTCGGGGTCATCGGCGTTGAGGATTGCCACGCCCGAGCGCTCCAGCAGGCTGCGTTTGATGGCCCGGTAGGCCTCAAGCGTGCCGTGGCGCTCGAGATGGTCCGGGGTGAGGGTGGTCCAGATACCCAGATGGGGAGCCAGCTTGGGCGCCGCTTCAATCTGGTAGCTGCTCAGCTCCATCACCAGCCAGTCGGGTGGGGCGGCGCTGGATTGGATCCGTTCCAACACCAGCTCGCTGGCTGAAAAGCCAACGTTGCCTCCCATCGGAGCGTCGAGGCCCCCCGCCTGTCGCAACAGGTGGCTCACCAGGTGGGTGACGGTGGTTTTGCCGTTGGTGCCGGTGATGCCGATCCAGGGCACGCTGCCGCTGGCCTCAAAGGCCAGCTCCATGTCGCCTCGAACGCTGATGCCCTGTTGCCGCAATCTCACCAGGGTGGGGTGGTCCCAGCGGATGCCCGGACTCACCACCACGCTTTTGGCGGGGGTGGCGAGAGCGGCGAAAGTCTCGGGGCTCAGGGGGGTGCCGAGTTGAACCGGTATCCCCAGCTGGCCCAGTTCGGCGGCTTTGGAGGCAAGCTCGGGGCTGGTTTGGCTTTCGATCACCAGCACGGCCTGGCCGAAGTGGTGCAGCAGCTTGGCGGCCCCCATGCCCGAGCGAGCCAGCCCGACAACCACGGTCAAATCGTTTGCCGTGAAAGCCATCTGCCGGAAATGGATGGATGTTGGATGTAAAAAAGTGGGCGATACTGGAATCGAACCAGTGACTCCTACCGTGTCAAGGTAGTGCTCTACCTCTGAGCTAATCGCCCCAGAAGCAAAGCCACTTTACAGAACCACCAGAACCGAGCTGGGACCCTCCAAACGCCTAGCAGCGCAGCAGGGCGATCCGCCAGCGTTCCCGCTTGGTGGATTCCACCGCCTCAAGCCTGAGCTCGCCGCGGCCCTCCAGCTGCACCCGATCGCCCTTCTGCAACAGCCGGCTGGGGCTGGTGACGGGTCGCCAGTTAAGGCGCACCCTGCCCTGGCGGATCTGGTCAGCCATGCGGTTGCGAGCCACTCCAAAGCCCGCCGAGGCCACCGCATCCAGCCGCAGGGAGGCTTCCACCGTGTGAAAGCGGCGGGGCAGGCGTATGGCTGGCAGCTGCAGCTGTTCAAGGGGCCGGGCTTCCAGGCGCACCTCCACCGTGCGCACGTGGCCGCCCAGGCCGTCTAAGGCGGCGGCCTGGCTTGCCGTGGCGATGGCCTGGGCGCCCCGGTCGCCCCGCAGCCAGATGTCGCCCAGGTCGCCTGGCTGGGCGCCAGCGGTCCACAACCCGCTGCGAAAGTCGGCTCGCTCGGCGGGGTCAAACAGGAAGTTGCCGCTGATTTCCAGACCGATCAGTCCGTTGGGCATGGCCGTCGCCTCCACCGCTGTCTCCCGCCGCTGCAGCAACAGGCGCCGCCGCTCCGCTCCCGGGAAGCCTCCCCAGCTGGTCAGGTCGAGTTCGGCCAGGGAGGACAGGCGTTGCTCGGCCTCCTCGCGCAGGCCGCCGTCCATGAACGGGGTCCACACCGGCTCCCAGGTGCGCAAGCACTGCTCAGCTGCCGTGATCACGGCACCGAGCTCTTGGGGGTAAGCGCTGCCGGCTAATAATTCGTGTCTTGTCAGCATCACGGTGACGCTCCCTAGCCATCCCCCAGGCGAACCACGGCGAGGGGTTTGGCCTGCTGCAGGCTGAGCCAGGGCATCTCCACGCCATTGGCGGTTTCGGCCAGCAGCAGCCAGTTGCCCTCCTCCACCCGGTTGCGCAGGCTGCGAATGCGGTCATCTTCCTCGGAGCGCACACTGGCGGCGGCGGCGAAGCTTCCCATCCAGCCCGAGCCCATGCCGAGCAGGGCACCGATCAGATGTTGGCTCCAGGCGCCGGCAAAGGCAAAGGTGTCCAGATCGGTGATGTACGTGAAGGTGAGTCCGGCCAGGAAGCCGAAGGGGATCAGCCAGCGGGCCATGGAGCGCTGGCGTTGGCCACGGGCAACGGCAGGGTTGAGCCGCGCCACATCCGCCAGCGTTTGCTCGCCTGATCCGATGGTCTCCAGTTGCAGCAGGGGGGGCTGCAGCTCGCCCAGCCGATCCCGAAGCTGATGGAGTCGTTTGCGGTCATTGAGCACCACCACCACACTCGTACCCACGCTGTGCCTTGCTCCTTTGGACTAGGGGGATTCTGGTCGCTCACTACACTGCACCGCCGGCTCCCCCACCCCACCGCCGGGCATGACAAAGGTTCTCGTTTCGGATCCCATCGACCAGGCGGGGATCGACATCCTGTCCCAGGTGGCCACGGTGGATGTGCGCACCGGCCTGCCGCCTGATGTGCTCAAGGCGATCATCGGCGACTACGACGCCCTGATGATTCGCTCCGGCACCACGGTGACCGCCGACATCATTGAAGCCGCCGACAAGCTGCGGATCATCGGCCGCGCCGGCGTTGGGGTGGACAACGTCGATGTGCCGGCTGCCACGAAGCGGGGAGTGTTGGTGGTCAACTCCCCCGAGGGCAACACGATTGCTGCCGCCGAGCAGGCCCTGGCCCTGATGCTGGCCCTCTCGCGCCATGTGCCCCACGCCCATGCCAGCACCATGGCCGGCGGTTGGGACCGCAAGAAATATGTGGGCAACGAGCTTTATAAGAAGAAGCTGGGCGTGGTGGGCCTGGGCAAGATCGGCTCCCACGTGGCCCGGGTGGCCAAGGCCATGGGCATGGACGTGATGGCCTACGACCCGTTTGTGTCGGCGGAGCGGGCCCAGCAGATGCAGGTGCGCCTGTTGCCCCTGCCGGCCCTGTTCGCCGAAGCCGACTTCGTCAGCCTGCACCTGCCCCGCACCCCCGACACCGAGAACCTAGTCAATGCGGCCCTGCTCAAGACGATGAAACCCACGGCCCGCATCGTCAACTGCGCCCGCGGCGGCATCATCGATGAGGCGGCCCTGGCCGAGGCGGTCGACAACGGCACCATCGGCGGCGCGGCGCTGGATGTCTACGCCAAGGAGCCCCTCGAGGCGGACTCGCCGCTGCGATTGGTCAAGGAGCACCTCATCTTGACCCCCCACCTCGGCGCCTCCACGGCCGAGGCCCAGGAAAATGTGGCCATTGATGTGGCGGAGCAGATCCGTGACGTGTTGCTGGGCCTGCCGGCCCGCAGCGCCGTCAACATCCCAGGCCTCAACGCCGAGGTGATGGAACAGCTCAAGCCCCACCTGCAGCTGGCCGAAACCCTGGGTCAGCTGATCAGCCAGCTGGCCGGTGGTCCGATCAGTGAGTTGGAGGTGCGCCTCCAGGGCGAGTTTGCCGCCCATCCATCCCAGCCCCTGGTGGTGGCGGCTCTCAAGGGTCTGCTCTCGACGGCCCTCGGCGACAGCATCAACTACGTGAATGCCAGCCTGGAAGCCAAGGAGCGCGGGCTCCATGTGTTGGAGGTCAAGGATGACGCCAGCCGCGACTTCGCCGGCGGCTCCCTGCAGCTCACCTCCCGCAGTCCCCAGGCCAGCCACAGCGTCACGGGGGCGGTGTTTGCCGAGGGCGACCTGCGCATCACCACCATCGATGAGTTCCCCGTCAACGTGGCCCCCAGCCGTCACATGTTGTTGACGCGTCACCGCGACATGCCCGGAATCATCGGCGAGTTGGGCTCCCTGCTGGGTGAGCACAACGTCAACATCGCCTCGATGCAGGTGGGCCGGCGCATCGTGCGCGGCGATGCGGTCATGGTGCTCAGCCTCGATGACCCCATCCCGGCCAGCCTGCTGGCTTCGGTGCTCGCCATCAACGGCATCCAGGCAGCCCACCCGGTCACGCTCTGATGCCAGGGGCCTCCGGATGGTGGCGGCTGGAGCTGGCCTGCCCGCTCGAGCTGGAGGAATCGCTGCTCTGGAAGCTCGAGGACCTGGGCATTGCCCGGGTGGCGGTCGGTCACCGTCCGGAGTCGCCGCACCAGCGGCAGCTGGTGGCCTGGCTGCCTGCTGCCGATTGGCCTGAGCCGGAACGGCAGCAGCTCGAGCAGGCCCTGGTGCCCCTGGCCGAGCCCTTTGACCTGGAATTCCCCCCGATCACCTGGATCCAACAGGACGATGAGGACTGGAGCCTGAGCTGGACGCGGCATTGGCAGCCCGATCCGGTGGGCCGAACACTGCTGATCCTGCCGGTCTGGTTGGAGCTGCCCGCGGCCCATGCCGATCGCCTGGTGATCCGGATGGATCCAGGCAGTGCCTTCGGCACCGGCAGCCACCCCACCACACGGCTGTGCCTGGAGGCGATCGAAGCTTTGGCCGATCAAGCTGGCGGCAGCCTGGGCCCGATCAGGGTGGCGGATCTGGGCTGCGGCAGTGGAATCCTGGGCCTGGCGGCCCTGTTGCAGGGGGCAGATCGGGTGGCCGCCGTGGATACCGATCGTCTGGCGGTTCGAGCCACCCAGGCCAATGCGGGCTTGGCTGGCTGTGGGGATCGACTCCGGGTCGGGCATGGATCCGTGCAGACCCTGGCCGCCCTGCTGGAGGGCCAGCCCGCCGACCTCCTGCTCTGCAACATCCTGGCTCCGGTCATCCAGGCCCTCGCGCCGTCGTTTTCCACCCTGCTGAGCAGCGCCGGGGTGGGACTGCTGAGTGGGCTGTTGGTCGATCAGGCTGCCGGCCTGGAGCAGGCCCTGTTGGCGCAGGGATGGCGGGCTGAACTCACCGCCCAGCAGAGCCAGTGGGGCCTGATGACCATCCGGCGTGTTGCATAAGGCACGCTGATCTGTGTCCTGGTTTTGATTGGGCTTCCAACGTCCTGGCCAGGAAAAGGGCAGGAAAGGCGTGCGGCGGATGTAGGAAGGTCGGGTCCTACAGGCCCGGCTATCGGGTACCTGTGAGCCCCAATCCTTTTCATGGCTTCCTACAAGGTCACCCTCATCAGCGAGAGCGAAGGCCTCAACAAGACCATCGAGGTTCCTGACGACCAGTACATCCTCGATGCTGCTGAAGAACAGGGCATCGATCTGCCCTACTCCTGCCGTGCGGGGGCCTGCTCCACCTGTGCCGGCAAGCTGACCACCGGGACCGTGGATCAGAGCGACCAGAGCTTCCTCGATGACGACCAGATCGAGGCCGGCTTCGTGCTCACCTGCGTGGCTTACCCCACCAGCGACTGCACCATTAAGACCCACGCTGAAGAAGAGCTCTATTGAGTCTCCTTGGCTTGAGAGCCGGGTCCGTCACTGCCACCCTTCGGGGTGGCTTTTTTATGTCGTCTCGGAGGCGTTGATCCGTGTCTGCCCAGGCCACCTTCCTGCTTGAACCAGGCAGCGAGCACCCCAGCCCCGGCGGTCAGTACAGCTATCGGGTCCTGGGACCCTGCTGTCGACTGTTTGACCGCGAAGAATTGCCCTGGCCCTGCTGCCGGCTGGCCTGGCGCAGCAAGGAACCCAGCTGGCGCCGCGTCGGTCGGCGCTTCGTCGCCGATCTGGCCTCCCGGCGCTGCCCCACCTATGCGGTGGAGCTGCTGCAGCCGGGAGCCCGCCCGACCCGAACCGTGATCACCCTGTTTACCCAGCGGTTGGGCTCAGAGCTGCAGGAGTGGTGGTACAGCAAGTTGCCGAGCTCCCTGGATCCGCTCAACGGCAGCCCGCCGTGCCACGCTCAGAAGTAAATCTTGCCGCCGCCCCACTGGAGACCCTGTACCTTGGGGGCCACCAGGATGTAGCCGGCCATCAGCCGCAGGTCGTCATCGTCGAGATCGCGCATCTTCACGTAGATGTCGCTGCTGCGCATGCTTGGGTGCACGTCGGCGATGCTGTATTCCCCGTCATAGGAGGTGGGGTCTTTCATGTAGTCGACCAGGGCCTCGACGCTGTCCCGGGGCGGGGTGGCCAGGGCGAGGGTCTCGGGGTCTAAGCCGACATTTTGGTTGGTCTTGGTGATGCCGCCGGCGTGGCACTCGCCGCAGCTGCTGTTGAACACCTTGCGGCCAGATTTGATCTCCTGCTCGCTGAAGGTGACCAGGGTGCCGTCGGGGGTGGCGGGCACGGTGAGCTGCTCGCTGCTCCATTGGGCCGCCAGGGCTGGGTTGCCGAAGCCCAGGCCGATGAGCAGGGCCACGGGCAGGATCAGCAGGGTTCGGGCGAGTGCGCGAAACGCCCCGCTGAGGGTGGCTCTGCGCAAGGCAGCCGAAAAGAAGGAGGAGGCCATTGGAAAAAGCCGGCGGGTAGGCGGGAGAGACCGCATCGGAGACCTTGTATCACGGGGAAAGGGCCCTCCGCAGCTGAATTGCGTGAACTGTTGCAGGCCTAGGCCGTGGCCGGTTCGGGCGGGGTGATCTCGAGGCTGAGGAAATCCTTGGCCACCAAGGTGTTGGCAAAGATGGCGCTGGCTTCGGCCACCAGGTCGTCCGGGGTCATGGCGTTGCCGGGCATGTAGCGGGGGCTCAGGTGCGTCAGCACCAGTTGCTTGACGCCTGCCTCCAGGGCGGTCTGGGCCGCCATGGTGCTGGTGGAGTGCTGGCGCTGGTAGGCGAGCTCCGCTTCGGCGTGGGAGAAGGTGGATTCATGGATGAGCAGGTCGGCACCCCGGGCCAGCTCCACCGCGGCCTGGCAGAACACGGTGTCGGTGCAATAGACGACGCTTGCCCCAGGTCGGTCGGGGCCGCAGAGGCTGGCGCCGTTGATGATGCGGCCGTCATCGAGCGTGATGCTGCGGCCGGCTTTGAGCTCGGCGTAGATCGGCCCGGGCGGAATGCCCAGGGCCCGGGCCCGCTCCCCATCGAAACGACCGGTGCGCGCTTTCTGGTCAACCCGGTAGGCAAAAGCCGGCACCCGGTGGGTCAGCGGGGCGCAGCGCACGGTGAGGTCGTCGTCGTCGAACAGCAGGGCGCCGCTGCTGGCCGCAGGTTGCACCCTGTGGATGCGCAGGGGGTAGCCGATCCGGGTGGAGGAGGTGTGCAATACGCCCTCGAGGTAGTCGCGCAGGGGATCGGGCCCGTAGAGGTCGATGCCACGGCAGGTGCCGGCCAGTCCCAGGCTGGCCAGCAGGCCCGGCAGGCCGAACACGTGGTCGCCGTGCATGTGGGTGATGAAGATCCGCCGCAGCTGGCTGACCCGCAGATCGCTGCGCAGGAACTGGTGCTGGGTGGCTTCACCGCAGTCGAACAGCCACAGCTCCCGCCGCTGGGGCAGCCGCAGTGCCACTGACGACACGTTGCGTCCTCGGGTGGGCACTCCCGAGCTGGTGCCTAAAAAGGTGACCTGCACGGCCCTGCCGCCTCTGGCGCATGTTGCCACGCCGGGCAAAATGGAGCCTCTTGCCTACAGCTGGTGTCCCGACTGGCGTCCTGGTTGCTCCCCTGGCCCATGGCGACGCTCATGCTGGCCGCAGCGGTGCCTGGGGCTGTTGCTAACCAATCTACGGAGCCCCAGCTGAGGGTGTTGATTCTGGAGGCGGACAGCCTGCCGCTGGCTGCGCAGCAGCAGCCCCTGGTTCTGCGCGTTGGCGGCCAGCGGTTGCCCCTGGCTGTCCGTGAGCAGGTGGTGTTGCGCCTGGTTGATGGTGAGCTGGTGCTAGAGCGCAGCGGAGGCCCAGAGCGGCTCTCTGCCGCAGGGGAGATCTGGCTCGAGCCGGTTTCGCGGTCTGCCGATGGGGCCGATTTCCAGCTGCTGCAGCGGGGCTACCGGGGCCGTCTCCAGGTGCTGGTGGGTGGCTCGGGTCTAAGGGCGATCAACCACGTTGGGCTCGAGTCCTACCTGCCCAGCGTGGTGGGCAGTGAGATGCCGGCCAGCTGGCCCCAGGCGGCCCTGCGGGCCCAGGCGGTCGCCGCCCGCACCTACGCCCTGCGGCAGCGCAAACCCGCCCAGCCCTTTGACCTCAGCGCCACCGTGACCAGTCAGGTGTACAAGGGCGTGGAGGCGGAAACCGCTTCCACCCGGCAGGCGGTGGCCAGCACCCGCGGCCAGGTGCTGATGTACGGCACCAGCCTTGCCAATGCCGTTTTCCATAGCAGCAGCGGCGGTGCGACCGAAAACAGCGGCGATCTTTGGAGCCAGCAGTTGCCCTATCTGGTCAGCGTGCCCGATTTCGATCAGGCAAGCCCGGTCCAGGCCTGGCAGCAGCGGCTTGAGCCCGACCAGCTGCAGCAGGCTTTTGTCGAGATCGGTGGGGCCCAGCGCATCGATGTGCTCGCCACCACAGGCTCCGGGCGGGTGCGCCAGGCGCGGGTGATCGGTCCTGCCGGCACTTTGGTGGTCACCGGCGCCCAGCTGCGCAGCCGGCTGGGCCTCCGGAGCACCATGGTGCGCTTCGAGGTGTTGGCCTCTGAGCTGGCCGCCTTGCCCCCCCTGCCTGAGCTGCCCGATCAGGATCCGGTGGGGGGTTCCCCGCTCCAGGTAACACTGCCCCCCCCCTCCCTGTTGGCGGTTGGTCGGGGCTACGGCCACGGGGTGGGCATGAGCCAGTGGGGTGCCTTGGGCCTGGCCCAAAAGGGCCAGAGTTACGAGCAGATACTGGGCCACTACTACCGCGGCACGGAGCTGCGCCCCTTCAGCCCCTGAGCGTGGAGTTGCTTGCGTTGGCGGATGCCCAGGCCGTGGCAGCGGTTGCGGCCGAGTACCTGCTGGGGGCCCGTCAGGGCCAGCCGAACCGGCCCCTGGGCCTGGCAACCGGGCGAACGATGCTGCCGGTGTATGCGGCCCTGCGGCTGCAGTGGGGCCAGCTGGGCAGGGCGGAGCAGCGCCAGCTACGCGAGGGCTGGCTGAGCTTCAACCTGGATGAATATGTGGGCCTGGCGGCCCGCGACCGGCGCTCCTTTGCGGCTTTTATGGCCGATCAGCTGCAGGATCCGCTGGGGTTGGGGCCGGACCAGTTGCGGCTGCCCGATGGCCTGGCTGCCGACCCGCGCCAGGAGGCCCGGCGTTACGGCGCGGCCCTGGCTGCGGCTGGGGGCATTGGGTTGCAGGTGTTGGGGCTGGGGTTGAACGGCCATGTGGGCTTCAACGAGCCCCCTTGCGCTGCCGATGCCCCGTGCCGCTGCCTCGAGCTCAGTGCCACCACCCGGGTCCAGAACGCCGCCGCGTTTGGCGGCGATCCCCGGGCGGTGCCGGCCCGGGCGATCACCCTGGGTTTGGCCGAGATCTTGGCGGCCGAGCGGATTCTCCTGGTGGTGACCGGCGCGGCCAAGGCTGCGATCCTGAAACGGCTGCTGCAGGATCCGCCCGGGCCGGAGCTGCCGGCCAGTTGGCTGAGACGTCACCGCGCCGTCACCGTGATCGCCGATGCCGCTGCCCTCAGCCCAACAGCTGTTCCAACAGCGCCTCCTCGGCTTCCAGATTGCTGGTGACGCCTACCACGTCATCGAGCTCCTCAAGCCCATCCAGCATGCGTAGGCAGGCCCGCAGGCTGGCGGCGTCGCCCAGGGGGCAGGTGGTTTGGGGAAACCAGCGGTGTTCCCAGCCCGTCACGGCAAAGCCCAGGCTGCGTAGGCCGTCCTGGAGGGCTTCGAGGTCGGCATAGGCGCCCCATACCTCGGCCCCCTGGGCTTGGAGGTCGTAGCCCAGGGCCGGCGGGCCTCCCTGCTCCTCCAGGGCCAGCAGGGCCTCGAGCAGGGCGTCTTCGTCCAGCGCCGCTGTTGCAGCGGCGGCGAGTTGCACCACGGCCCGCTGTTCAAACAGGTAGCCGACGCAGCCCGTTTCACCCAGGTTGCCGCCCTGCTTGCCGAAGGCCAGCCGCAGCTCGGCGGCGGTGCGGTGGCGGTTGTCGGTGAGGGTTTCGACCAACACCGCCACGCCACCGGGGCCGTAGCCCTCGTAGCGCACGGCTTCAAAGGCGTTGCCAGAGCCGCTGCCCTGGCCCGACCCCTTGGCAATGGCCCGTTCAACGTTGCCGGAGGGCATCCCGGCTGCCTTGGCCTTTTGGATTGCCGTGCGCAGTTGGAAGTTGCCAGCCGGGTCGGCTCCGCCCCTTGCTGCCACGGTGATCTCCCGCCCCAGGCGGGTGAACACGGCGCCCCGTTTGGCATCCACCACGGCCTTGGTGCGCTTGATCTGGGCCCATTTGCTGTGGCCGGCCATCGCAGGGAGCCCAAGAAAACAACAGGGTGAAGAGGCGTCAGCCGGCGGCGTTGAACACCAGCCTGGGTTGCAGCAGGCCATCGCCACTGGCGCGGGCCATGCCGGCCAGGTTGCCATCCGGCGCCACCACCGCCACCGGTTGGCCGGCGTCCAGCGGCAGGGTGTGGTCGATGGCCCGGCCGCAGCGCCAGGCCCCCTGCTCCTGCTCGGCCAGCTGCTTTTGGGGCAGATGGGCCAGGGCCGCCAGGGGATCCAGTAGGGGCGGCAGGGGGCGCTGATCCAGGCGGGCCAGCGGCACGGCCTGTTCCAGGCCAAAGCCCAGCGCTGCCGTGCGCCGCAGGGAGGCCAGGGCGCCGCCGCAGCCCAAGGCTTCGCCCAGGTCGCGCGCCAGGGCACGGATGTAGGTGCCTGCGGAACAGGCCACCTCCAGTTCCAGGCTGCCGTTGCTGGGATCCCAGCCCAGTAGCACCAGTCGATGCACCATCACCGGCCGGGCCGGGAGCTCGAGTTGCTCCCCCTGCCGCACCCGTTTGTAGGCCCGTTGCCCGTCCACGTGCACGGCAGACACCTGGGGGGGAACCTGCTGGATTGGGCCCCGCAAGGGCACCAGGGCCCGCTCGAGGTCGGCCCTGGTGAGGGTGGGCACAGCAGCTTGGGTCAGCACCTGACCCTCCAGATCGTCGCTGAGGGTGCGCACGCCGAGCTGCACCCTCCCCCGGTAGGTCTTGGCTCCGTCGAGATAGGGCAGCAGCCTGGTGGCTGGGCCCAGGGCGATCGGCAGGATTCCGGTCACAGCCGGATCCAGGGTGCCCCCATGGCCGACCCGCTTGAGGCCATAGGCCCGCCGCACCAGGCCAACGCAGGCGTGGGAGGTGAGTCCGGCCGCCTTGTCGAGCACCAAAAAGCCACAGGGCTGGTCAGCCATCGGTGGGAGCGTCAGCCTTGCAGGGTCCCATGTTCCGCCCCGATGACCCTGCAGCAGCGCCGGGACCTGACGTTTTTGGTGCTGGCCGGCATTTTCCTGGGCACGATGGGCATGCTGAATATCCTTGGCCTCACCCGGTTTCTCCAACTGGGATCCATCGGCTCCTGGCCGATTGTGGTGGCGGTGGGAGCCCTGCCCTATCCGGTGACCTTCCTGTGCACCGACCTGATCAGTGAGCTCTGGGGCGAGCAGAAGGCCGGCCAGCTGGTGTGGGTCGGGCTGGCCCTCAACGGCTGGATTGTCCTGATCCTCTGGCTGGGCGGCATCCTGCCAGGCGTTGCCGGTGCTCCCGACGCCACTTTCTTCGAGGTGCGCCGCCTGGCTTTTGGGGCTGTCGGGGCTTCGATGGTTGCCTACTTGGCGGCCCAGTTCACCGACGTGCGGCTGTTTCACTTCTGGAAACGCTTCAGTGGTGGCAAGGCGCTCTGGCTGCGCAACAACGGCTCCACCCTGGTGAGTCAGCTGGTGGACACCAGTGCGGTGGTGTTGATCAGCCACTACGCCAGCCATGTGCTGCCGGTGCGCTCTGGGGAGCCCGTCTGGCCCCAGTTGGCTTCCTTTATTGCCAGTGGCTACCTGTTCAAGGCCCTGGCAGCCCTGATTGACACCCTGCCCTTCTACGGACTGGTGGCCTGGTTACGGCACTGGTTGGAGGTGCCCGAAGCGGGGGCCGAGCTGCCCGACTGAGCGTTGGGGTTCCTGCACCCCTGCCCCCTAACTTGGCGTCAACCTGCTTGGGTCGACATTGGTCACGGTGGATGGGGGGTTAGGCGTCGGGCGCTTTCTGGCTGATGGCTTTGCCCTGCGCGCCCAGCTGGCGGCCTTCCTGAAGCTGGCGCCCGAGGAGCTGGAACGCCGCCTACCCAGCAGCAGGGACGATTTGGCGGCCCTTCATCCAGGTGCCTTCGATCCGGATCAGGCAGGTCGCTTTTATGAGGATGCGGTGGGCACCGGCCATCTGCTGGAACTGGCGGCCTGGCACCTCGGCAGCGCCGACTACATCGCCGATACCCTCCGCCTGCAGCAGCGTTTTGCCCAGGGGCAGCTGCTCGACTTTGGCGGCGGCATCGGCAGCCACGCCCTGGCAGCGGCGGCCCTGCCCTCGGTGGAGCGGGTGTGGTTCGTCGATCTCAACCCCCACAACCGGGCCTTTGTGGAAGCCCGTGCCCAGCAGCTCGGCCTGGCGGCCAAGCTGCACTGTTCCCGGGATTTGACCGACCCGGCCTTGCCCCAACGCTTCGACACGCTGGTGTGTCTTGACGTGCTGGAGCATCTGCCCGATCCGGCCGACCAGTTGGAGGTCTTCGCCGAACGGCTGGGCCCAGACGGAATTGCCCTGCTCAACTGGTATTTCTTCAAAGGGTTTCAGGGGGAATACCCCTTCCACTTCGATGCACCGGAGTTGGTGGAGAGCTTTTTTCGCACCCTCCAGAGCCGGTTTCTGGAGGTGTTTCACCCCTTCTTGATCACCACAAGGGCCTATCGGTTGGCCTGAGCAGGGATCAACCGATGGCGATGTTGATGCGTTTGCGGCTGCGAAGCCCCCGCTTGATGCTGTCGAAACTCACCACCCCGTCAACCAGCGCGAAGAGGGTGTCGTCGGAGCCGCGGCCCACGTTCACGCCCGGCAGCACCGAGGTGCCCCGTTGGCGGATCAGGATGGAACCGGCGCTGACGGTCTCACCGCCGTAGCGCTTGACGCCGAGGCGCTTGGAGTTGGAGTCGCGGCCGTTGCGGGTGGAGCCTGTGCCTTTCTTGTGGGCCATGGATCGGAGAAATCAGCGAGGGGCAAAAATTGGAAGGATGGCCTGGGTTTCAGGCGATGGCCTTGCCGCCAACGCAGATCGACTGAACCATGACGCGGGTCAGTTCTTGACGGTGGCCATTTTTGCGCCTGGTTTTCTTTTTCGGGCGCATTTTGTAGACGATGATTTTGTTGCCGCGCCGGTGGGCCATCACCTTCAGCTCCACGCTGGCTCCCTGGACGTAGGGCTGGCCCAAGGTCGTTGCTGCGCCGTCGTTGACCAGCAGCACGTTGTCGATGGTCAGGGTGCCATCCACCTCAACGGCGATCCGGTCGAGGTCGTAGTAGCGGTTGGGCTGTAGCCAGAACTGCTGCCCGGAGGCTTCAACAATCGCGTAGGGGCCTGTGGCGGAGGGGTCAGTTGGAGCAGCCGTTTGACCGGCAGCTTGCGGAGTGTTTTCGGGAGTTGGGCTCATGGCAACAAGGGCGTGGCCAGGCTGACGGCCTGCTCCTCAGGGGACGAGGAGCAGGCCGTCATTGGGGCCTGGCGCACAGAATTGGAAAACAAACAATAATCCTCCCGTTCAGGCCTTCCTTTCGTCAACATTTGAAGGCCTTTCCTGCGGGTTGCCCCGCTGCTGAAGCGGTCCATGCCCGAACCGGCCCTCACCATCGCTTCGCTGATCCGCGATTCCCGCCTCCAGGAGATGTGTTGTCGCTGGCTCGTCGGCGGCCATTGGCAGATGGTGTGGCTGGATCCCGCCGCCAATCCGGTGGACCAGCTCGATCGGCGCCGGGAGGAGTTTGACGCCTTGCTTCTCGAGCAGGGCGCCCTCGACAGCCAGGCCTATCAGGCCCTTTCGGCCCAAGGCCTGGAGCTGCCAGCTGTGGTGATCGGTGAGGTCAGCGGTCAGATGGAATTTCATCCATCGGAGGTCCACCTCCCTCCTGATCAGCTGGAGCAGCTCAGCTACAGCCTCGATGCCGCCATCTCCCGGGTGCTTCAGCGCGACCTGGTGGCTGGGGCCAGCCCGCCCCCTGGGCAGGCCAGTACCGAGCTGGCGGATCGCTGGAAGCTGGCCACGCGGCTGCAGGGCCGGCTGGGTTTTGTGGGGGTTTTTTACAAGCGTGATCCCGCTCGCTTCCTGCGCAACCTGCCTGAAATGGAGCGCGATGAGCTGCTCCATTCGCTCGAGCGCACCTATCGGGATCTGTTGCTGAGTTACTTCCGGGATCCTGCCGCTGCCAACCAGGCTTTGGAAAGCTTTGTCAATACAGCTTTTTTTAGTGATTTGCCCATGACAAAAACTGTTGAGATTCACGTGAATCTCATTGATGCTTTTTCAAAACGGCTCAAGCTGGAAGGACACAAGAATGATTTTCTTCAGGATTATCGATTGGCTCTTCTCGATGTGATGGCCCATCTCTGCGAGATGTATCGCCGATCCATCCCTCCCGATGCACCCTTGGCTTCGATAGCACTCCAGACTACGGGCCAACCCTCAATGGTTTGAACCAGGACGTTCTTGAATCATGACTCCCCGCAAGACCTACATCCTGAAGCTTTACGTGGCGGGCAACACGCCAAACTCGATGCGTGCCCTTAAGACGCTGCGAAACATTCTGGAAACGGAGTTTCTCGGTGTGTATGCCCTCAAGGTGATTGATGTGTTGAAAAATCCCCAGTTGGCGGAAGAGGACAAGATCCTGGCCACTCCCACCTTGGCCAAGATCCTGCCACCCCCCGTGCGGAGAATCATTGGTGACCTCTCCGATCGCGAACGCGTGCTGATCGGGCTGGACCTTCTCTATGAGGAGCTCAGTGAAGAGGCCTTGGACGAGCAGGGGATTGGGCAAGACCCGGCCTGAAGCCTGGCTGCGGCACCTACAGATCTGCTCCCTTCTCATGCCCCGCTGCTTTGAGTAGCTTTTGATCAACCCCTTACTGTCGATGCAGGAACCAAGCCCCACCACGAGTTCCTTGATGCAGGTTCAGAAGCTCCCGACCGGGATCGAGGGCTTTGACGATGTCTGCCATGGAGGTTTGCCGATTGGCCGCTCGACCCTGATCAGCGGCACGTCCGGCACGGGCAAGACCATCTTTTCGCTAAATTTTCTCTACAATGGGATTCGCCAGTATAATGAACCTGGAATCTTTGTAACATTTGAAGAGTCGCCGCTCGATATTTTGCGCAACGCGGCCAGTTTCGGGTGGGATCTGCAGGGAATGGTTGAGCAGAATAAGCTCTTCATTCTTGATGCTTCGCCGGATCCTGAGGGGCAGGATGTGGCGGGCAGCTTTGATCTCTCAGGCTTGATTGAGCGTATTAACTATGCCATACGCAAGTACAAGGCCAAGCGGGTTGCGATTGATTCCATCACGGCTGTGTTTCAGCAATACGATGCTGTTTCAGTGGTTCGGCGCGAGATCTTCAGGCTGATTGCCCGGCTCAAGGAGATCGGTGTCACAACGGTGATGACCACGGAGCGAATTGATGAGTATGGACCGATTGCCCGTTATGGGGTTGAGGAATTCGTTTCCGATAACGTCGTTATTCTCCGCAATGTCTTGGAGGGAGAGCGTCGCCGCCGCACCACCGAGATTCTCAAATTGCGGGGCACCACCCATATGAAGGGTGAATTCCCCTTCACCATGGGTGGGCATGGGATCAGCGTTTTTCCCCTGGGGGCTATGCGTCTGACCCAGCGGTCTTCGAATGTGCGCATCAGCTCCGGGGTGCCCAAGCTCGACGAGATGTGCGGCGGTGGTTTTTTCAAAGACTCGATCATCCTGGCCACCGGTGCCACCGGAACGGGCAAGACCTTGCTGGTTTCCAAATTTGTTGAAGATGCTTGCCGCAGCAGGGAGCGGGCGATTCTGTTTGCCTATGAGGAATCCCGGGCCCAGTTGCTCCGCAATGCGACCAGCTGGGGCATTGATTTTGAACAGATGGAGCAGGACGGTCTGCTCAAAATCATCTGCGCCTATCCAGAGTCAACGGGGTTGGAAGATCATCTCCAGATCATCAAAACCGAGATTAGTCAGTTCAAGCCATCGCGCATGGCGATTGATTCGCTCTCCGCTTTGGCAAGGGGTGTCAGCCACAACGCCTTCCGTCAGTTTGTGATCGGGGTGACCGGCTACGCCAAGCAGGAGGAAATTGCTGGGTTCTTCACGAACACGTCTGAGGAGTTCATGGGTAGCCATTCGATCACCGACTCCCACATCTCCACAATCACCGACACAATTCTGCTGTTGCAGTATGTGGAGATCCGCGGCGAAATGGCCCGCGCGTTGAATGTATTCAAGATGCGTGGATCCTGGCATGACAAAGGCATCCGCGAATTTGTGATCACCAGCAATGGTCCGGAGATCAAGGATTCCTTCTCCAACTTCGAGCGGATCATCTCCGGCGTTCCCCACCGCATTACCACCGATGAGCGCAGTGAGCTCTCGCGCATTGTCAGGGGTGTGGCCGACGATGCCCTCTGAGTGGTCCGGCGGAGCGCTGGTTGAATAGGTGGCTGGATCAGCAGACGGCCTGGTCGTAGCGTCGCCGCTCCGAGAGCAACTGCAGTTCGTCGCTGTCTGAATTCTCCAGCGGCAGGTCGAACCAAAAGGTGGTGCCCGTGCCGGGTTCGCTGGCCATGCGCACCTGGGTTCCGTGTTTGTCGAGAATGCCCCTCACAATCGAGAGGCCCAGCCCCGTTCCCGCCTGGGTGTGCACGGCGTTTTCAACCCGGTAAAAGCGCTCGAAGATGCGTTCCTGGTCGGCATCGGTGATGCCGCAGCCGCTGTCGGAGATTTCGATGCGAAGCCTGGGCAGGGGGGAGGTCAGCTCACAGCTTGGAGATTCGCTGTTGGGTTCGGTGCCTGGGGTGAGTTGGCAGAGGTCTGGCCAGGGATAGGCCCGCAGTTGGAGCTTGCCGCCGGTGGGGGTGAATTTCAGAGCGTTGCCCACCAGGTTGTCGAACACCTGCAGCAGGAGGTCCCAGTTGCCCAGAATCCGCGGCAGTTGGGGATCGGCGTGAAAGTCGAGGTTCACCCCCTTCTCGGTGGCATTGAGGCGGTAGGTGCGGAGGGTTTGGTCGATGGCGGCCGTCAGTTCCATCGGTTCGAGGCTCCAGACCCGATCCGATTCCAGCCTGGAGAGGTCGAGAACATCGTTGACAAGTCGGGTTAGTCGATCGGTTTCGTCGTTGGCGATGCCGAGGAATTCTTTTTTTTCCGCTTCGGTGAGCTGATCGCCGAGGTCGTGGAGGGTTTCCACGTAGCTCTTGATGTTGAACAGGGGTGTGCGCAACTCGTGGGAAACGTTGCTGATGAAACGGCTTTGGGCTGCATTCAATTCCACCTCGCGGCTGAGGTCCTGGATGGTGACAGCGATCCCCTTGAGGCTCTCGCCGCTGGCATCGCGAACCGACTGCAGCACGATCCGCAGGGTGCGGGGCGGTTCGCCAAAACGGCAGCGCACATCGGCACTGTCACGGGCGCGACAGATCAGGCTCTCGAGGGCTGATTGGACTTCCATTGCCAGCCGTTCCGGCAATTCGGCTACCAGGTCGCTGCCTTCCAGGTTGCGACCCTCCCAGCGGAACAGGCGGCGGGCGGTGGGGTTGGCCAGCACGATCGCCCCTTCAGAATCCAGCAGGACGGCCCCATCCGCCATGGTGGCGATCAGGGACTCCTGCTTCACTTGGGCCGCAGTCAGTTCTTCAATGTTGGCGGCCTTGTAGTTCTCCAGCTGGGCCGCCATGGTGTTGAAGCCCTCGAGAAGCTCGCCGAGCTCCCCCCCCACCGGCAGGGCCAGCCTGGTTTCGAAGTTGCCCCCGGTGATCGAGCGCACCCCCTGCAACAACTCCTTCACCGGTCGGGTGATGGTGAGGGCGTTGAACACGGCCCCCAGGATCACCAGCACCCAGATGGAAATGAACACCGCTACCGTCACTTCCCGGGTGAGGGCGGCACTGGCCAGCAGGGTTTCATTGGGGTTGATGCCCAGGGCCATCACCCCCAAATAGCGCCCCTCACTCACCATCGGCACGAAGACGTCGGTCACCTGGCCATCGGGGCTGAGGTGCTGGCGAATCAGGGGCGTGTCGGGGCGCTTGCGCAGATCAGCCGGCAACTCCAGCCTGCGACTGAGCAGCAGTTCGCTGCTGCCCGAGCTTGCCCCAATCGGGATCCCCAGGTAGATCACACCCTCGGGATCGGCAAAGAAGACATAGCGCAGGCTGCGGCTGGAGCGCCAGAAGCGATCGGCGACGGCCGCCAGCTCCCGGTCATTGCCCTCCGCCACCAGCGGCGTCACATTGGCGGAGAGCAGCAGGCCCAAGTCGCGGGCGTAACGGGTGTCGCCCATCTGGGCATCCCGTTGGATGCCGTTGAGGGCCAGGAAGGTGATGCCCGTCATCAGCAGGCTCACCACCAGGGTTGCCACCGCCAGCAGCTTGGTCTGCAGGCTGAATTCCGCCCACCAGCGGTCCAGGGCCTGGCGCCAGCTCATCGGCTGCGCACCTGGTGGCCGATATCCCGCCGGTAGGTCATGCCCGCAAAGCGAACCTGGCTCAGGCCCTTGTAGGCCTGCTCGAAGGCGGCATCAAAGCTTTCGGCCTGGGCGACGACGGCCAGCACCCTGCCGCCATTGGTCTGGCAACTGCCGTCGTCCGCGCGCAGGGTTCCCGCATGGAACAGTTGCAGGCTGTCGCTGCTCGCCAGGGCGCTGCTGATCGGATCCCCGCGGCGAATGGGGCCGGGGTAGCCCGCGGCGGCGGCAATGACGCAGGCGCTGCAGCCGGGCTGAATGGTGAGCTGCGGCGCCTGGTCGAGGCTGCCGTTGGCACAGGCCATCAGGATCTGGGCCAGCTCGGGGCCCAGCAGTGGCATCAGGGTTTCGCACTCCGGATCGCCGAAGCGGCAATTGAACTCGATCACGCTGGGCCCCGCTTCAGTGAGCATCAGGCCGGCGTAGATCACGCCGCGGTAGTCGATGCCGCGGGCCCGCAGGGCGGCCACGGTGGGCTCCAGCACCAGGCGCTTCACTAGCTCCAGGCCCCCTTCATCCAGCAGGGGTGCCGGGGCATAGGCACCCATGCCCCCGGTGTTGGCCCCGGTGTCGCCTTCGCCGATGCGCTTGTGGTCTTGGGCGGCGGGCAACAAGACCATCCGCTGGCCGTCGCAGAGCGCGAACACCGACACCTCTGGGCCATGGGTGCGTTCCTCCAGCACCAGGGTGGCGCCCTCCCCGGTGTCAAGACGACCGGCAAAAATCGCTTCAATGGCTGCGCGGGCCTCGTCCAGGCTCTCGGCCACGGTGACACCCTTGCCGGCGGCAAGGCCATCGGCCTTCACCACCAGCGGTCGCCCCTCGGCCGCCAAGATCCCCAGGGCCTCATCCCGGCTGCTGGCACTCCAGTAGCCGGCGGTTGGAATCCCCGCCTCCACCATCAGGGCCTTCGCCCATTGTTTGCTCGCCTCCAGTTGGGCCCCATCGGCGCCGGGGCCGAACACCGCCAGGCCTGCTGCCCGCAGCTGGTCCGCCAGCCCCGCAGCCAGGGGCGCTTCCGGGCCCACCACCACCAGCTCGACGGCGTGATCGCGACAGGCGGCGAGCAGGCCGGCATGGTCGGATTCGGCCAGAGTCAGCTGCCGGCAAGCGGGCAGCTCGGCCGTGCCGCCATTGCCGGGAGCAATCCACACGGCCTCAACCCCTGGGCAGCGGGCCAGGGCCCAGCCGAGGGCGTTTTCGCGGCCACCGGCGCCGATCACCAGGATCCTTGCCGGAGTGGGGCTGGGGGCAGGAGGCATGGGGCCTGGATTTTTAGGGATGGGAGGTGGATTGCCGGAGCAGCTCTTCTAGGTTGGGCCCCTGAGAGATGGCCCCGGGGGCCGAGCCAGAGCAGATGCCGGCCAGACGAACGCCATTCTCCCCCCGGGGCCGTTGGCTGCGGGCTGCCGCGGCTTGGGTGCCGGCCGCGATGGCCCTGGGCCTTGGGCTGGCTGGGGTCGCCGCTTTCGGGGCGGCGGCCAAGCCCGTGGTCCTTGATCCTGCCCTGACCAAGCTCCTGGCCAGCGGGGACCTGCGTGGGTTGGATGGGGCCTGCGCCATGGCCGTCAACCAAGGGGATGGGCCCCGGTTGCGTCTCTTGCAAAGGCGGCTGCTCAGCCTGCATCCTGCCCCCCAGCCCCTGGCCGTGGTGCTGGCCAATGCCGACGTGCTGCTGCGCTGTGAGGCTCCCGATGGGGCCCTGCAGGTGCTCGCCCGGATCAGCCCCGCGCCAGGTGCTGAGCGGATTCAGTGGTTGGTGATGCAATGGCGGGCTGCCCAGGCGGGCCTCCACCATCAGCTGGCCGCCAATGCGCTGATCAGGCTTGCGGCTGGAAACCTGGACCAGCTCGACAGGTTGGAGCTGCCGGTGAACCAGCGGCAGGACGGCAGCACCGTGACCCGCTCGGCCCTGGATCTGCTGGCCGGCCACCTGGAAAGCCTGGGCCAGCGCCGGCGAGCCGCGGAGGTGTTGCTGCGTGGAACGCAGCTTGGGGCCGTCCAGGCGGCCCGCCTCGCCCAGGCCGTGGCCCTGCTCGATGGGTTGGCGCCCGCTGAGCAGGACCGGTTGCTGGAACTCGCCTTGGAGCAGGCGGCCAGCGCCGGGGCCTGGGGCCTGGTTGGCCAGATTCTCGACCTGCAGCTGGCCCTTGCCACCGGCAGCCCCGAGCGGGCCGAGCGGGTTGTGGCGCGGCGGCTGCGGCTCACTGGTGGCATCGATGATGCCTACGGTGAATGGCTGCTGCGCCGCCAGGATCCGGCTGCCCAGCCCCGTCAGGCCGAGTTGGAGCAGCAGTTGCGCTCGCCCCGCTCGCCTGGCGGTCATGCCCTTTCGCCCGCCTTCGATTCCCAGCCATGACGGCCTACAGCCTCGGTTCCCTTCTCTACGAAGGCAAGGCCAAGCGGGTCTTTGCCACGGATCGCCCCGACCTGCTTGCGGTTGAGTTCAAGGATGACGCCACGGCCTTCAATGCTCTCAAGAAGGCCGCTTTGGCCGGCAAGGGAGCGCTGAACTGCCAGATCTCGGCGCGGCTGTTCGAGTACCTGGCCGCGCGGGATGTTCCCACCCACTATCTGGGCGTGCAGGGTGACCGCTGGATGCTCGTGCGTCCCGTGCGGGTCATTCCGGTGGAAGTGGTGATCCGCAATCTTGCTGCCGGATCCCTTTGCAAGCAGATGCCGATCGCACTGGGCGCCGCCCTTGAGCCGCCCTTGCTCGATCTCTACTACAAGGATGACGCCTACGGCGACCCCCTGCTCACCGAGGCGCGGCTGGAGCGCCTTGGGCTGGTGAATGGGGATCAACGCCTGCGCTTGGAAGAGCTGGCTCGCCAGGTGAACCAGGAGTTGCTGGTCCTGTTCAGCTCAATTGGCCTGCAGCTGGTGGATTTCAAGATTGAGCTGGGCTTTACTGCCAGCGGTGAGCTGGTGGTGGCGGATGAGATCAGTCCAGACACCTGCCGCCTCTGGGACCAAGCCGTGGCGGATCTCAGCGATCGAATTCTCGACAAGGACCGATTCCGACAGGATTTGGGCGGGGTTGTCGAGGCCTACGGGGAGGTCTGCAAACGGGTCCAAGGGGCCTGTCCCCAACCCAGGGTCTACGGGTAAGGTCATCGGCATTTGCGGCCCTGCCGCTCTGCTCCTCCATCACATGGCTGGTTTGCTGGGTTTAAAGGCTGCGGGACCCCTGTTGGGCTTTGCCCTGCTCGCGGCCGGTCCGGCGCTGGCCCAGTCCGGACAGTCCGCGCCGCCGGGCTCCTCGGGCCCGCCCAGTTCCCAGCAGCCCCAACCGGCACGACCCGTTTCCCAACAGGTCGACAACCCGCTGGCCGATCCAGCTGCAGCTCCAGCTCCGGTGGAGGGATCCCCGGCTCAGCAACCTGCCGCCAGCACCGAGCCAGCTCCCAAGGCCGAAGCCAAGGTTTTGATTGCCGAGGTGGCCATCGAAGGTCTCCAGGATCACCCAGAACGGGAGCGGCTTGAATTGGCTGCCTATGCGGCGATGGCGGCCACACCGGGCTCCCTGGTCACGCGCACCGAACTGCAAACTGATCTGTCGGCGATCTACGCCAGCGGTTGGTTCTCCGATGTGCGCATCCAGCCCGTGGATGGGCCCCTGGGCGTGCGGTTGGTGGTGGTGGTGGTGGCCAACCCCGTGCTGCAGCAGGTCAAGGTGGATCCGGCCGATCTCAAGCTGCCCCAGCAGGTTGTTCAAGACACCTTTGTTGCGGATTACGGCAAGACGCTCAATCTCAACACCCTGCAGTCCCGCATGCAGGAACTGCAGCGCTGGTACGCCGACCAGGGCTACTCCCTGGCCCGTGTCACCGGACCGAGCCGGGTCAGCCCCGAAGGGGTGGTCGAACTGTTGGTGCGGCAGGGCACGGTGGAGGGCGTTGAGGTCCAATTCCTCAACAAGGAGGGCTCCACCACCAACGACAAGGGTGAGCCGATCCGCGGCAAGACCAAACCCTGGGTGGTGACACGGGAGGTGTCGCTTCGCTCTGGCCAGGTGTTCAACCGACGGGAGCTCGAGGAAGACATCAAGCGCATCTATGGCACGGGACTGTTCAGCGATGTCAAGGTGACCCTCAGGCCGGTGCCGGCCGAACCGGGCAAGGTGGTGATTGTGCTGGGCATCGTCGAGCAGTCGAGTGGCTCCCTGTCTGGCGGCATTGGCTATAGCCAGAGTCAGGGTGCTTTCGGTCAGATTCAGTTGAATGACAGCAATCTGTTCGGGCGTGCCTGGGATCTTGGCACCAACATCTCCTATGGCCAGTACGGCGGCCTCGGCGACATCACCTTCACTGATCCCTGGATTAAAGATAACAAATACCGCACCTCTTTCCGGGCGCGCGTTTTCTTCAGTCGGGAGGTGCCCCAGCTGTTTCAGAGCGAGAACAGTTTTGCTCCAAGTCTTCAAAACACAAGTGGTGCCGACTTTGATGTTGTCACTGATTTTACTCAGGATCCTACGCTTGGCCCTAACCAAGGTGTAGGTACAACTAATTTTGATACGGTTGCCATTCAAAGGATCGGTGCCAACGTCCAGCTTGTGCGCCCCCTGAATGGGGGAAATCCTTACAAGAAGGCTCCCTGGAACCTCATTCTCTCCTTTGGTGGTCAGGAGGTAACGCCAATGGATTTTTCGGGATCTAAATATTCAAAAGCGGTTATTCCAGGCCCGGGTGGTTATGGACCTAAGGGTGGTTTTTCAACAAGTCCCAATCCTGATGACCCCATCTCAACTCCAGGAGGAGCTAAGGTGATTTGCCTGGCTTACAACTGCGCCTCGGAAAACCAGCTGGTGAGTTTCCGCGTTGGAGCCACTTACAGCACCCTGAATGATCCCCGCAATCCAACCCAGGGAAATTTCCTGAGCCTGGGCACTGAGCAGTTCATTTCCGTTGGTGAAAACTCGCCCACCTTCAACCGGGTGCGCGGCAGCTTCACCCACTACATCCCTGTGGAATGGCTGAAAATTTTCAAGGGTTGCCGACCCAAGCCAGGGGAAACCAAAGATTGCAAGCAGGCCCTCGCCTTCCAGGTGTCTGCGGGGTCCCTGGTGGGCAGTGAGATCCCGCCCTATGAGGCCTTTTGCCTGGGTGGCGGTAATTCCGTCAGGGGTTATTACGACTGCGATCTCGGCGTTGGCAAGAGTTTCGCTGAGGCAACGATCGAATACCGCTTCCCCATCTTCAGCATCATCAGTGGCGAAATTTTCTTCGACGCAGGCACCACCTTCGGCACCCAGGGAGATATCCCGGGCAACCCCGGGGGGCTGCTCGGCAAGAAGGGTGAGGGCTATTCACCTGGTGTCGGTCTGATTGTCACCACCCCTGTCGGCCCCTTGCGCTTGGAGGTTGCCACCCAGGATTTCTCCAGCGATTGGCGCTTCAACCTCGGGGTGGGCTGGAAGTTCTAGATGATGGAATGGCCCGCCGATTATTCCGGCTGCTGGACCCTTCAAGACGCGGTGGAGCGGCAGGGGATTGGTCTGCACGGTGGTCTGGAGACCACCGTGCGGCTCCAGCCTTCCGAGCGGCCAGGCTTCTGGGTCGGTTGGCTCGATCAGCCCCAATTGCCCCTCTGCCGCCTGAACCCTCACCAGGTGAGCGACACCCGGCTGTGTACGGCCCTGCTGCTGAATCAAAGGCGTCTGGCCACCGTGGAGCACCTGCTGGCGGCCCTGGCCGGCACCGGTGTCACCCAGGCGGAAATTCTGGTTGATGGCGACGAAATTCCCCTGCTGGATGGTTCGGCCCTCCCCTGGGTAGAGGCTTTGGGCGAGGTGGGCCTCAGGGCTGTGCCCGGCAGCCCGGCGGGCCTGGAACTGCAGGCCCCGATCACGGTGACCAGCGGGACCAGCTTTGCCACAGCACTCCCCTATTCAGGCCTGCGTCTCGGTGCGGCGATCGAGTTTGCCGATGCGGCAATCGGGCGCCAGTTGTTTTCCCTGGATCTGGATCCAGCCAGCTTCGTCGAGCAGATCGCCCCGGCCCGTACCTTTGGTTTGCGCTCCCAGGTGGATCAGTTGCGGGCAGCGGGCCTGATTCGGGGTGGCTGTCTGGAGAATGCCCTGGTCTGCGATGGCGATCAGTGGCTCAATCCACCCTTACGGTTTGCGGCTGAGCCGGTGCGCCATAAAATCCTTGATCTGCTGGGAGATCTTGCGCTTGTGGGCCTGCCCCGGGCCCAGGTGTTCGCCTATCGCGGCTCCCATGGGCTCCATACCTCGATGGCGGCTGTTTTGGCTGGCCTGCCAGCATTCAGCCCTGCCTCCACTCCTGCTCCTGTCAGTCCCTCTCGCGGTTGATGACCTTGTCTGAGTCCAGCGCTCCAATCCCCCCTTCGTTGCCATCCAGCGGTGGAGTGATTCTGACCAACGAGCAGATCCAGGGGTTGCTGCCCCACCGCTATCCCTTTGCCCTGGTGGACCGGGTGATCGAGCATGAACCGGGTAAGCGGGCCGTTGCCATCAAGAACGTCACCTGCAATGAGCCCCAGTTCCAGGGCCACTTCCCCGGGCGCCCCCTGATGCCAGGGGTGTTGATCGTCGAGGCGATGGCCCAGGTGGGTGGGTTGATCGTGACCCAGATGCCCGAGCTGCCCAACGGACTGTTTGTTTTCGCGGGAATTGACGGGGTGCGGTTTCGCCGGCCCGTGGTGCCTGGAGACCAGTTGCTGATCAGCTGTGAATTGATCAGCCTCAAGCGCCGGCGCTTTGGCAAGGTCAAAGGTGAAGCCACCGTTGAGGGCAAACTGGTTTGCTCCGGCGAACTGATGTTCTCGTTGGTGGACTGATGGCCACGTTGATCCATCCCACCGCGGTCGTGGACACCAGGGCTCAGTTGGCCGAAGGGGTTGAGGTGGGCCCGTATGCCGTGATCGGCCCGGATGCCCAGATCGGTCCGGGTTGCTGGATCGGGCCCCATGTGGTGCTCGATGGTCGGGTGCGTCTGGGCAGGGGCAATCGCATTTTCCCAGGCGCCTGCATCGGTCTGGAGCCCCAGGATCTCAAATACACCGGCGATCCCACGGAAGTGGTGCTGGGAGATAACAACACGATCCGGGAGTGCGTCACGATCAACCGCGCCACCACCGGCAACCAGCAGACCCGCCTGGGCAATGGCAACCTGTTAATGGCCTACACCCACCTGGGTCACAATTGTGAGCTGGGCGATCGGATCGTGATTGCCAATGGGGTCGCGGTGGCCGGCCACGTGGTGATCGGCGATCGGGCGGTGATCGGTGGTGTGCTCGGGATTCACCAATTTGTCCACATCGGCACCCTGGCCATGGTGGGGGGGATGAGTCGCATTGAGCGGGATGTGCCCCCGTTCACCCTGGTGGAGGGGCATCCGGCCCGGGTGCGGGCCCTCAACAAGATTGGTTTGCAGCGCAGTGGCCTGATCGACCTCGATGGTGGCCAGGAGTTTGAGCAGCTGAAGCGGGCCTGGACGCTGATCTATCGCCGCGGTCTCACCCTTGCCGAGGCGCTGGGCCAACTCACCCAGGAGCCCCCCCAGGGTGCCGTCGCCGAGCTCTGCACCTTCCTGGAGGCCTCCCTGGATCCCTCCCGCCGTGGCCCTATCCCGGGGGGGCGCTGATGCTGCGGCTGCTGGTGAGCACCGGCGAGGTGTCTGGTGACCTCCAGGGAGCGCTGTTGGTCACGGCCCTGCATCAGGAAGCCAGCCGCCGCAAGTTGGATCTCGAGATCGTTGCCCTGGGTGGCGAGCGGATGGAACGGGCCGGTGCGGAACTGCTGGCCAACACGACCCGGATGGGGGCCATTGGTCTGCTCGAGGCCATCCCCTTTGTGCTGCCCACGTTGCGATTGCAGCGGCGCATGAAGCGCTGGTTTCGGAGCGATCCGCCCGATGGGGTGGTGTTGATCGATTACATGGGCCCCAACGTGAGCCTGGGCCTGCGGCTCAAGCGGCGGTTTCCCGAGGTGCCGGTGACTTACTACATCGCTCCCCAGGAATGGGCCTTCAAGTTTGGCAATGGCGGCCGCTCCAATTTGATCGGCTTTACCAACCAGATCCTGGCCATTTTCCAGGAGGAAGCTCGCTTCTATCGCTGTCGTGGTGCCAAGGTCACCTACGTCGGTCATCCGCTGGTCGACACCCTCGGCGAGCTTCCCAGCCGAGAGCAGGCCCGACGCCAACTCGGACTGCGGGATGCCCCGGTGCTGTTGCTGATGCCGGCATCGCGGCGTCAGGAAATCCGCTACATGCTGCCCCACATCGTGGCTGCTGCTGCCGAGCTGCAACGCCAGCGGCCCGACCTCCAGGTGGTGGTGCCGGCGGGGCTCTCCGGCTTTGAATCCCACCTCGCCCTGCAGTTGAGCCAGGCTGGCGTGCGGGCCGACATCATCCCCGCCCGCGACTCCGATGCGCTCAAGGCCTGCCTCTGCGCTGCGGCCGATTTGGCCCTGGCCAAGTCCGGAACGGTGAACCTGGAGCTGGCCCTGCGGGGGGTGCCCCAGGTGGTGGTGTATCGGGTCAGCGGGATCACCGCCTTTGTGGCTCGCCACATCCTGCGCTTCAGCGTGCCCCACATCTCGCCCGTCAACCTGGTGCTGGGCGAACGCTTGGTGCCGGAACTGCTCCAAGAGGATCTCTCGGCCGCGGCGATCGTGCGCGAGGCCCTGCCCTTGCTGGATGGCCACAATGGGGCCCGCCAGGCCATGCTCGAGGGCTACCGCAGGCTGCGGCTGGAGCTGGGCGAGCCCGGCGTCACCCAGCGGGCGGCGGCGGCCATCTTTGACCAGGTGCTGGAAGCCCGATGAAGCGATGGTTGCGGCCGATGGCCTGGCTGGTGGGACTGTTGGTCTGCCTGGCCAGTTGGGCACCCGCCCCGGTGATGGCTGCGCCCGCCCAGGAAGCCGTGCTGGCGGGGGGGTGTTTCTGGTGCCTGGAACACGATCTCGAGGTCTTGCCCGGGGTGCTGGACGCCCAGAGCGGATACAGCGGTGGCTCGCTGGACCAACCCACCTATGCGGCGGTTTCGGCAGGCGGCACGGGCCATCAGGAGGTGGTGAGGGTGCGGTTTGATCCCGACCGGATCAGCTATGGCACTCTGTTGCGGGCCTATTGGCGCAACATCGATCCCCTCGATGGCGGTGGACAATTTTGTGATCGTGGCAGCTCCTACCGTCCGGTGATCTTCACCAAGGGGGCCGAGCAGCAGAGCCAGGCCCAGGCCAGCCTGCGGGCGGCGGCGGCCGAACTGCAGCGGCCAGCCCAGGCGATGAAGGTGCAGATCAAACCCCTCAAGCGTTTCTGGCCTGCGGAGGGCTATCACCAAGATTTCGCCGAGCTCAACAAGGTCCGATACAACTACTACCGCTGGGCTTGCGGCCGTGATCGGCGCCTCGACACGGTCTGGGGTGCACGGGCCCGCAGCGGTCGGGCCTGGACCGTGCCACCTGCCAAGAAACCCTGAGCCCACTCCGCCTAGGGGCGCTGGGCCCGGCCCGGATAGCCCTGAAGAAGACCGCTTTCGATCATCAGGCCCACGCCCGCATTGATCAGAATCAGGCCGAAGGTGCCATACCAGAACCAGGGCCCGGGGGGGGCGAGGGTTTCAACCTTTCCTGTCACCGCCAGCACCTGGATCCCCTTGCGGATCACCGCCTCGCCGAACAGGCAGAGCCCGGCCGGCAACAGCAACACGCCGAGCTGGGCTTTGAGGTACCAACGAATCTTTTGAGCGGCCATCGATGCAGGGGGGGGCATTGCCCCAAACCTAGGTCGTGGTTCCGGAGGGAGCTCCGCAGCAGATCCAGTGCACCAGGGTGCGCACTCCAAACCCCGTTGCCCCGGCCGGATCCGCGCCCCGGCCCTTGTCGCTCCAAACGGTGCCGGCAATGTCGAGGTGGGCCCAGGCCAGCTTTGGAGGGACGAAGTCCTGCAGGAACAGGGCTGCGGTGATCGAGCCCCCTGGTCGGGGGCCGGTGTTTTTGAGGTCGGCGTACTGGCTTTTCAGACCCACCTTGTAGGAGGCGCGCAGCGGCATGCGCCAGAGGTCTTCCCCCTCCGCCTGGCCCGCCTCCAGCAGGGCCCCTGCCAGGCCATCGTTGTTGGCCCATAGGCCGGCCATCTCCGTCCCCAGGGCGATCACGCAGGCCCCGGTCAAGGTGGCGAGGTCAACCACCGCATCCGGTTCAAGTTTGCAGGCGTACACCAGGGCATCGGCCAGGGTGAGACGGCCTTCCGCGTCGGTGTTGTTGATCTCGATGGTCTTGCCATTGGAGGCGGTGAGGATGTCGCCGGGGTGCACGGCGCCGCCGCTAATCATGTTTTCGCAGGCGGCCACAATCACATGCACCTCCACGCCGTCGGGCTTCAGTTCGGCCAGGGCCCGGGCGGCCCCCAGCACCGCCGCACTGCCGCCCATGTCGTATTTCATCATCTCAATCTGGGACCCCGCCGTCTTGAGGTTGTAGCCGCCGGAATCGAAGGTGAGGCCCTTGCCCACCAGCACAACCCGGCGCTGCACCGCTCCGGCGGGGCGGTAGGTGAAGTGGATGAACTTCGGCGCCAGGTCGGAGCCCTGGGCTACCCCGAGGTAAGCCCCCATGCCCAGGGCTTCGCAGTCGGAGCGCTCGAGCACCTGCAGTTCGCCGCCAAAGTCACGTGCAATCGCGGCGGCGGTGTCGGCCAGGTGCTGGGGGGTGGCCACATTGGGGGGGGCGGCGACCAGTTCCCTGGCCAGTTCAACCCCGGCGCAGATGGCCTGCACGCCAGCCAGGGAAGCTTGAACCGCGGCGGTGACGCCGATCAGGCTGATTGTTTCGGGCAGGCTGCTTGGCTCGGCCTCGCCTTTGAAGCGCTGGTCGCGATGGAGAGCCAGACGGGCTGCTCCGGCCATCGCTAAGGCAGCGGCTTCAGCGGCGAGAGTTTCCAGCGGCAGGGCCAGGGCCAGATGGCGGCAACCGGCTGATGCGGCTGCCTGGCTGGCGGCGCCGCTGGCCTGCCGCAGGCCAGCCAGGGAGAGATCGGCCGGTAGGCCCAGGCCCACCAGGATCAGGGTTTGGGGTGTGGCTCCCAGCAGCTCCAAGCTGACGCATTCCCCCGCTTTGGCCTTAAAGCGTCGCCGCTTAAGGCCCTCGGTTAGTCCCTGGCTCAGGGCTGCTGTCAGCAGCGCGAGCTGGGCGGGGTCAGGCTGCTCTTCAGGCCCTTGGAACAGGCCGACCGCGAGGCAGTCGCCCTGCCAGTGCTCGAGGGCTTGGGGCAGGGCGTCGGGGATGCAGCGAAACTCCATGGGCCGGCCAGGGTGAGGGGCGATCGTAGCCAGGGCCATCAGGCCGGGTCGGCCTGGAAGGGGGTGGCCCAACGGTTGCGGGTCTCCTTGTTGAAGGGCGGCAGCCAGAGTCGGATCAGCGCCTGCTCGAGGGCCCGCCGCGGTCCGATGGCGGTGGGCACATCCAGCCAGAAGCGAATGCTGAGCTGGCAGCCCAGGTTGGCTTTCTGCAGGGCTTCGCCATAGGCGGCCAGGTAGGCCTTGCAATCGTGTTCGCCTTTCCAGCGTTGGTCAGCCCGGCCGGTTTCACCGATGTACAGCAGCAGCGGCTCGCCGAGGGCTGGGGGGCGATCGGCGACGAAATACAGGGCGGCGCCGTGCTGGGGCGCAGCGGGCCAGCGCCAGAAGGAGAGGGGTTGGGGCTGCAGGCTCAAAGGGTTGAAGGGCGCGGCCGGCTGTTCGGGTGTGGCGTCGCTGCTGGCAAACAGGCTTGCCTGCTCAGATCCAGCCTGCGGTTTGGCAAACAGGGGGGCCTGGTGGCGGGCCAGCCGCCCCTGCCACTGCTGGAGTTGGTGGGCCAGCAGGGGCAGGCCTTGGGCCCCGATCGGGCCCGGTTGCCCCAGGGGCGATCGACCAAACAGCTCGCCTTGGCGTGCCATCGGCCTAGGGCCCCTTGCTGGTTGCTCCTTTGGGAGCTGGGGGCAGGACGGGTCCGCTGGGGACGGAACCAAACTGCACGCGGCCGATCATGCCTTCCACCACTTCGGCGGGAAGCTGCAGCCGCTGCTGCAGGTCGGCCAGATCGCGGTAGGGGCCGCGGTTGCGCTCGAGCAGCAGCCTGCTCAGCCGCGGGGGGTCTAGACCCAGCGATTTCAGTTCCCCTGCTGGAGCCCGGTTGAGATCGATCCGCCCAACTGGCCCCGCGGCCAAGGGGGGCTCGCCGTACCAGCGAAACTCCAACAGCGGTAGCCAGGATTGCACGACCGCTTCGGGCAGCTCCAGCGCCCGTTGCAGGTCATCGCTGCCGCTGAGCTGGATCCCGCCGGCCTGGAGCCGCAGCAACAGATCCACCTGGGCGGCATCGATGCCCGGCAACCGCAGCCAGTCGGCGGCGGTGGCGCGGTTCACATCCAGGCGCCAACCCAGGGCTGAGGCCCGCTGCACCGCCGTGGCATCGCCCAGCCGGAGGCCGGGATTCTGCTCCAGCTTGAGGGCCAGCAGCTCCCGCTCCACCTCCTCACCGTCCAGGGCCTGCGGGGGGGGTGGTTCGGCAGCGTCGGGCTGCCGGGCGGGGGCCGGAATCTGACCGGTGGCCCGCAGCAGCTGTCGCGCCAGGGGGTCCAACCAGTGCCTCTGGGCCATGGTGGAGGACTGCCGCGTCAAACTGCCCGAACCTAGCTGGGGTCATCGTCGTTCGGCCAGTCGATCAGTCCCCAGCGCAGGCCGAGCACGGCCGCATGGGTTCGATCACGGGCCTGCAGCTTGGCGCTCAGATTGCGCAGGTGGGTTTTGACCGTGTCCGGTGTGATGTAGAGCTGCTGGCCGATCTCCCCGTTGGTTTCCCCGCGGGCTACCAGGCTCAACACCTCCCGTTCCCGCTCGCTGATCGCTTCGAGCGGGCCCGAGCCTGCGGGCCCCTGGCGGAACAACTCCTTGAGGCTGCGGTCGATGTAGATCCCACCACCGCTGATCGCATGCAGGGCGGCCATGGCGTTGCCCAGGCCCAGGCGCGATTCCACCAACAGGCCATCACAGCCGGCTTGGATCGCCTGCTGGATCGGTGCCTGCCGTTGCTCCTGGGTGATCAACAAAAGGGTGTGGATAGAAGGCTGCTTCCGTTTGATCGTTTCGACCAGGGCAACCCCGGAGCCCTGCTCCAACACGTCGCTCAGAAACACCATGGAGGGCCGGTGCCGCTCCACCAAGGCCAGGCCAGACGCCTCGCAGGTGGCCGCACCCACCAGCTGCCGCTGGCCGATCTGGCCGCCCACAAACAAACTCAGCATGGCGCGGTTGCCCAGGCACACCACCAGCCGGGCGTCCCGCAGCAGGTTGTCGATCTGCCTGGTGTTCTGGCGGATCTGCTCGAGCCTCGGGGTGAAGTCCATGGGGGGTGATCAGCGGCGGTCACACAGGGCCCCATGCTGATCAAGTTGGCGGGAATACGCCTATCCGCACTCCCCAGAGCGACCTGCGTTGAGCAGAATCGACAAACCGCAACGCTGCCCGTCCCATGGCGTTCTTTGAATCCGAGATCGTTCAAGACGAGGCCAAGCGTCTGTTTGGCGATTACCAGCAGCTGATGCAGCTGGGCAGTGAATACGGCAAATTCGATCGTGAGGGTAAAAAGCTTTATATCGAAAAGATGGAAGACATGATGGAGCGCTATCGGGTGTTCATGAAGCGCTTTGAACTCTCCGAGGATTTCCAGGCCAAACTCACCGTGGAGCAGCTCCGTACCCAGCTCAGCCAGTTCGGCCTGACGCCTGAAACGATGTTTCAGCAGATGCACCAGACCCTTGAACGGATGAAAGGGCAGCTGGATGCTCCGACCTAGGGCGGCTGCTTACGATCCGGCCACACCCCACGCTTGGGCCCTGTGCCGATGACAGCATCGCAGCCATCGCTGCCCGCCTGGGTGGCACGGGGCCTGGCCGATCTGTTCCCGGCCCCCACAGCTCCCGAGGCTGACAACGACCCCGAGCTGCAGCTCTCTGCCCGCCTGGCGGAGGCCGGGCGCGACGGCCGGCCGCTGAGGATCAAGCTGGGCATCGACCCCACCGGCTCCGACATTCACCTGGGCCATTCGATCCTGTTCCGCAAGCTGCGGGCCTTCCAGGATGCCGGCCACACCGCCGTGTTGATCATCGGCGACTTCACCGCCCGCATTGGCGATCCCACCGGCAAGAGCGCCACCCGGGTGCAGCTCAGCGCTGCGGCGGTGGAGGCCAACGCCGAAACCTACCTGGTGCAGCTGGGGCTGGGTCAGGACCCGGAGCGCGCCCTGCTTGATTTCGACACTCCGGGCCGCCTGGAGGTGCGCCGCAACAGCGAGTGGCTGGCCGGGCTGGATCTCCCCCAGGTGATCGACCTGCTCGGCACCTCCACCGTGGGCCAGATGCTGGCCAAGGAGGAGTTCGCCAACCGCTATGGCTCAGGCACGCCGATCTCCCTGCATGAGTTTCTCTATCCGCTGCTGCAGGGCTATGACTCGGTGCAGGTGCGCGCCGATGTGGAGCTGGGCGGCACCGATCAGAAATTCAATGTGGCCATGGGCCGCGACCTGCAACGCCATTTCGGCCAGCGGCCCCAGTTTGGGATGCTGCTGCCAATCCTGCCGGGCCTCGATGGTGTGCAGAAGATGAGCAAGAGCTTGGGCAACACCGTGGGCCTCTCAGACGATCCGCTGTCGATGTATTCAAAGTTGGAGAAGCTCCCCGATGCTTTGGTGAACGACTACCTCACCTTGCTCACCGATCTGGAGTTAGCGGCCTTGCCGGACAATCCGCGTGAGCGGCAGAAGGCGATGGCCCTGGAGATCACCCGCGGCCGCCATGGCGCTGCGGCGGCCGCGGCCGCCCAGGAGGATGCAGGGCGCCTGGTGGCGGGGGCGGCCGGCGCCGGTGCAGCTGATGCCGAGGTGCCGGAGGCTTCGCTGGTGGGGGTGAATTTCCCCGCGAGGGCCTTTTACTTGCTTAGTGCGGTGGGCCTTTGCGCCAGCAGCAGTGAGGCCCGGCGTCAGATCCAGGGCGGCGGTGTGCGGCTCGATGGCGAAAAGCTGGCCGACCCCAACCAGGAGTTCACCGGCCCCGAGGCCCTGGCCGGCAAGGTGCTGCAGCTGGGCAAGAAGACGTTCCGGCGCTTGGTGCGCTGATGGTGGATCCAAGCCAGCGGATCATCGTGGCCCTCGATGGCATGGCGCCCGAGCGGGCCCTGGCCTGCTCTGCTGCCATCCCAGCGCTGCGCTGGGTGAAGGTGGGCCTGGAGTTGTTTGTGGCCGGAGGCCCGGCTGTGGTGAGCCAGCTGCGCCACCAGGGCCTGCGGGTGTTTCTGGATCTGAAGTTCCACGACATCCCGGCCACCATGGCCGGCGCCTGTCGGAGCGCGGCGCGGCTGGGGGCTGGGCTGATCACCGTCCATGCCGGCGCCGGCATCGAGGCGTTGCGCGCAGCCCAGGCGGCGGCGGTGGAAGCGGCGCTGGCAGCTGGATTGCCCCCACCAACCCTTCTGGCCGTGACGGTGCTCACCAGCTGGGAGCCGGCGCGCTTCGCCAGCGAGCTGGCGATCCAGGACCCCCTGGAGGCCTACGTGCCCCGGCTAGCCCGACTGGCGGCGGCGGCCGGCGTGGGCGGCTGTGTGTGTTCGCCGCTGGAGGTGGCAGCCCTGCGGGCTGCCCATCCCGAACCCTTCGCTCTGGTGACGCCGGGCATTCGCCCCGCCGGCGCCGCCCTTGGCGATCAGCAGCGGGTGCTGACGCCCTCCCAGGCGATCGCCGCCGGGGCCAGCCAGTTGGTGATTGGCCGGCCGATCACGGCGGCGGCTGATCCGGCGGCGGCCTTTGCCTCCTGTTGCCGGGAGTTGGATTCGCCATGAGCCGGTTGCGTGCCACCACCGCTTTCCGCCAGCTGCTGGCGGCCCCGCAGATCCTGCAGATGCCCTGCTGCCACGACGGGCTTTCGGCCCGGATCCTGGAGCAAGCCGGTTTCGGAGCGATCGCTGCCGCGGGCTACGGGTTGTCGGGAAGCCTGCTGGGGGCTCCCGATATCGGGCTACTCACCGCCAGCGAGATGCTGCAGGCCTACGGCCGGATTTGCCAGGCCGTGGCGATCCCGGTGTTCGTGGATCTCGATACGGGCTTTGGCGATGCCAACAATGTCATCCGGGCGGTGAGGGAAGCGGAGCGAGCCGGTGCTGCAGCCCTGTTCATCGAGGACCAGACCTATCCCAAGCGTTGCGGTCATATGGCCGGCAAGCAGGTGCTGCCGGTGGAGGAGTTTCTGCCCAAGCTCCAGGCTGCCCTCTGGGCCAGGCAGGATCCCGATCTGGTGATCACGGCCCGCACCGATGCCGCAGGCGTGCTGGGTCTCGACGAGGCCCTGCGCCGCGCCCGCCTCTACGCCGAGGCCGGCGCCGATCTGGTCTTCGTCGAAGCCCTGGAGACCGAGGCGGCCATGCGAGCTGCCAACCAGCTGCTCGCAGAGTTGGGGACTCCGAGCATGGCCAATCTGATCGAGGGTGGTCGTACTCCGCTGCTGACCGCCGCCGCCTTGCAGGCGATGGGTTATGCCGTGGTGGCCCATCCCTGCGGCTCCATCTTCACCGCCGCCCAGGCCTTGCAGGACTGGGCCCAGCACCTGCTGCAGCAGGGCACCAGTGCGGGCTTCGAGGGCCGCATGTTGGATTTTGAACGCTATGCCCTGCTGGTGGGTCTCGACACGATTCGTGCCCGCCAGGCCGGGTTCGGTGGCCCCGATTCAGGCAACCAGTGAGCGCTGGGGCACCAGCTGGGCATAGAGCGCTTCCAGGGCGTCGATGTTGCCCTCCAGGGTGTAGCGCTCCAGGGCCCGCTGCCGGGCCCGCCGGCCCAGCTCGGCCGTGAGCACGGGTTGGTCGCGTAGCACCGGGATCAGGGTGCGCAGTTGGGTGGTGACCCCTTGGGTGCTGATCACGATGCCCGCGCCCCCTTCCAGCACTTCACCATCGGCGCCCGCATCGGTGGCGACGCAGGCCGTGCCGCTTGCCATCGCCTCCAGCAGGGCCAGGCTCAGCCCCTCCACCAGGGAGGGCAGCAGAAACACCTCGGCCAACTGCTGGAAGGCGACCCGCCGCTCCAGGCTGGGTTCGTAGCCCCACCACACCAGGTCGGCTTCGTCGCCGGTGGCCTGCAGGGCGCTGCGCAGGGGCCCATCGCCCACGATCACCAGCACGCAGCCAGCTGGACGCACCAGCCGCCAGGCCTTGATCAAGGCCTCCACGTTTTTTTCGGTGGCCACCCGCCCCATGTAGAGGAAAACCCGCCGGCCGGCAAACCGTTGGCGGAGGTCGCCCAGCTCCAGGCTGGTGGCTGAACCAGCCAGGGGGGCTGGCCTCCAGGTGTCCGTGTCGACCCCATTGGGAATCACCGCCAGCCGTTCAGCCCGCACGCCCAGGCGCTGCAGCACCTCGGCCTGCAGCTCCGAGAAGACAATCACCCGGTCGAATTTGGCCAGGGTGGGGGCATAGAGCTGGTAGGTGAGCTGCTGGGTGCCGGCGGTCAGGTTGCGCAGGCTGGCGTCGAAGGCCGGATGGAAGGTTGCCACCACCGGCAATCCGAGCTGTTGGCAGAGGTCGGGAAGGCGAAAATCGAGGGGGGAGAGGGTGAGGCTGGCGTGCACCAGGTCGGGCTTGAGTCGCTCTAGCGATTCCCGCAGCTCCCGCTGGGCCCCCAGGGAGGGAATCGTGTACACCTGGGATTTCACCAGATAGGGCAGGGCCACTTCGGGGCCGCCCCCATTGCTGTCACCCAGATTCTCAACCTCCGGCAGGACATCGCCGGAACGGGCCAAACTTCCTGCGGGGGTATCGAAGTGGATGAAACTGATCCCGTGGCCGCGGCTGCGCAGCGCATGGGTGGTACTCAGTCCGTAGGTGACGTTGCCGCAGAACGGGGTTTTTTTGCCCAGCCAGGCAATGTGGGCCACCGGGGCGCGCGCGTTCGGCGCTCAACGCTAACAGCGCTGCCAGGGCCGCTCCATCAGGGCTGCACTGAGGGCTATGGCCGCAAGGGCCCACAGCACTGGCAGCAGGCCGTAGCGGCTCACCACCGCCCCCGCCAGCACCAGGGGCAGGCTCAGGGCGATGTTGATCAGGTTGTTCTGTAGGCCGAAGACCTTGCCGCGCAACTCCTCTGGTGTCTGTTCCTGGATGGTGGTTTGGGCCGGAATCGCCAGCAGGGCTGAGCCCACACCCAGCATTCCGCACAGCAGCAGGGTGAAGATCAGGTTGCCGCGCAATTGGCCCAGCAAGACCAGGCTCCAGCCGATCGTTCCCAGCCCCGTGGCGGCCAGGTAGCGGCGGTTGAGGCCCTGGCCTAGCTGGGCCACGGCCAGGGCGCCAATGGCGAGGCCCAGGCCGCTCATCGCCAGCAGGGTGCCGAACTGGGTGGGCCCCAGGCCTGGAATGGCGGCGGCCAGGCTGATCGCCAACACATAAAGGGCGGCCAACAGGCTGTAGAGCAACACCAACTGCAGCATGGCGCCCCGCACCCGCGGCTGCTCTCGCAGCACCTGAAGCCCTTCGCCGATTTCCTGCCACACCGAGGTGCGGCCCGAGGGCCGGGGTTCTTCCCGCCAGCGGATCCGGCTGATTGCCAGGGCAGCGGCGCCGTAACAGAGGGGTAGCAACAGAAATTCGCCGCCTTCGATGCCGATGCGCCCCAGGCCCAGATGCAGAAGGCGCAGAATCGGGTCGCCCAGGGCGAAGCCCACAATCGTGGCCGCCATGCTGGTGGCCTGATAGAGGGAGTTGGCGGCGAGCAGCTGGTCGGAGGGCACCAGCTGGGGAATGGCTGCCTGTTCGGCCGGTGCGAAGAATTGGGTAAGCACAGATTCCAGGAAGGTCATCAGTACCAGCCCCCAGTAGCCCCAGCTCAGTCCAAGCCACAGGGGCTCCTGCACCAGACAGAGCGGTGCCAGCAGCACCAAGGCGGCCCGCAGGGCGTTCGAGGCGACCATCACGGAGCGCTTGGGCCAGCGGTCGGCCCAGACCCCCGCCACCGTGCCGAGCAGCATCGCTGGAATCGTGTTGGCCACGTAGATCCCCGTGGCCAGCAGGGTGATCATCTGGGCCCTGGTCTCCGGCAAGTCGAGGCGAATCGCCGAGGCGGCCTCAGCCAGGGCGGGATTGGCTTCCGGTATTCCCCTCACCCAGGTCTGGGCGATCAGGAACACCATCAGCACGATGTAGAACTTATCGGCCAGCTGCGAAAAGATCTGGCCCAGCCACAGGCGCCGAAAATCCGGCAGGGCCAGAACGCCCTGCAAGCCCGTGCCGCGAGAACTGCCGCTCAAGTTCGCCCGGACCCTCGATCAGCCTTCATCCTGACCCAGCACCGGCGGTGAAACTGGAGCGCAGCAGGCCCAGGGCCCGGGGTCGCCGGCCCAGGTGCTCCTGACACCAGTGCTCGACCAATGCAAGCAGGTGCAGCCACACCGCGGGAGGCCCCATCAGTTCGCCATCGCGCCGGTGGGGGAGGTTTGGCCGCAGCAGCCGTTGCAGCAGGGCCAGCTCCGAGGCGTTGAGCACCACCCGGGCGCCGGCGATGCCGCCGATCACCAAACCCTCGCTGGGGATCAGGCTGCAGCGCCAATCCCAGTTGCCTACGGGGGGCTCCAGGGGTTCGCCGCTGCGGGCGCAGCGGCCCAGGGGCAGGGCATAGCCACCCAGGGCGAGTAGGTGAACGCTGCCCTGCACGGCAATCGCCAAGGCCTCGAGGTCGCAGGCCTTTTCCCGTACCAGGGCATCAAGACGCCCCAGCTGCATCAGCAGATCCGCCAGCACTGCCGGGGCCGGTGTGTCGCCGGGTACCAGGGCCAGGCAGAGCTCGCACAGGGCCTGGGCGGCGGCGAGGGCTTCGAGCTGTTGGGCCAGGCCGCTGTAGCTGCGCACCACCTTCAGCTGCCGAACCCGCCGCAGGCCGCGGCCACCCCCCACCTGGAGCTTCAGATGGCTCAAGGGGACGGCGGCGGCCAGGCTGCTGCGGGGTCGCCGCGCCCCGGGCACGGCCAGCCGGACCACGCCCTGGTCTTCGCTCAGCAGGGTCAGCAGGCGGTCGTTTTCGCCGAGGGGCTTGCAGCTCAGGGCCAAGCCTTCGAGGCTCTGTTCCGGCACGGCAGGATCAGCCCCTCAGCGCCTGGGCCAGGGCCACGCCGTGGCTGGTGCCCAGGCGGCTGGCACCGGCCTCCACCAAGGCCAGGGCCTGCTCGAGGCTGGCAATGCCCCCGGAGGCCTTGATCGCCGCGCGCCCCCTGGCGAGCTCCCGCAGCTGGCCGACCTGCCCAGCTGTCACCGGCGGCCCGAAACCACTGCCCGTCTTGAGGAAGCGGGCGCCAGCATCGATGCTGATGTCCACCAGCAGGGCCAGCGCTTCGGGGTCGAGCCGCCCGACCTCCAGAATCACCTTCACCGGCAGGCCCAGCTCGCAGATCGCGGCCAGTTCGTCGTGGATCGGCGTGCTCTGACCATCCGCAAGCGAGCCGAAATCGGGCACCACATCGAGCTCATCGGCCCCTGCTACTGCAGCGGCCTCAGCCTCGGCCTGTTTCACCGCTGCGGGCACGGCTCCAAAGGGAAAGCCCACGACGGCGATCAGCTGGGGGGTCGGACCTTTGCCCTGCCGGGGCAGCTGCTCCCGGGCAGTCGCCACCCAGCGGGAGGCCACGCAGACGCCTGCAAAGCCGAAGTGGCGGGCTTCGGAGCAGCAGCGCAGGATGGCGGCAGTGCCCTGGTGGGGGTCCAGCAGGGCATGGTCGATCAGGGGGGCGAGGTCGGGTCGTTCAGCCCTCATGCCTCCTTGGCCTGGATCACGCCGAACCCTCCGTGGTTGCGGCGGTAAGCCACCTGGATCTGGCCGCTGTCGGCGTCGCGAAAGACGTAGAAGTCGTGGTCGATCAGCTCCAGCTGGTGCAGGGCGTCATCGAGGCTCATCGACGGCATGGCGAAGTACTTGCGCCGCACGCCGGGGCTGGGCAGCTCCGGCTCCTTGCCATCCACCAAGGTGCTGCCGGGGGGCGGCAGGCTGGCGGCGCCGGCCTCCTCAGCGCGGGCGGAGCGGTGCACGGGCCCCTGGCTCTGCTCCTGGATGCGGTCCTTGTAGCGGTGCAGCTGGCGGCTCAGCTTGCTGGCGACCAGGTCGATGCTGGCGTAGAGATTGTCGCTGCGCTCCTGGGCCCGGATCACGGTGCCGTTGGCAAACATCGTGACCTCGACGGTTTGCTGCGGCACCCGGGGGTTGCGGGCCACCGACAGGTGCACGTCGGCCTCCTTAACGAGGCCTTCGAAGTGGTGAATCGCGCGGGTCAGTTTGGTTTCGGTGTACTCCCGGATGGCCGGGGTGACGTCAAGATTGCGGCCATGGATCAGCAGTTTCATCAGATGGTGAACTCCTCCGGTGCTCTTGTACCCCAACGCTAAGAACGGCAGCTGATGCGCCCCAAGCTCGACGCAATCCTTTTTGAAGCGATGCAACCGGTGCCGTTCGAGCGGGCCTGGACGGCCCAGCGCCAACTGCAGCAGCGGTTGCTGGACCACCCCGAAGGACCGGAGGCGGTGCTCCTGCTGGAGCATGAGCCCTGCTACACCCTTGGCCGCGGTGCCTCGGAGGCCTTCCTGCGCTTTGATCCGGTTGCCCCTCCCTTGCCCCTCCACCGCATTGACCGCGGCGGCGAGGTGACCCATCACGCCCCGGGCCAGCTGGTGCTCTATCCGGTGCTCAACCTGCAACACCATGGCGCCGACCTCCACCTCTACCTGCGCCAGTTGGAACAGGTTGTGATCGATCTGCTGGCTGGCCTGCAGCTCCACGGCGAGCGCATCGAGGGATTGACCGGGGTGTGGCTGGAGGGCCGCAAGGTGGCGGCGATTGGGGTTGGGGCGCGGCGCTGGATCTCGCAGCATGGCTTGGCCCTGAATGTGGATGGCAACCTGGCCGGTTTTGAGGCGGTGGTGCCCTGCGGCCTGTCCGATCGGTGCGTGGGCCGTTTGGTGGACTGGCGCCCGGGGCTCAGCTGCCAGCAGTTGCGGCGTCCGCTGCTGGAGGCCTTTGCCAGCCGCTTTGGGTTGGTGCTGCGGGCTCCCGCTCCCTTGGAGGAGCTGTTCCAGTCGTGACGGCTGAGCTGGCCAGGGAAATCGCTCTGCGCAGCGGTGAACATCTCGCCCTGGTGGCTGCCAGTGTGGCCTTGGCCCTGCTGATCACCCTGCCGCTTGGCCTGGCGATTCAGCCGCACCCCCGTTGGCGTCGCCTGGTGCTGGTGCTGGCCAATGCGGTGCAGACCATCCCCAGCCTGGCGATCTTCGGGCTGCTGCTCACCGTGCCCCTGCTCGGTGGCATCGGCCCCACGCCGGCCGTGGTGGCGCTCACCCTCTACGCCTTGCTGCCCCTGTTGCGCGGCCTGATCACGGGGCTCCAGCAGGTTCCGTTGGAGCTGAAGCAGGCCGGCCGGGCCCTGGGACTGACTGGCAGCCAGGTGTTGCGCCATGTGGAGCTGCCGCTGGCCCTGCCCAGCCTGATGGCAGGGCTGCGGGTGGCCACCGTGATTGCGGTGGGGGTGGCGACGATCGGGGCGGCGATCGGTGCCGGTGGCTTGGGGGTGTTCATCTTCCGGGGCATCGCCACGGTGAACAACAACCTGCTGCTGGCGGGCGCGCTGCCGGCAGCGGCCATCGCTCTGGCTGCTGATGCCGGCCTTGGTGCCCTGGAGGCTCGCCTGGTGCAGAGGCCGCGGCGGGCCAACCCGCCCCGACGCCAGCAGCGACTGCGTCGGCAGGCCCTGCTGGTGGCTTTGGTCGGCTCGGCCTTGCTGGCCCTTGCTTTTGGCTGGCATCAGCTGGTGCGTCCGGGCCCAGGGGGGGCGGTGGTGATTGGGGCCAAGGGGTTCACCGAACAACAGCTGCTTGGAGAATTGCTGGCCCAGGAGATTGAGGCCCACACGGCGTTGCAGGTCAGGCGTGAATTCAGCCTGGGCAGCACCTTCCTCTGCCATGGGGCCGTGCGCCAGGGCCGGATCGATGGCTACGTGGAATACACCGGCACGGCCTGGACCGCGATTCTCAACCAGCCCACCGGCGATGGGGGCAGCGACCGCGCCACCCTCTGGAACCGGGCCCGCCGGCTGTATGCCGAGCGCTATGGCTTGAGGATGTTTCCCTCGCTCGGCTTCGAGAACACCTTTGCCATCCTGATCCGCCGGTCGGAGGGGCAACGCCTTGGCCTGGCCACGATCAGCCAGGCGGTGGCACCCGCCCGCCGTTGGCGGGCGGGTTTCGGCTACGAGTTCCTCAACCGGGCCGATGGCTACCCGGGGCTGGCGAGTCGCTACGGCCTGCGTTTCGCAGCGCCCCCGTTGGCGATGGATCTGGGCCTCACCTACCGGGCCCTCGCCGATGGCCGCGTGGATCTGATTGCTGGCGACAGCACCAGTGGCCTGATTCCCTCCCTGCAACTGCAGGTGCTCGAGGACGACCGCCACTATTTCCCGGCCTACGACGCCGTGCCCGTGTTCAACGCCGCCAGCCTGCGTCGCCATCCGGAGCTGGTGCCGGTGGTCGAGAGCCTGGCGGGCCGCCTCTCGGCCGCCACCATGCAACAGCTCAATGCCGCGGTGGATCTGGAGCATCAAAGCCCCGAGCTTGTGGTGCGTCGCTGGCGGCAGGATCACTGAACAATCCTTGCCAGTAGGCCTCCCAGGCGGCAGCTGCAGGGCGGCACAGGAGTGTCCCCATCAAAATCAAGCCCGGTTCAACTGCAGCAGGCTCAGGGCCCAGGGGTCATGTTCCGAGCCGCACCCCGAACCCCCAGCCAGGCCTTCAGGGGTGGTAACACTGCGGGCCTGCACCACCTCCCCGATCACCGTGGCCAGGACCATTCACCCCGCCGAGATCCACTGGAGCGGCAGCCAGCGTGATCGTCGCGCCCTGGCCCAACGCAGCGATTGGAGCGGCCTCACCGGGCTGGAGCAACTCTGGCCCGTGCTGGCCGGGCGCTACGGCGATGGCCTGGCCCTGGAGGCCCCCCATGCCGCCATCCCTGAGCAGTTCAGCTACAGCCAGCTGCATCAGTGCATTGAGCAGGTGGCGGCCGCCTTTGCCGGCCTGGGGGTGGGGGCCGGCGAGGTGGTGGCCCTGTTTGCGGAAAACAGCCCGCGCTGGCTGCAGGCTGACCAGGGCCTGATGCGAGCCGGTGTCGCCGATGCGGTGCGGGGCAGCGCTGCCCCGGTGGAGGAGCTGCGGTACATCCTCAAAGATTGCGGCGCCGTCGGCCTGGTGGTCGAATCGGCCGCTCTGCTGGAGTCGCTGCGCCTCGACGGGGAGCAGCTGGCGCAGCTGCGGTTCGTGGTGCTGCTCACGGGCGAACCGGAGGACTGGGCTGCTTCGCTGCCCTGCCTTGGTTGGGGTGAGTTGCTCGCGCGCGGCGTGGCGGCCTTGTCCGCCGGCACGCCGGCCCCAACCCCGCCCGCTGACCCGGCCCGCCTCGCCACGATCCTCTACACCTCTGGCACGACTGGCCAGCCCAAGGGTGTGCCCCTGAGCCATGCCAACCTGCTGCACCAGCTCAGGCACCTGGGGGTGGCCGTGGCTCCCCGGCCCGGCGAGCGGGCGGTGAGCGTGCTGCCGATTTGGCATTCCTATGAGCGCAGCGCCGAATACTTTCTGCTGGCCTGCGGCTGCCGGCAGACCTACACCACCCTCAAGCAGCTCCGCGCCGATCTGCAGCGGGTGCGACCCCACTATTTGATCAGCGTGCCGCGGCTCTGGGAGGCCCTGCTCTCCGGTTTTGAGGACGCCCTGGCAGCCATGCCGGCGCCGCGGCAAAAGCTGCTGCGTGCCGCCCTGGCTAATAGCCGCGCCTACGGGCAGCGTCGCCGCCAGGCCCTCGATCTCACCCTCACACCGGAGGAATGGCCGTCCCGACTCGGCGCTGGGGTGCTGGCCGTGCTGCGCTGGCCCCTGCACCAGCTGGCGGCGCTGCTGATCTGGCCGAAGCTGCGCCAGCAATTGGTGGGGGGCCGGCTGCGCACGGCGATCAGCGGCGGGGGCGCCCTGGCCCTGCACGTGGATGGCTTCTTCGAGGCGATCGGCATTGAGCTGCTGGTGGGCTACGGCCTCACCGAAACCAGCCCCGTGCTCACCTGCCGCCGCAGCTGGAGCAACCGGCGTGGCAGTGCCGGCCAGCCCCTGCCGGCCACGGGCCTGCGGATCGTCGATCCCGACACCGGGGCGCCCCTGGCCATCGGCGAGCGGGGCCGGGTGCTGGCCCGTGGCCCCCAGGTGATGGTCGGCTACTGGCACAAGGCCGAGGCCACGGCGGCGGTGCTGGATGGGGAGGGCTGGTTTGACACTGGCGACCTGGGCCAGCTGCTTGCCGATGGCTGCCTGGTGCTCACCGGCCGGGCGAAGGACACGATTGTGCTCAGCAGCGGCGAGAACATCGAGCCGGGTCCCCTGGAAGAGGCCCTGGCCGCAAGCCCCCTGGTCGAGCAGGTGATGGTGGTGGGGCAAGACCGCAAGCAACTCGGAGCCCTGCTGGTTGCCAAGCCCGAGGCCCTAGCGGCCTTCGCTGCGGCGGCTAGTGCTGCTGGCGATGTTGCTCTGCGGCGGGCCCTGACGCGGGAGTGCAACCGGCTGCTGGCCGCGCGGCCAGGTTCCAGGCCCGATGAGCGCCTGGCCGGCGTCGCCCTGGTGGAGCCATTCACCCTGGACAATGGGCTGCTTACCCAGACCCTCAAGCAGCGCCGCGATCGGATCGCTGCCCGCGATGGCGGCTTGATCGAGGCGATCTACGCAGCGCGCTGAGGTGCGGCCAACCGGCGGTTGACCCCGGTGCGCTCCGCTGACAGCCTGGGAGCTGCATTGCACTTTCCATGGCCGACGGCACCCTCTCCATCAAGCGCAGCATCACCGTGCGTGCCGTGGTGACCCCCCGCTGGAAGGAGGACGCCGAGCGGGAGCTCAGCAATGCCATCGCCAACGTGGATGGCCAGCTTTCCCAGTTGGAGCAGGAGGGTCAGCAGCTGATCGATGAGATCCGCCGCCAGAGCGCCAATCCCCTCGATCCCCGCGTTCAGGACCAGGTGGCTTCAGTGCAGGACCAGGTGGCCACCAAACGGGCGGAGCTCGATGAACAGAAACGCCAAATGCTTGAGCAGCAGAGGCAGGTGCGCGAGCTCGAGATGGAGCAGATCGTCGAGCAGGGTCAGATCGAGAGTGTGTGTGAGGTGCGGGTGGGGGACAACCTCGTCGAGAAATTGCAGGCGGCCGTGCTGGTGCGCGACGGGGTGATCGAGGCAATCGAGGCCAGCTAAGCCCGCTGCCCAAGGCCAGCGCTGCGCTTCGGCCTTGGGCGGTCAGTTTGGTTGGCTGGTAGGCCCTGCCCACTACTGACGACTGCCTTCCAGGTTGGTGTCGGAGCTGTTCTGGTGACCATCGATGTGCTTCTCACAGGCACTCACGCTGACACCGATCAGGAGGGTCGCCGCGCTGAGGGCAAGCAGGAGCAGGCGTTTCATCGGACGTTGGGAATCTGGTTTGAGCGTATCTGCAGATCAGCCGTTGTGCATGGGCCGGGCTGGGGCTGGGCGGGCAGATCTCCTGTGGAGAGTGGCTTTGTCGGCTTTTCGGCCGGATTTCGCCGCGTTTTAGAGTCGCTCGATCGCCTTTGATCCGACCCTTCTCCCCTGGTGGAGAAAAGTTGGCGAAAGGGTTGGAACACCTCTTTAAAAGGCAAGCTGGCACTGGTTTATGGCAACCCACGAAATCTTCATGCCGGCCCTCTCCTCCACCATGACGGAGGGCAAGATCGTGGAGTGGCTCAAGCAGCCCGGCGACAAGGTGGAGCGCGGGGAGTCCGTGCTGGTTGTCGAGAGTGATAAAGCCGATATGGATGTTGAGTCGTTTAACGAGGGCTTCCTCGCCGCCGTGTTGATGCCGGCCGGTGGCACGGCTCCGGTGGGGGAGACCATCGGCCTGATCGTGGAAACGGAGGCCGAGATTGCTGAGGCAGCTGCCAAGGCACCGGCGGCCCCAGTTGCATCAGCTCCCCGATCTGCAGCTCCGGCCGCGGTGGTTGCACCGCCTGCGGCCGAGCCAGCTCCAGTGGTGGCCAAGCAGGTGGTGATCCCGGTTGCACCCCCGGTCGCTGCGCCGGCCTCCACGGCCAGTGGTCGGGTGGTGGCTTCACCCCGCGCCAAGAAGCTCGCCGGCCAGCTCGGCGTCGACCTGGCCGCCCTGCGTGGCAGTGGCCCCCATGGCCGTATTCAGGCCGACGATGTGCTGGCCGCCACCGGTCAACCGATCACGGTGCCGCGCGTGGCCGAGGGCTCCGGCCCGGCTGGCTTGGCGGCTCCTGCCCCGGCCCCAGTCCCTGCCGGGGAGGCCTTCGGCCGCCCTGGCGAGAGCGTGGGCTTCAACACACTTCAGAACGCGGTCAACCGCAACATGGTGGCCAGCCTGGCCGTGCCCTGTTTCCGGGTGGGCTACACGATCACCACCACCAAGCTCGATGCTTTCTATAAACAGGTGAAGAGCAAGGGCGTCACCATGACGGCCCTGTTGGCCAAGGCCGTGGGTGTGGTTCTAGCTCGCCATCCCCAGGTGAATGCGGCCACCAGCGCCGATGCCACGGCCATGGCCTATCCCGCCGCCGTCAACGTGGCGGTGGCGGTAGCGATGGAAGACGGCGGCCTGATCACGCCAGTGCTCGCGGCCGCTGACACGAGCGACCTTTATTCATTGGCCCGCAGCTGGGCTGACCTGGTGGCCCGGGCCCGCAGCAAGCAACTGCAGCCCCAGGAGTACAGCACCGGCACCTTCACCCTCTCCAACCTGGGCATGTTCGGGGTCGATCGTTTTGACGCCATCCTGCCCCCGGGCACCGGCGCCATTCTGGCGGTGGCGGCGTCACGGCCCACGGTTGTGGCCGGCAAGGACGGCTCCATGCGGGTGGCCAACCAGATGCAGGTGAATCTCACCTGCGACCACCGCACCATCTACGGCGCCCATGCAGCGGCCTTCCTTAAGGACCTGGCCCAGTTGATCGAAACCAACCCGGAGAGCCTGGCCCTCTGAACCAGCCCTCTGAACCAGCCCGAGAACCAGCTCAGGAACTGGATCCGGCCGACCGACGCCTCTCGAGCTACGACTTCCTGTTGCCCGAGCAGCGGATCGCGCAGCGGCCGCTGGATCCCCGCCATGCCGCCCGCTTGCTGGCGGTGGATGGCCCAGCTGCCAGTTTTGAGGCCCGCCATCTGACGGTTTGGGATCTGCAGGCGGAGCTGCGCAGGGGCGATCTGCTGGTGGTGAATGACACCCGGGTATTGCGGGCCCGGCTGCAGGCGCGTCGGCCCAGTGGCGGTGCCGTGGAGTTGCTGGTGCTGGAGCCCAGTCAGGACGGCCTGGCCCAATGGCTGTGTCTCGCCAAGCCCGCCAAGAAACTCAAGCCGGGCGACTGGCTCGAGCTGGTGGCTGAGGGCCAACCGCCCTTGCCCGTGCAGGTGTTGGCCTGCGATGCCGCCACTGGCGGCCGGATCCTGCAGTTTCCTCCGGCGTGCGGCGATGCGGCGGCCCTCGAGCCCCTGTTGGTGCGCTATGGCGCCATCCCGTTGCCGCCATACATTCACACGCACGACAGCAGCGACAACGAGCGCTATCAGACCCGCTACGCCTGCCGGCCAGGAGCCGTGGCCGCACCGACGGCGGGCCTCCACCTCAGTGACGAGCTCCTAGCGGCAATCAAGGCCAAAGGGGTGGAGCTGGCCAGCACCACCCTGCACGTCGGCTTGGGTACGTTTCGCCCGTTGGAGAGGGAAGATCTCAGCTCCCTCGCCTTGCATAGCGAATGGGTGGAGGTGAACGCCCAGTTGGTGGCTGCGGTGGCGGCCTGCCGGGCTAGGGGTGGCCGGGTGATTGCTATCGGCACCACCAGTGTGCGCAGCCTGGAGGCGGTGGCCCAGCTGCACGGCGGGCAGCTGGCACCCCATACGGGCCCGGTCAACCTGGTTATCCAGCCGGGCTATCGCTTTGCGGTGGTGCAGGGCCTACTCACCAACTTCCACCTGCCGAAAAG